>CALWUO010000001.1 GCA_944384745.1 uncultured Butyricicoccus sp.
TGGACGATAGCGCAGGTCAAGAGCATTATGAAAGATGAAACCTATATCGGCCATACCATCCACTACCGGGAAACAAATATTTCCTTTAAGAACAAGCGGAGGGTACGCAAGCCCCAAAGTGAATGGGTGCGGGTGGAGAATACGCAGGAGCCGATTATCAGCGAGCAGGTTTTCCGGCAGGTACAGGAGCAGATAGCAAACCGCCGCAGGAAGTGCAAGGATGGTACAACGCAGATTTTTTCCGGATTGGTAAAATGTGCGGATTGCGGCTGGTCGCTGTCCTATGGGGAGAACAGGCAGAACAGCAAGCCTTACGGCCATTATCATTGTAGCAAGTACGGACAGGGCACACGCCAATGCTCCATGCACTATATCCGCTATGATGTGCTTTACGCCTATGTCCTCTCCCGTCTGCAATACTGGTCGGGGCTGGTACAGCATGATGAAGAACGGCTCTTGAAGCGGCTGTTAAATGCCACTGATAAGGGACAGGCCGCCGCAAGAAAGAAGCAGGCCGCAGAACTGAAAAAGGCAGAGAAGCGGAAAGCCGAAGTCGATACCCTGTTTGCCCGGATGTATGAGGACTGGGCGGCGGGGCGTATCACGGAATACAACTTCTCTATGCTGTCCGGGAAGTACCAAAGCGAACAGGCTGAACTGGACGCAAAGATTGAACAGCTTCAATCCGCTATCGCCACTGAAAGCCAGAACGCCGCAGACGCAGAAAAATGGATTGCCTTGATGAAAGAGTGCGTCAATCCAACGGAACTGACCGCCGAACTTTTGAATACGCTGATTGAAAAAATCGTTGTCCATGAAGCGGTCAAAGGTGAGGACGGAAGCAGGGAACAGGAGGTAGAAATCTTCTACCGCTTTATCGGCAAGATTGATTGAATGACACCAATATCTTTAACTATGTGATACCGGACAATCTTATCCAGATTTTCAGCGTTTAGTTATGCTTAGTGACTATTTTAATATAACTTTAGATGAATTGGTTAAAAATATTGATGTGCAAGATGTAAGAGAAAAAAATTTAACAGATGAAAAAATATCTTCAATATTTTCGGATATAGAAAGAGCAAAGAATATATGTTCAAAGCTTATAAAATATTTGTCAATTTCAGGATATTTTGTTTTGTTTTTCACGATTATTGTATTTGTTATAGTTATAATAAGAACGATTTTATAAAAGTTTAATCAAACAACGGAAAACGACGGCTCTAAAGCCGTCGCCTTTCGTTACATACTTGGGGAGTGGGATTTTTTTAATCCCTAAAAAGAAAAAAGAGAAAAAGAGAAAAAGGAATATATAGAAAAAAGATATGAGCTAATTAAAAGGGGGAGGAAGTGCGGAAGGGGGAAAGTTTTTTAAAAGCCTTCCACACTTCAAAAAAAGAATAGGGAAAAAGAGGGGTTTTTAAAGTAAAGAAAATCAATAATCATTGCACTGCCATGCCGAACAATCAAAAAGGGGGAAATATTATTCGGTGCATTCAAAAATGCGGCATATCGATAAGTTGCGAAATATTTAATTCGTAATGCATTTGATTGAATCTCTTGTGCTTTACGAGTATTAGTATATCATGCTTTTTTCCGAAATTGTGAACACATTATGAATGGACTGTGAAACAATTTTAAAGAACTGGAAAATTTGGTTCAAATTCTATTCATATATAAAATCTGTGTAAACAAATATATAAAAAGGAAGAATATATATTGTTAATTGTCTATTTTTATATATTGACATTTTTACTGTCGAAAGTTAAACTTATATTCATAATAAAACTGAGCGTATAAGCCATATACGCCAAAAGGAGTTATAATAATGAAAAATTCTGAAAAAACCATGGACAAAATTGTTGCACTTTGCAAAGGTAGAGGCTTTGTTTATAGCGGCTCTGAAATTTATGGCGGTTTAGCTAACACTTGGGATTATGGTCCGTTAGGTGTTGAGTTTAAAAATAATGTAAAAGCCGCATGGCGTAAGAAATTTGTGCAGGAAAGCCCTTGGAATGTTGGTCTTGACTCTGCAATTCTTATGAACCCTACAACTTGGGTTGCATCTGGTCATGTCGGTGGTTTCTCTGACCCACTTATGGATTGTAAAGACTGTAAAACCCGTCATCGTGCTGACCAACTTATTGAGGAACAAGCAAATGAAAACCCTGCTGGTTGGTCTAATGAGCAGATGATGAATTATATTGTTGAACATGGTATTACTTGTCCAAACTGTGGAGGTAAGAATTTTACAGATATTCGTCAGTTTAACCTTATGTTTAAAACATTCCAAGGTGTAACTGAAAACGCAAAAAATGAGATTTTCCTGCGTCCAGAAACTGCACAAGGTATTTTTGTAAATTTCCAAAATATTCAGCGTACAACCCGCAAAAAAATTCCTTTCGGTGTAGGTCAAGTGGGTAAATCTTTCCGTAATGAAATTACCCCTGGCAATTTCACTTTCCGTACTCGTGAATTTGAGCAAATGGAACTTGAATTCTTCTGCAAACCAGGAACAGACTTAGAATGGTTTAAATATTGGAAAGATTATTGTAAAAACTTCCTGTTATCTCTAGGAATGAAAGAGGAAAATATGCGTCTAAGAGACCATGAACAGGAAGAGCTTTCACATTATTCCAATGCAACCACTGATATTGAATTTTTATTCCCATTCGGTTGGGGCGAGCTTTGGGGAATTGCTGACCGTACAGACTTTGACCTAAAACAACACCAGAATACTTCAGGCGTATCTATGGAATACTTTGACCAAGAGGCAAATGAAAAGTATATTCCATATGTTATAGAGCCATCTCTAGGTGCTGACCGTGTGGCATTGGCATTTTTATGTGATGCTTATGATGAAGAGGTTGTTGGTCAAGATAAAAATGGTAAGGACGACATCAGAACTGTACTTCGTCTACATCCAGCACTAGCACCATTTAAAGCGGCTGTACTTCCATTATCCAAAAAGCTAACCGAACAAGCACAGCCTGTTTGGGAAACTCTATCTAAGCATTTTAATGTTGATTTTGATGAAGCTGGTTCTATTGGTAAACGTTATCGTCGTGAAGATGAAATCGGTACTCCATTCTGTATCACTGTTGACTTTGAAACCGAACAGGACGGCTGCGTAACCGTTCGTGACCGTGACACAATGGAGCAAGAACGTATACCAGTAACCGAACTTGTAAGTTATCTATCTAAGAAGATTGAGTTCTAATTTTCTGGAGGCAATAAGGATATGAAATCCATTTTACTAATCGGACTTGGTAGATTTGGTAAACACTGTGCAATGAAGTTAAATGAACTACACCATGAAGTTCTTGCAATAGATATGAATGAAGAACGTGTAAATGAGGTACTTCCTTATGTGACAAATGCACAGATAGGGGATAGTACAAACGAACAGTTTATTGCATCGCTTGGTGTGCGTAATTTTGACGTATGTATAGTTGCAATAGGTGACAAGTTCCAAAGCTCACTTGAGACCACTTCATTGTTAAAGGATTATGGTGCAAAACAGGTTGTAGCTCGTGCAAACCGTGATGTTCATGCAAAATTTCTGCTTAGAAATGGTGCGGATAATGTGGTTTATCCAGAAAAGCAAATGGCATCATGGGCGGCTGTTAGATTTAGTGCAGATAATATCTTTGATTATATACAAATTACAAGGGATTATTCTATATATGAAACAAAAGTGCCAATAAATTGGATTGGTAAAACAATTGTAGAGCTTAGAGTTAGACAAATGCACAAGATAAATATTTTGGCAGTTAAATATCAAGGTAAAGTGGAGCCACTTCCAGGACCTGACCATGTGTTTAGAGATGATGAAACCATTTTAGTAATGGGCGGAAATAAAGACCTCGAAAAGTTTTTACGAGTTTAATAAAAATACGCTGTTTGTTTTGTAGCAGACAGCGTTTTTTGTGTTGTTTAGCAGGCACTTTTATGTTATATTGAAAGTGCTAAAAAATTTTTTTAGGGAGGCAACTGATTTTAATAATGAAACAGGAAATTTGTATTGTTACAGATAGACAAGATTACGGAAGTGGTCTGTTTGCACTGACTATTCATGCCCCACAAATTGCAGCTGAGGCAAAATGTGGTCAGTTTGTTCATATCGCTTGTGGAGAGGGAAATTTACTTCGTAGACCTATCTCTATTTGTGATGTAGAGGGTGAAATGCTGAAAATAGTATTTCAGGTAAAGGGTGAAGGCACTGAATGGCTATCACATAGAAGTGCTAAACATAAATTGGACGTGCTTGGTCCACTTGGTCATGGTTTTAATACAGATGCTCTTGGTGAGCGTCCA
The DNA here is from genome assembly GCA_944384745.1 of uncultured Butyricicoccus sp. Taxonomy (GTDB): domain Bacteria; phylum Bacillota; class Clostridia; order Oscillospirales; family Butyricicoccaceae; genus Butyricicoccus_B. The sequence goes on from CALWUO010000001.1 coordinate 4,318, forward strand.
GTTATGATTGGTGGTGGTATAGGTGTACCTCCTATGCTTTATACTATGAAAAACGCTAAGAAAAATGGAGCAAACCCAACCGCTATTTTAGGTTTTAGAAATAAAAATGCAGTTATTTTAACAGAGGATTTCAAAGAAGTTGGAAATACTCACATATGTACTGATGATGGTTCTTTTGGTGTGCATGGTTTTGTAACTGCTGTACTTGAACAGAATATTCTTGAATATACTAGTGTTTGTGCTTGTGGTCCTAAGCCAATGTTAAAGGCTATATCTGAAATAGCTGAAAAAGCGGGTTTACCATGTCAAGTATCTATGGAAGAACGTATGGGCTGTGGAATTGGTGCTTGCCTTGTTTGTGCATGTGAGTTAAAACTGCGAGATGGTGAGCAGGGTGTGCGTTATGGTCATGTGTGTAAAGATGGCCCTGTATTTGATGCTAAGGAGGTTGTTTGGTAATGGATTTAAGTGTAAATATTTGTGGGGTAGAGCTTAAAAACCCTATAACAACAGCTTCTGGTACTTTTGGTTTTGGTCATGAATATGGTCAGTTTTTTGATTTATCAATGCTTGGCGGTATAGGTGTAAAGGGACTAACTCCTACCGAACGTCTTGGCAATCCTGCACCTAGAATTGCAGAAACTCCAATGGGTATTTTAAACTGCGTGGGACTTCAAAACCCTGGTATTGATAAATTTATAGAGGAGCAAATACCGTTTTTGCGTCAATATGATACAAAAATTATCGCTAATGTATCTGGTAATACAGTAGAGGAATACTGTGGCATGATTGAAAAAATCTCAGATGCTGATATAGATTTAATTGAAATGAATATTTCATGCCCTAATGTAAAATGTGGCGGCATGGCATTTGGTACTCAAGTAGATATGGTTGAAGAGGTTGTTTCAGCAGCAAAGAAATATGCAAAAAAACCACTTATAGTTAAATTATCGCCAAATGTCACAGATATTGCAGAGATTGCCCGTGCGGCAGTTTCTGCGGGTGCTGATGCACTTAGCTTAATCAATACACTTTTAGGTATGCGTATAGATGTAGATACAAGAAAACCTATTTTATCTAATATTATGGGTGGTATGTCTGGCCCTGCGGTATTCCCTGTTGCTGTGCGTATGGTTTATCAGGTTCGTAAAGCGGTCAATGTGCCTATTATTGGTATGGGCGGAATTAGAAATGGTCGAGATATAGTGGAAATGATGCTTGCAGGTGCAGATGCTGTTGCTATGGGTACAGTTATGTTTGCAGACCCTATGGCACCAGTAAAGGCTCTTGAGGAGTTAAAAGACTATATGAAAAAGCATGGTATTGAAAAAGTAACAGAGCTTACAGGTGCGGTTAAAGTATGAGTACAACCATATACTTAATACGTCATGCAGAGGCAGAGGGCAATGTATATCGCAGATGTCATGGTATATATGATGCATTATTAACCGAAAAAGCATGGTTACAGCTTCCATATCTTGCAAAACGCTTTGAAAATGTCAAACTTGATGCAATTTACGCTTCACATCTCTATCGTGCAAGACATACAGCAAAATCTATTGCAGAAACTAAGGGCATGAAAGTTATTTTACGTAAAGATTTACATGAAATAGATATGGGAGATTGGGAAGATTACCCTTGGGCAGAACTTGGTGTTAAATTTCCAGATGAGTTTGAACTTTGGCGTAGTCGTCCGTGGGCTTGTAAAATACCTAATGGTGAAACAGTGACTGAAGCAGGAGATAGAGTGCTTGCAGACCTCCACAAAATCGCAAAACAGCATGATGGCGGTCAGGTTGCAGTTGTTTCACATGGTTCTGCAATAAGAAGTATACTTTGTAGAGTATTCAAGCTAGAACCAGAACAAGTTGGTGAAATAGGCTGGGGAGATAATACCTGTGTTGCAAAGCTGATTTTTGATAATGGCGAGGTTAAAGCCGAATATTGGAATGACGCATCGCATTTACCAGAACAATTTTCAACATTTGCGGCTATTGGCTGGAAAGATAATAAGGGTTTACCTACAACAGTTCAAGTATGGTTTAGAGATTATAACCCAGAAGATAAAGCAGATAATGAACTTTTACTAAACTTCGTAAGAGAGCAGTATAATTGTGCATATGGGACTACTGAAAAGCTTGATGAAAATGCAAAACTTGCTCAAGCTAAAAAAGCAAGTGAGATTTTAAACAGCTCAGTATCTTTTGCAATGCTTGATAATAAACCAGTAGCTCTTGTGTTTTTAGATGTAGCAAATACAGAAAGTGCGGGAATGGTTGGCTGTTACTGCATAGATAAAGAATACAGAGGACATGGAATATCACAACAACTTATAGGACAGTCAATATCTGTTTATCGTTCATTAGGCAAAGAATTTTTATTTGCAAATGTAGGTGAAAACAATCAGAGAGCAATAGGTTTTTATAAAAAATTTGGCTTTGAGCAGATTAAAACATTTAAAAATGAATGTGGAAACCACATTCTAATGCGTAAAAACATAAAAGTTCCCTCGATATTAGAAGAAAGCCAATGGTTTGAAATTCAAACATAAAAAAACGATTATAGAAAAAACTATAACCGTTTATTGTGCGTGTTTTAGTGTAAAAGCTATAACACGCATTTTTTATTTTTTATCAAAAATACCAGCTCTATCCATCCAAACTAAGGATTGCAGATTAGGTTCAAAAACAGATATAGCACCATCTTTATCTGTGGATATAATCTTTTTATCAATGGCTTTTTTTACAGATGGTTTAGCCCAATCAGGCATTTCATCAATTTTTGTATAAATTTTCATATCGTCATTAATCTCCTTATCTGGTGTAGTTTGAGTAAGAGAATTTAAAAATTCTTGCCAAAGTTTTGGATTTTCTACCATTGGAGCAGGACAGTTTTTACCTGTTATATCATAGTGTCTGAGAATATTAGATATAGGAATATTGTATTTTTTCATTAGATTTTGTGTTAGTGAAATTGCATTTTTAATGCTATCATAGCGAATGTTACCATTTTTATCATTCATGCATATTTCAATTCCTAAGCTATTGGAATTTCTACATGTTTTATGCTTGTAAGTTTTAGCACCACAATGATATGCTATAAAATCATCAGGGACAGAAACCCAAATTTCCTTTTCATCTACAAAGTAATTAGCAGATGCGGGATTTTTAAGTGTTTCCCTTGTAAAATAATTTACGTTATTAAGAGCAGTATCACCTTGATTACTGGTGTAATGAATAACTATATACTCAATATTTTTGTTTCGTTTTGAACCATAATTAGCTTTATTGCATAATTTAATTGGATACATAAAAGAATACCTCCTTTCGTGTTTATACTATGCAGAAAAGTTACTACAAGTTAAAACACAATCTTCATAGGCATTTTTTAAAATATCATGAAAAATTTCTAAATCATCATAAAGTGCTTTTATTTGAACAAGTTCATCTAACATTTTGTAATAATCATTGATAATTTGCTGATTTTTACTTTCTTTTGGTACTATATTGGGTTCTTTTATGTTATAAATTTTATTTCACCTCTAAGTAAAAAAATTAAGATGCAAAAATGACATTTTTCGCCTTGACGTATACTTTAGTATGTAATATAATAAAAATCAAAATATAAATAAAAAAATGGTGTTGGATTTATTACGTTTTCGCATCTTATGAGTAGATTATATTATGTTTATACATAATTGTCAAGCCCTAAAATTAATGCGATTACGTAAAATTCGGGGAGTGATTACAATTATGTCAAAAATCTATAATAATATTGAGGACTTGTGCAGGGCAAAGAGAATTACAATTACAGAAATGTGTAGACAAGCTGGTGTTAGTCGAGCATCACTTACAGACCTTAAAATGGGACGTAAGCAGAGTTTAGCTGCTGATACTCTTTCTAAAATTGCAGCACTTTTCAGCGTTAGTGTGGATTATTTATTAGGTAATACAACAGATACAAATATGAATTTTGATAGTTTTACCTATGCTATGCATAACGCAAGTAAAGATTTAACCGACACTGACAAGGAAATACTGCTTAGTATGGCACAGCAGCTTCGGAAAGCTAACATTAAAAGCAGTAGGGAGTGATTTATACGAGCAAAACTGTGGAGATTTATAAAAAATTACAGGAAAATGACGTTCTATTATTCAGCGGAAGATATAATTTTGATTGTGGTGCAGATGCTACTATAATCTGTGTTGCGGGTCAGTATGGTTTTTTTCTTGATATAGATAAAATCCGCACCGTAACAGATGAAAATATGGCTTTAGGACATGAATGGGGACACTTTACAACTGGAAGTACATATTTAGTTGGTGCTACTGATGAGCTTAAAAGTTGGTGTGAAAATAAAGCCTATAAAGCACAGATAACAACGCTTATTCCGTTTGATGAGCTTGATAGAGCAGTTTTATCAGGTATAACTTCAACATTTGAACTTGCAGAACATTTTGATGTAACAGAACCTTTAGTTAAAGATGCTATAAATTATTACATAAATGAAAGAGGTTATTCCTTTTCAAAACTGTATTCAGAAGAAGTTATAATGTAAAATAAAAAGGCAAGGCGGTTAAAATCACCGTCTTGCTTTGCGTTCAAAGATTTTGGTTGTTATATTCATTTAAAACTTTTTCTTCTAAATACTCACGCATTTTCTGTCCCACAGGGTGAACTATATCACGATATTTTCCATCAGGCATTAAACGAGATGGCATAGCAAGAAATAATCTATTATTTCCCTCTATTATCTTTATATCATGCACAGCAAACGAATTGTCAAATGTAAGCGAAACTAAAGCCTTTAGTTTGCCATCAGTGTTAAAATGTCTAAATTTAATGTCGGTAATTTCCATAACCAGATGCTCCTTATAAATCGTCAAATCGGGAAAATTGCTATTTATATTTTGTACAGATTGGAATATAATAATACAGGTGCCGGAAAATTTTTTCCGGCATTTTACAAGATGTAGATAGCGTTTATATAAACGGAGGAATTGAGTAAATGACAATAAGAGAATATATATCAAAAAAGAAACCTATACATATAATAGGTATTGGCGGTGTTTCTATGAGTGCATTAGCTGAACTATTATTGTCACTTGGTGTACCTGTTACGGGTTCTGACAAATCACATTCTAAGGTAGCAGAGCGTCTTGAAAGACTTGGTGCAAAAATTACTTATGCACATCTTGCAGAAAATGTGGAGAATACATCTCTTGTAGTGCGTACAGCAGCAGTACATGATGACAATCCAGAGATTATAAGAGCAAGAGAAAAAAACATTCCTGTTATGGAGCGTGCAGAGGCTTGGGGTAATCTGATGACCGATTATAAAAATGTAGTTTGTATATCAGGTACTCATGGTAAAACAACTACTACATCTATGATGACACTAATTGCTATGCAGGCGAATGCAGACCCAACAGTTATGGTTGGTAGTCATTTACCAGCAATTAACGGAACTCTTCGCATAGGTGGTAAAGGTTGTTTTGTAGCAGAGTCTTGTGAATACTGCAATTCTTTTTTAAATTTTTCACCAACTATTGCAGTTATATTAAATATAGAAGCTGACCATCTTGATTTCTTCAAAGATTTAGACGATATTATACACTCATTTCATATGTTTGCACTTAGAACGCCAGAAAAAAATGGTGTTGTAATTGTAAATGGTGATGATAAAAACGCTATGAAAGCAGTGGAAAAAGTAGACAGAAAGATTATAACCTTTGGTTTAAATAAAAACTGTGATGTCTATGCGGAAAATATAACAAGCAAAAATGGTTATTATTCATTTGATATTATTATAAATGGTGAAAAATATACAAATGTAACGCTTTCTGTCCCAGGTAAGCATAATATGCTTAATGCACTTGCCGCAGTTGCCGCAGCGTATGAACTAAAAATGCCAAGTGAAAAGGTAGCTGAGGGGCTAGAAAAATTTACAGGTTCATCAAGAAGATTTCAAAAGATTGGTAAATTAAAGTGTGGTGCAGTTGTTGTTGATGATTATGCACATCACCCAAGCGAAATGAGAGCAACTCTTGAAACTGCTCGATTGATGAACTTTAATAGAATTATATGTGCATTCCAGCCTCACACATATACAAGAACTAAAGCATTGTTTAATGAGTTTGTTGACGCATTAAAAATGTGTGATAAAGCAATTTTAGCACCGATTTATGCAGCAAGAGAGCAAAACACAATCGGTATTTATTCATCTGATATTGCAAAAGAAGTTCCAAATGCTATTGCATTTGATACATTTGAACAAATAGAAGATTATCTTCGTGAAAATGCAAAAGATGGTGATTTAATAATAACCATGGGTGCAGGTAATATAAATAGTATAGGATATTCACTTGTAGAAAAAGATTGCTAAAGTGCTACTTGACAAAACGCACGAATTGAGCGATAATAATAGCAGAATAAGTGTCTATTTTGTATAAGTTATATGAAACGGAGGGATTACGATGACAGATAACCTCATTATTACAATCGGCAGACAGTACGGTACAGGCGGACGTGAAATAGGACATAAGCTTGCAGCACGTCTGGGAATTAAATTTCTTGATAGAGAGCTTATCGCTCGTGCAGCCAAGAAATCGGGTTTTAGCGAGGAGCTTTTCGACCAACTCGATAAGCGTGCAACAAACAGCTTTTTATATTCCTTAACTATGTTTGGTTCAACTGGACTTAACGGTATGAGCCTAACTGACCAGCTGTATCTTGCACAAGCCAAAGTCATTCGTGAAGCCGCTGAGGCTGGTCCTTGTGTTATTGTTGGTCGCTGTGCAGACCATGTTCTGCGTGAGTGCCCTAATAAATTTGATTTCTTTATCCATGGCAGTATAGAAAATAGAGTTCATAGAATTCAAACCTGTGGCGATTATGAAATTACAGGCAAAACTCCACAGGCAGCTTTAGAAAAAATGGATAAACAACGCTCTACTTACTATAATTATTACACAGGTAAAGCGTGGGGCAAATGTGACCATTATGACTTATGTGTAAATGCAGGCAGATTAGGTGTTGAAAAATCTGTCGAATTACTACTTAAATATGTCGATACATTGAGAAAGTAAAAATTAAGCCTTGAAGATTTATTCTCCAAGGCTTTTGCTTTGTTTACCTGCATTTGCAGCTGTTACTATTGTCTGTGATAAAGTTTTACAAATATCAAGTGTTTGTTTGTCAGAAATAACATTTTCAGCTTCAAGCAAAACCGCATCAGACCAAAAAGTATTATCTAAATTATTTTGCATTTTAAGCCATTGCTGATAACTTTTTAATTCAGCAGCTTGTCTAACACCTTTTGATGTGAAAATAGGTCGTTGTTCATCTAAAAAGCCAAAATGACGACGTTTTTTTTCTGGTTGCATTTGCCCAGTGGCTCTAAGACCGTGTTTACCCTCAATAATAAATTGTTCAATTCTTTGAAAAACAAGTGAAGAATTTTGTCTAGCGAGCTGATAAAGCTCGCTTTTTTGCAATATATCGCTTTCGTCAGTCCAACTTGAAAGCATTTCAAAAAAAAGTTTTTCTGCACCAGTTAAATTTTTATTTTCACGGGTTATAAATCTTATACTTTGTTGATTTTGTTCACCAAAGCTCTTTAAGAGCTTTTTTGGTGTAATTTGAAGTGAAATTAAATCTTTTGTATGCCAAGCCATAAAAAGAGCAGCTAAAGTGCGTTCAGCGGGTACATAATCATCTATTGCGGCAAGCATCATTCTCATTTTAGAAAAATCATCTGCAAATGGATTAAAATTTATTGGTTTTATAAGTGGTTTTATCTCTTTACGCATACGCTTTACAGTCATAGGCTGTAATTTTTTATAAATTATATAACAGAGATATATAAGTAAAAGGGATATTATATTTGATAAGGTAACATATTTAATATCGCTTATTTTCATTTAATACCCCATTTTTCCGTCTAATAGCTCATCATATTTAATCCACTCACTTACAGGTATTTCTTCATATTCATCACTGGTTCTGCGAACAATTACTTTTTCAATACCTGCATTTATTATCATACGTTTGCACATTGTGCAACAGTTGGCATCTTTTATAAGTTCGCCAGTGTCCACTTCACGACCACAAAGGTAAAGGGTTGAGCCTAACATTTGTTCTCTTGAAGCGGCAATTATAGCGTTTTGCTCAGCATGTACAGAGCGACAAAATTCATATCTTTCACCACGAGGTATATTTAATTTCTGACGCATACAATAACCTAAATCAATACAGTTAGCACGACCTCTCGGTGCACCAGAATAACCAGTTGAAACTATGGTGTCATTTTTAACTATTACAGCACCATAAGTACGCCTAAGACAGGTACTGCGTTCTCTTGCAACATCTGCCATATCAAGATAATAATTCACTTTATCTCTACGCATATATTCACACTCCTAAAAAATACTTTTACAAATATATTAAGCCTTAAAAAGAAAAACTGCAAGTAAAAAAATACAGCACATCTGATATAGATGTACTGTTAAAATTTTAAACAAACTGACCTACTGCACCTAAAACACCATGAGTACCTATGGTCATAAGTAAACCAGCTATAATAACACCCAAAGTAATAGAGATAAAAGCTTTTTTAAGCGGCATATCTAAAAGAGCAGCGATTACAGCACCCGACCAAGCACCAGTCCCAGGAAGAGGCACAGCCACAAAGAGAAGCAAACCTATTTTTGCATATTTAGTAACTTGACTTGATTTACTCATAAGTTTTTGTTTATAACTGGTTGCAATTTTACGAAAAGGTTTTAAACCAGAAAGCCAATCTATAAGTTTCACACCAAATAATAAAACAAAAGGAATAGGCAATAAATTGCCGATATAACATATTGGAAGCACTTCATACCAAGACATGCCAGTTGCTAGACCAATAGGAACAGCACCACGAAGCTCAACAAGTGGCATCATAGAAATAACAAACAATGCAAATTCCTTGCCTGCACCAAGCAGCCAAGAGAAAAGTTCTTCAATCATTAAAATCCTCGCTTTCATTTTCACTAATCTATTTAATGATACTTAAAATAAAAAATAAAGTCAAGAGAATATTCGTTAAATATTCGTTAAATATAAATCTGCATATAAACTTCACTAAAAATACATTATAGACTTGTATAATGAAAAGCTGTGACTTGTAACTTTTTATAAGTTTTTACACTGGATTGACAAGTTTAGACTTTAGTATATAATATTGTCTATGTTTGTATTAAAAAATAAAAATTTTAATATTTTATTAGGATATGAAAGGGAAAAATAGCATGTTCTTTAATGAAATTTTGAAAAAGATATTTCAAAATAAAATTTTAACCGCAATTTTGCTGTTATTGGCTTCTATCTCACTTGGAATTATGTCGCTTTATTTTGCATGTGAGTCAATCGGTATAGAAGTATTTAATTCATACTTTGAAAAAAGTATAATAGCTGTTTTAAATATAATACCATGTGTATGGTTAGTATTTCTTTTATGGTTTGTTACTAAACGTGCAGCGGTTGCATTTACATTGTCATCAATTATTGTAATGGGTTTAACCATAGCAAGTTGGTTTAAATTAAAGTTTAGAAATGACGCTATGATGTTTGGTGATTTATTGCTTATAAAAGAGGCGTCTAATATGTCAGGGAGATATACTCTTTTTATGACAGACTCCATGCGTAATGCACTTATAATATTAGTTTTAATAGTTATAGTTTTGGCAATTATCGCAAGGGGAAAACCAACAGGTAAACTAAGGATTTCATGTATAATTGTATGTTTAGCACTGCTTATACCTATGAAAACAGCATATACAGATGAAGATATATATACAAATAAAACAGAAAATATGAAATATATAAATGAGTGGTCAGCAACAGAGGCATATATATCAAAAGGTTTTGTATATCCATTTATTTATAGTATAAAGGAAGCAATTAAACAACCGCCAGAAAATTATAATGAAAAAGAAGCTAAAGCTATAATTGAAAGCTATACAAAAGAAGATATCCCAGAAGATAAAAAGGTAGATATAATAGGAATTATGCTTGAAGCATATGCTGACTTTTCGGGATATGATAGTATAGAGTTTGAAGTAGACCCATATGAATATTATCATGAGCTTGAAGAAGAAAGCATTTCAGGAAATTTATACACTAATATTTTTGCAGGTGGCACAGTAAATTCTGAAAGAGCATTTTTAACTGGATTTTCTGAACAAGGCTCATTTAGAGGTCTTACAAATTCTTATGCTTGGTATTTTTTAGACCAAGGATATACAGTTACAGGCAGTCACCCAAGTTATAACTGGTTTTATAACAGAGTTAACATAAATAAAAATTTAGGTTTTGAAACATATAACTTCTTTGAAAATTATTATGCTGAACTTGCAGACGATGAAATAGCTATGGATAGAATTTTAATGCCAGAGATAGTTAATTTACATGAACAGCATAAGGCGGAAAGTGATAAACCATATTTTTCATTTAATGTTACATATCAAGGTCACGGCCCTTATGGTACAGAACAAAATTATTATGGTACAGATTATGTAAAATCAGGCATATATTCAGAGCAATCACAAAATATATTAAATAACTATTTTGGAACTATTGCAGATACAAATGAAAATTTAGAAAATTTGGTCGAGCATTATAAAGAGTCAGATGACCCTGTTATATTGGTGTTATTTGGTGACCATAAACCATGGCTTGGAGATGGTAGTTCAGTTTATGCAGAGCTAGGTATAAATCTAAATAACACAGATACAGAAAATAATGGTTTTAAAAATTATTATGCTACAAGATATTTAATTTGGGCAAATGATGCGGCAAAAGAGGTTTTAGACAATGATTTTGTGGGAGATGGACCAGATATTGGACCATATTTCTTGATGAATTTGTTATTTAGAGAATGTGGCTGGAAAGGTCCAGAATATATGCAAGCAATAGACGAAATAAGTCAGAAATTGCCTGTAATTAGTGAAAGTGGTCTTTATATGCTTGATGATGGCACTATAACAAAAGACCTACCAAAAGAATATAAGCAACTTGCATATAATTATGAGTGCTTGTCATTTTGTGAGCAAAATAACTTTAGATATAAATATCTAACGAAATAAAATTTTATTTCCAGCGTAAGCCCTTAGGAAAATGGTTTTTAAGTGTGTTATTTGAAACTTTACCCCAACCAAGAGCAAAATTATCAACACATACAACTGTCCAACCGTTTTCCGCTTGAACATTTAAGCTTTCGCCCTTTAAATATTTAATTACATCATCATGTGAAAGATTTAAAGTTCTTGGCATATATTCTGGTTTCCATGCCATAGCAAATGCATGAGCTGGTTCAAATCGACCTTTTTTAAGTGTGCCAAGCTCTAAACCATTTCTAAGCACTTTTAAACCTGTTAAATCTAGCGGGTGTCTAGTACACCAAATTCTATCACCCGCTTGAATAAATTTTATATCTTTGTCAAAACCCTTTATATCTTTTATAAAGTCTAACAGTGTGTCAGGGAGTTTTTTTAGAGTATCGCCCATTTTAGGGAGTTTTCTAGCTTCATTGCCTTTGCGTTTGAGCATTGCACAAAAATGACCTTCTCCAATTATTTTATGCGGAAACAATCTAAATGAATACTTAACACTTTCATCTGCATTTTCATACCATTCAGGTTTCCCGCTTTCAAACATTGGGAAAATATCTGTTTTAACTATTTCAAAATCAGAATGGCTGTTTAAAAATCTAGTGAGTGTTCCCTCATTTTCCTCAGGTGCAAAAGTACAAGTGGAGTAAACAAGTCTGCCGCCTTTTCTTACCATTTTTGCGGCATCATTTAGTATTTCGTCTTGTCTATCTGCACATATTTGAGGTGATTGTGGTGTCCATTCACTGGTTGCAATCTCATCTTTTCTAAACATGCCCTCACCAGAACATGGAGCATCTACAACAACACAGTCAAACATTTCTGGGAATTTGTTTGCAAGCTTTGCAGGGGTTTCATTTGTGACAATGCTATTTTCAATACCTGCTCGCTCTACATTTTGAGATAGTATTTTAACCCTTGTTGGGTGTATTTCATTGCATACAATAAGTTCGGCATTAGGTGCTAAATGTGTGCTTTTGCCTCCAGGGGCAGCACATAAATCAAGCACCCATTCACCTTTTTTTATATCCGCAAGAGTACCAACCGCCATGGCACTAGGTTCTTGAATATAATAAAGTCCAGCCTCATAATATGGGTGTTTACCAGGTTTTTCATCACTAGGATAATAAAACCCCTGTTTGCACCATGGTACAGGTGTTAAACTAAAAACATTTTTAGCAGGAAAGTTTTCAAGTTGACAGCGTTTTTCATTTATACGAAGTCCATGTGCTCTAGGTTTTAATAAGCTTTGTTCAAAATCATTATATTCATCTCCTAGTAGTTTTTTCATTCTTTCGCAAAATTTCATAGGAAGTGCCATATTTTTCTCCTTATATATAAAGCGGTGTGTTTAGAACACACCGCCTTTTAATTTTTTAATTATACATAAAATAGTATTTGACCATAAGTAGGGAATGGCCAATCCTTTTCACCGACAATAGTTTCAAGTTCATCAGCAATAGTTCTCAAGTTTTCCATGTTTGGAATAACATTATCACGGAAATATTCTGAACGTTCAATAATAGAAACATTTTCAGGAGCATTGTTAACTGACTGTTTTAGTTTATCAATGGCATTTAACATAACTGCCATATCATCAGTGATTTTTTTAGCTATCTTGACTTCAGCAGGTGAGTCAAGACCAATGCTTTTCTTAACAGCGACATTATTTGAAACTTTACCAGAATAATCAACACAAGCAGGCATAATCTGGCGAGTTGCCATATCTACCATGGTTAAAGCTTCAATATTTATTGTTTTGCAATATTCTTCAAGTAGAATTTCTTCACGTGACTCAAGTTCGGTTGCAGTACAAATGCCATGACGAGCGAGCAGTTTAACATTCTTTTCATCTGTGTAATGTTTAAGTGCGTCAGGTGTGGTTTTTAGGTTCATAAGACCACGCTGTTCAGCAGCTTTCTGCCATTCATCGCTGTAACCATTGCCATTAAATACAATTTGACGATGGTTTTTAAGTTCTCTTTGAATAAGAGCGGCAAGTGCTTTATCAAAATTAGCAGCTCCAGCGGCTTCAAGTTCATCAGCAAACTGACGTAGAGAGTCAGCAACAGCGGTATTTAATATAAAGTTAGTACAAGCGATATTGAAAGAAGAACCAGGCATACGGAATTCAAATTTATTTCCAGTGAAAGCAAAAGGAGAAGTTCTGTTTCTATCAGTTGTATCTTTTGGAATTGGTGGTAAAGCGGATACACCAATATTCATCATAGTTTTTTCCACATCAGTGTAATCAATTTCACGAACTATGGCATCTAAAATGGCCTCAAGCTCATCACCAACAAATATGGAAATAATAGCAGGAGGGGCTTCAGATGCACCTAAACGGTGGTCATTACCAGCAGATGCCGCAGAAATACGCAGTAAATCCTGATATTCATCAACAGCTTTAATAACAGCGGTTAAGAACAGTATAAACTGTGCATTTGCATGAGGAGTTGAACCTGGTTCAAGCAGATTTTCACCCTTATCAGTGGAGATAGACCAGTTATTATGCTTACCAGAACCGTTAATGCCTGCAAATGGCTTTTCATGAAGCAAACATACAAAATCATGTTTATCAGCAACACGCTTCATAACTTCCATAGTAAGTTGGTTATGGTCGGTTGCAACATTGGTTGTTTCAAATACAGGAGCCATTTCATGCTGACAAGGAGCAACTTCATTATGTTCAGTTTTAGAAGTTATACCAAGTTTCCAAAGCTCATCATCAAGTTCTTCCATAAATGCTTTAACTCGTGGACGGATAGAACCGAAATAATGGTCTTCCATTTCCTGACCTTTTGGAGCTTTTGCACCAAAAAGAGTACGACCAGTGAAAATAAGGTCTTGACGTTTAGCATAATCGGATTTATTAATTAAGAAATATTCTTGTTCTGCACCGACAGTTGTGTTTACACGTCGGCAGTCTTTGCCAAACATTTTAAGTACACGGCAAGCTTGGTGACTGATTGCGTCCATAGAACGCAGTAAAGGGGTTTTTTTATCGAGAATTTCGCCTGTATAAGAGCAGAAAGCAGTTGGGATACAAAGTGTATCATCTTTAATAAAAGCGTAGCTAGTAGGGTCCCAAGCGGTGTAACCTCTAGCCTCAAAAGTAGCTCTTAGACCGCCAGAAGGGAAAGAAGAAGCATCAGGTTCACCCTTAATTAGTTCTTTGCCTGAAAACTCCATAATAACACTACAATTATCAATAGGGGTTATAAAGCTGTCATGTTTTTCAGCAGTAAAACCAGTCATTGGCTGAAACCAATGGGTATAATGTGTTGCACCCTTTGATATAGCCCAATCTTTCATTGCATTAGCAACAACATTTGCTATTGTAGGGTCGATAGCAGTTCCTTCATCTGCTGTGCGAATAAGAGCCTTATAAACCTCTTTAGGCAAACGCTCCTTCATAACTTTTTCATTAAAAACCATACTGCCAAACATTTCTGGCACACGTTTCATTTCACAAGATTCCATTGGCTACGAACCTCCTAATTTACAATAAAATCAAAACTACTTTACATTATAGGTTTTTTTTTCTATTTTCGTCAAGTGTACAATGGCTAATAATTAGCTATTTTTGAATATTCCACGCATTTAACGAATATGGATATATCATGTATAAGTAATCTATGCAAATTGCGTACATTTAGCACTACAAAATGATGAAAGTCTGTTTGTAATGTAAAAATCTTCTTGATTATATGATAAAATGCGTCATTTATTTGAAAACTGCCCTTTTGCTGTGTTATAATAACTGCATGTTGTATTATGAAAGAATATGCATATTAAGTGAATTTTATTAAATGCTTATATGTGAAGGGAGTAAAGAATTTTATGAAACTATCATTTACCAAAATGCATGGCTGTGGTAATGATTATGTTTATTTTAACTGTTTTTCAGCCGAAGTTCCAAATCCTGAAAAATTAGCTGTAACTTTATCTGACCACCATTTTGGAATTGGTGGAGATGGTATAATTTTAATCTGCCCATCAGATGTAGCAGATGCAAAAATGCGTATGTTTAATGCAGATGGTTCTGAAGGCAAAATGTGCGGAAATGGTATACGTTGTGTAGGTAAATATCTATATGATTATGGTATGATTTCTGGAAAAACTGAAATTACAGTTGAAACTTTAAGTGGGATTAAAACTCTTCAGCTTTACCCTGAAAACGGCAAAGTAAAAACCGTTCGTGTTGATATGGGTGCAGCAATGTTAAACCCTAAAGACATACCTGTTTATTTAGATGGTGAGCGTGTTGTAGATGCTCCACTGGTAATAGATGAAAAAGTATATCATATAACTTGTGTATCAATGGGAAATCCACACTGCGTTGTATTTGTAAAAGAAGATGTGGACAGTTTAGACCTTGAGCGAATTGGTCCTAAATTTGAAAATAATCCATTATTCCCAGAGAGAGTAAACACAGAATTTGTCAATATTCTATCTGATGGCACGCTTAAAATGAGAGTTTGGGAACGTGGCAGCGGTGAAACATGGGCATGTGGTACTGGTGCTTGTGCGGTTGGTGTTACTGCTGTGCTTTCTGGCTTATTTAAAAAGGGTGAAGATATAACAGTTCATCTGCGTGGCGGTGATTTGACTATAAATTATACAGACCAAACTGTTTTAATGACAGGTCCTGCTACAACTGTGTTTGAAGGTACAATTGAAATTTAAAATCTATTTATTTAGAAAGGATTGTTAAATATGAAGTTAAATGAAAATTACAAGAAGTTAGAGGATAGTTATTTATTTTCTACAATTTCCCGCAAGGTTGGTGAATATGGAGAGAAAAACCCAGATGCAAAAATTATTCGCCTTGGTATTGGTGATGTAACTTTGCCACTTGCACCAGCTGTTGTTAAAGCAATGCAAGATGCACTTTGTGAAATGAGTGTACAAGAGTCTTTCCATGGCTATGGTCCAGAACAGGGATATTCTTTTCTGAAAAATCAAATTCAAGAATACTATGCTAGTCGCAACACTCAATTAGAGGCTGACGAAATTTTTATTTCTGATGGTGCAAAGAGTGATTTAGGTAATATACTTGATTTATTTGATGCAGATAATACTGTACTTATTCCAGACCCAGTTTATCCTGTATATGTTGATACCAACACAATGGCAGGAAGAAACATTGTATTTATGGACGCAAATGAAGAAAATGGTTTCTTACCTCTACCAGATGAGTCCATTGATGCAGATATTATTTATTTATGTTCTCCAAATAACCCAACAGGTGCGGTTTATGACCGTGAGGGTTTAAAAGCATGGGTTGACTATGCAAACCGTAAGAATGCAATTATTCTTTTTGATGCAGCATATGAATGTTTTATCGTAGAAAAGGACCTTCCACGTTCTATTTATGAGATTGAGGGTGCAAAAACATGTGCGATTGAGTTCTGTTCATTTTCTAAAACAGCAGGATTTACTGGTACTCGTTGTGGTTATACAATCGTACCATTTGCACTGGAACGCAACGGAATGAGCTTGCATAAAATGTGGTTACGTCGTCAGACAACCAAGTTTAATGGTGTGCCATATATTGTTCAGCGTGGTGCAGCCGCTGTATTTAGCGAAGAGGGTCAAAAACAAATTTATGAAACCCTTGAATATTACAAGGAAAATGCAAAGGTACTTGCAAAAACACTTGATGAGCTTGGTATTTGGTATACAGGCGGTAAGAATAGCCCATACTTATGGTTAAAGTGTCCAAATAATATGGATTCCTGGACATTCTTTGATTATTTGCTTGAGAATGCTCATGTTGTTGGTACTCCAGGAGCAGGCTTTGGCAAGAATGGTGATAAATTCTTCCGTTTAACCGCTTTTGGTGATAAGCAAAAGACTATTGAGGCGGCTGAGAGAATTAAAAATCTGCTTTCTAAGTAAAAAATATACGCTGTGGCAAAGTTTTGTCACAGCGTTTTCTATAAAAAGGAGTTTAAATATATGTATTTATTATTCGATTTAGATGGAACGCTTACAGATTCACAACTAGGTATAACACGCTCGGTCGATTATGCACTTAGAACAGTTATGGATATAAAAACCGAAGATTTATCAACACTTACAAATTATATAGGGCCGCCACTTATAAATGGTTTTATGGAAAATCATCATGCAGATTTAGAAACCTCTAAAAAATGTGTTAAAGCATATAGAGAGCGTTATGAAAAAATCGGACTTTTAGAACTTGAAGTTTATAAAGGGATACCAGAAATGTTGGAAACGCTTTATAAAGCGGGTTTTAAACTTGCGGTTGCCACATCTAAACCAGAAGTTTTTGCAAGACAAATATTAAAAAATATAAATCTAGCTGATTATTTTGAAACAATATGCGGTGCAACTCTTGATGGAAAGATAGATACAAAAGATGAGGTTATAGCAGAGGTTTTAAACCGTCTTACTGACTTAGAAAAAGATAAATGTTTAATGATAGGGGATAGAAAGCATGATATAGAGGGTGCAAAAAAGCATAATATAAAGGGGATAGGCGTTTTATGGGGATTTGGCACAAAAAAAGAGCTTGAAAATGCAGGAGCATACAAACTCTTTGAAAAACCAGATGAACTTACAAATTGGATAGTATCAAAAAAGGACTGCTAAAAAGCAGTCCTTAAAAAAGCTAAATTATTATTCTGCGGTGAAAGGCAGAAGAGCAACATGACGAGCACGCTTAATTGCTTCAGTCAGTTGACGCTGATGTTTAGCACAAGTGCCAGTCATACGACGAGGCAAAATCTTGCCACGCTCAGACATATAACGCTTTAGCTTTGCAACATCTTTATAATCAATGCACTCCACTTTGTCTACACAGAAAGTACAAACTTTTCTGCGACGACGACCGCCACGCTGACGGTCAGCACGAGGAGCAAATTCCTTTTTGGTTTCTTCCATTGCCAAGTACCTCCTTTATAGAATGAGCAGCACAGCTGCAAGTTCAGGATAAAAAACTATTTTTAGAATGGCACATCGCCATCGTCATCGCCAAGTTCTGCGAAATCTGAATCACCAATAGGTAAATCAAAAGCAGGGGCAGAATAGTTATTGTTACCCTCTGAACGGATTTGCGAACCATTGTCATAGCTGCTATTATTATCATAACCGCTATTTGCTTCACGAGATTTTTTAGTTTCACCAAAAGAAATCTCATCGACATTTATTTCGATGGTTGTACGCTTATTTCCGTTTTTGTCCTCCCATTGACGGGACTGAATACGACCCACAACAATAGCGAGCATACCTTTTGTAAACCACTGTTTTACGAATTCTCCTTGACGACCCCATGCAACACAGTCGATGAAATCGGTTTGAAATTCGCCATTAGCATTTTTTCTATCACGATTTACCGCAAGAGTAAAAGATGCAACAGCCATATTACTTTGTGTATGACGCAGCTCTGGGTCACGAGTCAAACGACCCATCAGAATTGCTTTATTTAGCATTTCAATTCACCAGCCTTAGTCGAGAGTAACGATGATTGAACGCATAACACCGTCAGTAATCTTGAACACACGGTCAAGCTCAGCAGGGAAAGCTGGAGCAGAAGTGAACTGAATTAGGGTGTAATAGCCCTCAGTCAGGTCATTGATAGCATAAGCCATGCGACGCTTGCCCCAATCCTCAACTTTGTCAACGGTACCGTTAGCTTCAACAAGAGACTTGAACTTGTTTACAACTGCAGCAGTCTCATCATCACCCAGATTTGGGTTAACGATAAAGAGAGTCTCGTATTTACCAGTTACCTTTGCCATTTTAGCACCTCCTTTTGGACTTTTAAGGCCCACATACCTTTATGTGAGCAAGGATACTCCTAATATTATATAGATTTTATGGCAAATGTCAATAGAAAAATCGCAATTTATCAATAAATTTCATTGACGTTTCAAACAAAATATGTTAGAATGTATGCGTTTGAATATTGTATTTTGCTACTGTAGCTCAGTTGGTAGAGCATCTCCCTCGTAATAAAACAGTCAGAAATGGATATTTATGCATTAAGGCATATTATTATGAACATATAAATACAAACTTTTATAACACTAAACCCCTATGTTTATTGATTAACATAGGGGTTTTTAATATTTCTAACACATATAAACCATAAGTACAATATTGTAATATAACAGCATTATGCAATCAATTTGCATATATTCATTACATAACAGGTTTGCCACTGTTTGCCACTTACATATTACTTACAATATTAGCCATTCTATTTTTTAGTATAGTGTTTGATTTCAATACTTTATCACGTTCTACATTTGCATAATATTTTAATATTACATCAGATGTACTATCTCCCATTATTATTTGAACACTTTTTAAATCCACACGATTTAGAAGTAATTCAGTACATACAGTATGACGAAATCTATATGGATTCATTGCCTTATAATCAATATTATACTTTTTAAGTATACGTTCATATTTCTGTTTATAATCTTCATATAACCATAAGTTTCCTTTAGGTCCTGTAAATATAAATCTATCTGTACAGTATTCTTTACGTCTATCTATGAACTTTTTATCCTTTTCTACTATGCTTTTCCATCTTATAATACTCTGTAAAGTTGTATCACTTATAGCCATACATCGGCTATGGTAATTATTTTTAGTATTATTTTTAAGATCCTTTATTATAGGTCTAAACTTTTCAATACGCTTACAAGTATGAATATCATAATCAGACTCTTTACCAAGTGCCTTAGAAATGTATATAGTCTTATTATCAAAATCTATATCATCCCAAGTAAGAGCAAGGGCTTCACTAGGACGCATACCACACTCACTCATAAGGTGTACCCAACATGAAATCATAGGATTTTCCTTAACAGCATTTAAAATGTCATATATATCCTTATGGGATAAAGGTTTGATTTCACTAGCCATTAAAGATTTTGACTTAGGCTTTTTCATATTATGCATAAAGTCAGAGGCAAAAATATTCATTGTATCATCGGCATTTTCAGAGTAGTACCTTATAAACCCATGAATTAGGTTAAACACTTTGTTTATATAGTCTTGACTATAATATTTTGGTTGCATCTTAGAACTTTTGTTATATTTCATATTTACTAACTCATTAAAAAAATCCTCTATGATATTCTTGTTAATATCATATACCTTGATGTTTCCCAACTTATTTAATATGATTTTAGACAAATTTACATACCCAGAATATGTTCTATTTGTAATGTTACTCTCAAGGCTTTTTAAATATTTCTTATAAACATCAGAGAACAGAATATCATAATTACATTTATGTACATTTACTGTATCCAGACCAACACTATTTACTCTAGGTTGCACATCATTATTATTCGTACCGAGATAAGCCTTATAAGCCTCCCACACTTCGACTTGGGTTTTGCCACATATGATTTTTCTAATACGCTTACCATTCTCATTGTATCCTAAGCTTAATGCTATACACCATTTATTTCTATTACGATCATAATATGGCTTAGGCTCCTTTAATCCATTTATTATCATTTCCTCAATCTCCTTATCACTAACATATTCAACTTCAATTGAAACAGAATTTAATACATTGGAACACTGATTTCCCCAAAAGTCAATAGGTTCATCAGTCAAGGAATTGCCACCCATAAACTTATACAAATCAATCCTCTTAATCTTATCTTTATTACTACCTATGGCAACTAAATCATTAGAGCTTATAAAATCCTTAACACTATCAACACTAACATTTAGCACAGTTGCAACCTCATCAAGTGTATAAATCTGTTTGATATTATCCATTAACAGCACCTCACATTTTTAAATTTATATACCTTATATAAAAATGCTCTAAATAATGCTGTACTCAAAATTGATATACACTATACAATTTTATATGCTATAATTCTAAAATTTCCCTAAAACTAAATTTCTTTTCCTATCCACCATTCTTAAAACATTGGTCTGTTCAATATACCAAAACATTGGACATACCTTTATTTTTTTCAAAATCCTTATTTTAACCCCATATTTTCAAAATATCTAATCAAATGGTCAATAAAAAACCTATCTTTGTAAAATTAAATTCCTTATCATGAAATAAATAAACCATAAAACCATTTTTTAATACAACTAATCTATCTCATATGTATATATCTATCATGACCTTAATACTTTTCATATGATTGGTTTACCTACAATGAATAGGGGAGAGGTACTTTAACTACAATATCCATGTTATATGCTTTTATAAACTAGTCAACTATTTGATATCAAATATATATTTAATATTTAATCTACAATCTTATACAAATATGACTAATAAACAGTATTAGTCTATAACTCTTACAGACTACAATTTTTACAACTAGTCTAACAAATGTATATAATAATCACATAAGCAATAATAAGGCAGATGCATACGAATACATCTGCCTTTGTAAATTTAAGTATCAAAATAGTTTTGTCACCTTTGAAACCTGACCATTTGATATCTCTAACTCATACTCTAAATAACAATCATCCTCAGCCTCTAAATCATAAAGATTACATAAACAGTTTTGTGTATTACGATATGTATCATGAGCTATCATAAATGTATATCCAACTGTATTCTCTGATATAGTTAGATATATTTTCTTATTTTGATATCTAGCAATATCATTCATATCTTCCCAAAATACTTTAGATGCATAATTGCCATTAGGGTTATTCATCATAAACATCATGCATACAAGTAAGTCATCTTTTTCACACAAGTAATTGAAATAGTACATCAGTCTCTCATGTTGCTTTATAAACTCATTTGTATCATAAGAGTGTTTACGGTTTGACTTCTCATCATTATAGATAGTGTTTAAGTATTTATACACTTTACTAACACTGAAAAATCTATTTAGATATTCTGCTACAGACTCTGAATTGCAAAAATCTACACCATAGTTCCAGTTAAACCATAATGCATAATAATTACAACGTAACACTGGTTCTACAATCTCTTTTATAACTTTAACAATATTCTGTGAAGTCATAAAATGTAGTTTTCCACTTTCATCTACACTTGCATTTATTAACACTATCTCTTTATTATTAACCTTACTAACTAAATCATCCTTAGATATACTAGTCAACCCATCGATATCCCTTACCTTAATATCTGACCAATTCTCATTAGTAATCTTTACCTGTTCTATATAAGCTAAACGCATATATGTATCACACTCCTTTAATTTATTTCTTCTTAGATTTATATCTGTTTTTAAGTGATTTCATGTACTTTATATAAGCACACTTAATCTCTTGAATTAGATTACTATTGATACTAGAATTAACACCGCTAAACAACCTAACTTTTACAACCTCAATACCAGTATCTGACTGATAAATATAACATAGGTTATTATCATCAGTATAATCACTAAAGCTAGTATCATTACTTGACTTAACTGCCCTTACATTTATACAAGGGTTTGAAACTAACCTTAAATACTTGTTATATGAGCCTATTAAGGCATCTACTAACATGGAGTTTAACTCTATAGGAGCACCCCTTGCAAATTTTAATAACATAGCCTCCTCATTACTACCTATAAACTGTAATGAACTAGCATTGTTACCAATAGACACCTCATGTACAGATAGATTGCTCATCTAAATCCTCCTTTCTTAACTATGTCATTTACAGCGGAATTGATAGCATCTGATACATTATTCCTCTTTAAAGCATCTAATAGATACTCCACACTACAACTATCACCAGTAATCTCTTGCTTTAGAGTAGCACTGTGCAATTGACCAGTAATATCATCAGTAACACTGAACCCGTTAATTAACTCAATACGCATAATAATTTTGAACCTCCTTGAAAATCAATTCTCTGATAAATCTATTTATCTTTTTTTAATTTATACATTATATATTTTAATGTCGTTTTTCACGTCCAACATATAAATTGAACGCTCTATACCTTTTAACTATATACCTATTCTATATAGGCAAAAAAATAACACCCTCCAAACTAGAGAATGTCTTACCAATAAACCTATTTTCAATTTTAATTATTATCCTTACCATCAGCTTGATTCTCCTTTACTTCCTCCCATGTCTTATAACCCTCAGCCTCACCATCAGTTTCATCTAGTACTAGTACCCATTCTACCATATTATAAGACTCACCATCTAATTCCTCATCTTTTACCTCATATGTATCAAATATTGATATCTTATCAGTTACTACCTCACTTGGCTCCTCAGCATCCTCACTATCATAATACATCTTTGTTACTGTTGTATCCCTATCCTCTTGTACTATTGTTATATCTGGTGGATCATCTCCAGGAGGTGGATTATCAGGAGGTCCAGGTATACCTATATCTATATCTGATTTTACATATAAAAACACAGCCTGTAAACTATCTATACCATTACCAAAACTAGCAGTTAAACCACCATCTGTATCTTGCTCTATATGCCTTAACTTTGAAAGCCCAGACACAGCTTGGTTTGATAATACCGTTGTTGCAAAATTCTGTGATGTATGCCATTCTTTTACCTTTTCCTCACTTAAATCTGCTATACCAGTATGATTTTTTAATTGCTCAGTTATATTAGCCGCACCATTTATATCATAAAACCCTAAACTATTATTCTTTATATCTAAATTACCTGCAACTACCTCTTTATTCGTCATATACCCAGATACTAATTGATACCCACCATCATCAGCCTTTGCAGTATATTCCGTATTTGTATTACTTATTTTCTTTGCATTATCTGCCTTCCTTGCAAATATCTCCCCATACTCATACATTAAATCATAGGTTGTTATCTGATTACCCTCACTATCTACTACTTTAGCAGTTTTCTCTCCAGTTTTCTCATCAGTCTCATACTCTATTTTTAAACCTACACTAGTAAAATCACCCTCATCTAAATCATAATAATAATTTACTACTGGTATTGGCTCTATATCACTCCACCACATAAAAGCACCTATACCATATGAACTCCTCATCTTCCAATGGTTAGCCTCATTCCTTACATAAGAATTTGACATCTCACCATACACTGGTTCTACATATGATAGCCCTAATTGTGAATAATTCATACCAGGCTCTAACACTACTGATTGAGCTAAATGTGCTATTACTGATGGTGCTTTACTTAATACATTAGTTAAATTAGTCCAGTTTAATACGTCACGCAATGTCATAGCCGTATATGTTCCACCTATTTCCATATAAATACCAGGCTCTACTGTTAATAGATATGTACCATTCAGCTGCATTCCTGAATTTGTTGTATAAATACCAGATTGTAATTGCCATACCTGTAAACTACCTATCCCAGGTGTTCCATCTGCTATACCTTTTGACGCTTTAAATATCCATAACATATGGTTTAATACTGATTGTTGACTAAAAAATGTCTTAACATCAGTTGTACTATTCTTTGTACTACCAACTGGTCTTGGGAACTGCATATATCCTCCACTATCCCTCTCAAACCAGTCTGTTCCTAACCATACTTTTGCTGGATCACTTGTACCATAATGGTCACCACACCACATTCTATTTGTGTTACCATTTTTGCTATAATCTATTGCATTTGCATAATCTGAACTCCATAATGGATTACCACCTACACTACCAGCACCCTCATAAACCCAATCAAAGGTTCCTATTCTTATAATATCTGGACTTGACCAATCTGCCCCATCTATTCCTACTCCAGTTGTTCCAGACGATGCTTTTGGTGCCCAGTATAAACTTACCCTTAAAAACTGTCTATTCTGGCTCCAAGTATAACCCCCTAAAGCTCCCGTACTACCAGCACTACCTCCCGGATTTGCCCATGCCATTCCAGCTCCAAATGCAGTAGTCATGTTTGAAAATACCATCACTAAGGCTAATATAAAACTCATTAACCTTAACCTTATAAATTTACTTCTTTTATGCATTCTTTTACCTCCTTTTAGTCTCCTATTTTTATACCTCAATAAACCTCTATAGGATGACCTCTTGGAGTACTTGCTATGCATATGTCACTAGGATGACCTCTAGGAGTGTTCATTTAAAATCACCTCCTTAATCTCTATTTAATTTTATATTTTATATATAAAAATGATTATCTATTAAACTTAGTTAAATAAAGAGATGATTACTATAAATCACCTCTTTATCATTCTATCATGGTATTACATTCTCTGGTGTTGCTAATGCTACCCATTGCCAACAACCATGGTCATATGCAAAGAATACATTATCGTCTCCCTTTTTACCTGTTGTTATATTACCGTGTATATCTGCAACTGTTCCCTCAGCTGGATTTGGCATTTCAGCTTGTAACTTTCTCATACCTGCACCTTGAATTAAATTCCACTCTGTTTCCCAGAATATATAACCCTTATATTCTGTATATTGACCTTGCATATTATCATAACCATCTGGATCTGCCAATGAACCAACTTGAATAGTTGCTCCATTTGTTGGATATTTTAACCCTAAATAAATTCCACCTTTTTGTCCATTACCTAATCCTAATACTCCAGTCTCAGGGTCACGCTCAACTTTTACTCCATTTATTATATCTCCCTCTTTCGGATAAACTATTCCAGACATACCTACATTACTTCCATCTGGCAATGGTGAAACACCAATATTTTCCTCCGGTGCTGTTACTACTACCTCTTGTCTCTTACTAGCATCTACTAACCTCTGCATTACACAAGCCGCCTCTGCTCTTGTTGATAAATTACTTGGCTTATAATTACCTTGGGTATCCATTCCCACTAAGATACCATTACTATACGCTTTTACTATTGATGTCTTAAATTGAGAATTCGATACCGCACTACTATAATCTCCTATTACTCCCTCTATACCATCTTTTATCTTAAATTGCTCTGTTCCTAAACTCTCAGCTATTGTCATCAATATAAATGCCATCTCACCTCTATCAGCCGGCTTTTTCCACTCTGATAATTCATCTCCCCATAAACTTGATATTGATGTGAAATATTGAGACGCTACTATCGTTTCATTACTCCAGTTATCTCCATACTCACTCTCCATATCCTCTAAACTAAATAAACTACTATCATTAAACTTTGCCTTTAATGACATCTCATTTGCTAACTCATTTACTTTATCCTCTCCACCAAATGCCCTTATAGCCATTGCCACAAACTCTTGACGTGTTACATTTGACTTAGGGGCAAACATTCCATTTCCTACACCATTTAATATACCTTGTGATGCCATACTATTGATTGCATCTTCCGCCCATGAATAACCACTTAAATCTGTAAATGTTGTATCCGCATACACACTCTTAGATGCAGATACTAAATCTAGTGATTTATATGAGGCATAGGCTGTTGTACCTATTGCCATACTTGCAATCAATGTTGATGTGACTAATGCTTTTCCAATATTGGTTTTCATATTTTTTATCCTCCTATTAAACAGTTGCTAATATATAGCAATTTCATGTCTAATTATATTGCTTATGGCATAATAAGGCAATAGTTTATTTCATATTATCTTCATCATCTTTAACCTTCATCACTTTGGGTCTACACTTCTTATATCTATAACTTCAGGCTGGCAGATATCTATACAATATAGGACTCATTCTATGTATCTAAATAAATCTATCTATTCTCTTATCATTTTATCTAGTGGGTGGGGTAGGGGAGAACAGGCTCAATAAACCCTATAAACCCTATACTCAATTTAACCCTATAAGCCTTATAAACTACCCCACAATATTAAATCTTATTTATTATCAATCGACTTATTATATTTACTTGCACGTCTATAATATGTAGAACGACTAACTCCTAATAACTTAGCGGCTTGTTCAGCTGTAATCATACTATTAGCTTGCTTGTAATAAATCTCCTCAAAGTCATCTAATTTCTTAGGTTTACGTCCTTTATATTTTCCATTTTGTTTAGCAATCCTTATACCTTGCCTTTGACGTTCTAATATCTGTTTCCTCTCCAGTTCAGACAAAGACGCTAATACACTTATAAAAAAATCACCATAAACATCACTTGTATTGAATTGTGGTGACAAACATATAAACTTAGCATTCACACTCTTTATCTTTGAAATAATATTTAATATATCATTTGTATTCCTACCTAATCGGTCTATACTTAAAACCGTAACCGTATCATTCTCCCTTAATTTATCAAGCATTCGTTTTAACTCTGGTCTATCAGTATTCTTACCAGATGCCTTATCTGCAAATACTTCATCATAACTACTACCAACTTCTAATTGGCGAGCATCATTCTGTTCCTCAGTGCTAACTCTTGAATAAAAAAAGTTCATAAACTTTAACCTCCTAATTTTATATTTAATCTGTACCATTAGACTATACTCAAATGACAGTCCCATTTAAAGACATATATGAGCATAAAATCCTAGACTTTTAACTCCAATTTCATACTTATTATAATTTAAATGAGAATTTCCTATTTGACTAGTCCTAAAATTAAATTTTAATTCCTTATGACTCAATATGCTCCAAGGTATTCAAACAATCTCCACAAATCAAATTTACCTCTTTAGTTGCCCTAACACTTATACCACATACTGGACATTTATACTTCCTAGTACTTGATTTTTTCTTTGGTAGGGTAGGGGAGGTATTATTATTACATCTATGGTGTTCTATGGACTTATCCATAAATCCATATTTACATAGTGTCTTAATAAACTTATCACTAGGCATTGTTTTACTATATCCAATATACTTAGCATACTCAATCAATAAATCACGTTTTTCCGCCTCAACTTTAAAATTCTTATTATGATAACGTCCACTTTTTGATGTATCAGCTATGTTATTTATTATGCAATATAAATGAACCATTTCATGTTGAAGTGTTGCAAATACTTGTTCTATTGGTCTATTTAAGTACTCAGCACTTATATTTATCTCATAAAAACTATTATTATCATCAGTCCATACTTTAGTTGATGTAATATACCCATAAGCCTTAGAGTTTGACTGTATTGTTATAACTGCCTTTGGTAATTTATTTTCATAATAAACACTGTTTAATACATCAAATGCATTTTCCAAAATATGTTGATACTCGGAAATCATTTCAAAACCTCCTTTCACATCTATATACAAAATATGTTCTATTTACTAGCACTATATTTTTAAACATATGCCTAAAGAAAGAGGTCACAGCTTATACCATGACCTCTATAATATCTAATGATTTAATTGCTAGTTATATCTGTTCCATTCCATCATAAAATATATGAAACATATCTAATGCTATATACTCATGGTGATGTTTATACTATTCTATTAAACTATACTCCCAGTGGCTTATATCCAGTTATCCTTCCATATCCATACCTACAAATATTCAGCTATAAATTTATCCTTCCTCTAATACTTTTTTCAATCTTATTATTCTTATGTATATTTTATAATCTATAATTCAATATCTCATAGCTATACATATATCTCTAATTGCATATGTGTGGTTGAGTGGGTTCATACTAAAAACAAAACTCGCCTAATCTATCAATAGGCGAGTCATATTCGATAGTTATACCAGATTACTTCTAATCGTTTATTGTTCTTTATACCACCAACCGTAGTCTTAACAGGAATTTCAATCCTATTCCAATGTGAAAGCTTGGTTCTATACAACTCAGAGTCATAGTTACTTATGACCATCTTACACGTTGCATTAGCTACTAAATCCAAAAATGCCTCATGGTCTTTATATGTTGACTGGTGCTTATAAACATTATTACCTAAATCTACATTAGTATCTGGATCTAAATAACTAGGGTCAGCATAACAACAAACATTCTCATTTTTTACATACTTTTCTAACATAAATTTTGCATCAGCCTGACAAACAATTACACCTTCCAAGCGTTCTGCAACATCATACAACTTATGAATACTCTTATGATAATCATCTAAAGACTTATATTTATTCCTCGACCAATCTTTTCCCATACAATCTCTACTTTGTGTATATATAATATACGTTGCAACCGCCAAATCCATACTAGATGGAACATATGGTATATACTTAATATCCTTACCAGACGAATATAATCCTTCAATTAGATTATAATTTTCCTCAATATATGAATCATCTGTATTTGATTCTTTAGATGTATTTTTTGCTTTTTTCATAACTTTTCTATAATCAGATTCAACTTGTTTCCATATAGGGTCATCAACACTATTACGTAGGTTTAATGCCCATTCAAATTGCTCTGGACTATATTCAGTATCATAAAGCCTCCTTATCAGTTCATATGCTGTATCCTTATTACTCATCATTTCAACAAAAGCACATAAACCAGCAGATGAGTCATTATATATCTCAGTATAGTGACGAGGCTTATTCAATAATGTCCTACAAGCACCTCCAAATGGTTCAATATATATATTAGTATTTGCATAATCTAATATATCACAAATAACAGGTGCTAATTTTGCTTTACCTCCATAATATCCAAACATTGAAAGTGTTTTCATTACTTATCACCTGTAACACTTTCTAAAATATACTCCTTGTCAAACGATATTACCTTTATAGCCTTTTTAGTGTCTGAATTATAGATTGTTCTATCATATCTGCCTGTACTACAAATTGTATACTTGCTATTTTTAAGTTCCTTTTTTATCTCTAATAAATCAAAATCCTTATATTCACTATCCTTTATCAGACTTGAAAAATCAGCGACAGGAATATTATAACACACCTTGCCATTTACTTTATACTCTAAATTGCCTATCTCGCTAGCATAGTCAATAACCATGCTTATAATCTCTCTCAACTTGTCATCATCAAGTACCAATTCTGTATGAATATACTTAATATCTAACAAATGGTAAACATTCCTAATGCATTGTTCAATATCTTTATAAACAAAATTATTTAAAACAATACCATAATCATTCAATGATATTAAACTATCTAATAGCTTAATTGCACTAGTAGTTATTTCTGCAAACTTTTCACTGTTTTCATCTTCAACACATATAACTAATGTTTCTTTCAATGTTTCCATTGACTTTTGTCTGATTATATTAAACTGAAAATGTACATTACCATTATTATATATTATACATTGATTATTTATGTCAAATACATAATTTTTACCCACCATTAAACCAGCACCATTTGATTTATTATCTTTTTTAACCTCTCCAACTTCAGTTCCATTATTTTCTACTACCTGTGACATACAACCACCTCATATATTATATTTACATATCAATATCCAATTATTTACAAAACTTTATAAACCCCGTTTTTTCACCCTGTAAACATAGCTTCTATTTAGCCTAGTAATTACACTACTAAACCATTTAATTGCAATCTGGTTTGTTCTGGTTTGTTTTGGCAATATTTTATATTATTCTCAATCCTTAACCTAAAACCAATAAACATTTTAAACCAATTTTACATTTCAATTCTAGCATATAAACCATGTCATGTAAATAATCATAATATCATCAATATATATCTATATATAAATATGCTTAAATGTACTATGGTCATAATAATTGTACGTCTATATAAATAAGATACGCTTTACCTTTTGGCAGTGCACTACCAAGAATATAATTCATAGTCTATACCATAACCATATATCTATTGATTCTATCATAAAATATATGACCTATATCTAATGCTATATATTTATGGTGATGTTTATATTATTCTGTTAAACTATCCTCCTAGTGGCTTATATCCAGTTATCCTACCATACACATATCTATTCAATATCTACTTTCTTACACTCTTTCTTCAATCTTAATATTCTAATGTATAGTTTCTACTCTCTAATTCAATATCTCATGGTTATACATATATCTTTAACTGCACCTTGATAGGGGAGTGGGTTCATACTAAAAACAAAACTCGCCTTAATCTAAACAGGCGAGTTCCTTAATTTATACTATATGTTTAATCATATACCGTCTTGTACACGATAAACCTAAACACTAAATACAATTTCCAGTATATTACAATACATATGGCTATAAATATTTTAACAAGTCATAGAAATGCTACCAAAATTCTACTTCTTAACCATATCCCTATAACACAATATGTATGTACTCAACTCAATGTGGTAATGTTGGTAATACTGGTAATGTGGTAATGTATGCTCTCTTAATCAACATGGCACTAAAAAGCCATATAAATTCTTTTGTTTATCTAACACTCCCAAAATAACTTCAATACACTTAATGTATTTACAATTTCAAACTTGCTTTTTTTAAGTCTAAAATTTAACCAATATTCTATATCCAATAATTACTCTTAAACAGAACATATATGGTTACACTGGTTAAATCGGTTACAGTGGTTACACTTAAACACCTTATACCAACGCACTATATACACCATTATTCTAGCACATTATTTTTACCGTGTAAACAAATAATATCTTATATTTTTCTAAATTTATAGATATATTCAAGCTTGCCATGAATAAATATTAGTTTGCCACCGTTTGCCACTATACTATTGCCTTAAATATCTATGACTGTTTCTCACTCGTATATATGACTTTTTAGACAAATATAATTGACTTTTTTCATAATATATGATAAAATATGCCTGTTTCAGTTACAAATATTACTTGCTACTGTAGCTCAGTCGGTAGAGCATCTCCCTCGTAATGAGAAGGTCACGTGTTCGAGTCACGCCAGTAGCTCCAAACCGCTTTTTTTGCTAAAAAGGCGGTTTTTTTATGGTGATAAACTATATTATAGGTTCATTAACATTCATCATTTTTACAAAAAATACAATAAAGTTATACTATTGTAAAATGATGTATGCTATAATATAATCTAATACACAATAAAACTTTATGGTTTTAAAATAGAAATGGGGAAATTATGAGAACTTTAAAATATGCTCTTTTGGGTATGTTAAATAAACAAAGTATGACAGGTTACGAGCTTATGAAGCTTTTTGAGGGAGCTTTGTCAGAATTTTGGTCGGTTAAGCACAGCCAGATTTATCCAGAACTTAAAAGACTTACTGAAGAAGGTATGGTAACTTATCAAGTCGAAATTTCAGGAAATGTGCTTGAAAAAAAGCTATATTCAATAACTGAGCTTGGAAAAAAAGATTTTATGGATTGGCTGGGTAAACCACATAAAATGAAATCAACACCTAAAGAAGAATTCCGTTTACAGCTTTTTTATTCTTCAGCATTAACTCCAGAACGTCAAATATATATTTTACAAGACCAGTTAGAACAACATCAAATAAGACTTAAACATTTAAAGGAAAGTCAATCATCATTTTTTGAAGTTCCTAAAAGAGGAACATATGAATTTAGTGATTATTTGGTGCTTTTGGGTGCTATAAGACGTGAAGAAAGTGCATGTGATTGGCTAAAAGAATGTATAAGTATGTGTAAAGAAAATTAAATGTAACTTTAAAGCATATAATATATATGGTAAAATATTATTGTGCTTACTGTATAGTTATGTATTTTATTTATGAATGGAGGGTGCTAAATGTATCAAATTCAAAACTTCACAAACAATGACGATATTAAGATTTTAAATCAACTAGGTCCATTTACTGTCATTGAGTATTTAAGGGATTTAAGCGTTATGCCACATGAGGCACAAACAGCTTTTTTCTGCAATGAAATGAATGTACGTAAACGTCAGGTTATATGTGATTTAAGCAAGGCTCAAGGAATAACACTTCAAGCAGGTGCTATGCAATGGACAGTTGGAGATGTAAACGCTACAACTGGTATTAAGGGTGTTGGTGATTTCCTTGGTAAAGCATTGCGAGGACAGGTAACAGGTGAATCAGCAATAAAACCTGAATATGTAGGAAATGGTACTTTAGTGCTTGAACCTACATATAAACATATATTGCTTGTGGATATGAGCCAATGGGGCGGAAATATAGTGCTTGATGATGGATTATTCCTTGCATGTGAGTCAAATTTAAAGCATAAAGCGGTTATGCGTTCCAACTTATCATCTGCTGTTGCAGGTGGAGAGGGCTTGTTTAATTTAGGTATTCAGGGAATGGGTACGCTTTGTTTAGAATCTCCAGTGCCAAAGGAAGAACTCATAGAGATTACACTGCAAAATGATGTATTAAAAATAGATGGAAATATGGCAATCGCTTGGAGTGGCACACTTGATTTTACAGTTGAGCGTTCAGGTAAAACGCTTATTGGTTCGGCTGCCTCTGGCGAGGGTTTAGTAAATGTATATCGTGGCACAGGTAGAGTATTACTTGCACCAGTTACAAAAGGTCCAGTATAAAATAATAAAACGCATTGCTTAGGCAATGCGTTTTTCAATGCTTAAATTTCCATTATAATTGGTAAAATCATAGGGCTGCGTTTGGTTTTCTTAAATAAATAATCGCTTAATGCACCCTTAACAGCAAGTTTAATTCCGTTCCAATCACGAACACCTTCATCAAGACAGCGGTCAAGTGCTATTTGACAGGTGTTTCTTAATTCTTCCATAAGTGGTTCAGCTTCTTTTACATATACAAAGCCACGAGAAACAATATCAGGGCCAGCTATAACAACTCTTGAAGTTGCATCAATGGTCATAACAACAACTAATAAACCATCTTCTGATAGATGTTTTCTATCACGCAATACAGCAGAACCAACATCACCTATACCAAGTCCATCAACGAGTACTCTGCCTGATGGTACAGGATTTCCAAGACGTATAGAGCGTTCACCAATTTCAATAGGTCGTCCGATTTCGCCAACAATGGTGTTGCGTTTAGGCATACCCATTTTTTGAGCAATTTGTGCATGCATACAAAGCATTCTATGCTCACCATGTACAGGAATAAAATACTTAGGTTTACATAGTGCAAGCATTAGTTTTTGCTCCTCTTGGCAAGCATGACCAGAAACATGAAGTGCGGCATTTCGGTCATAAATAACTTCTGCACCCTTTTTATAAAGCTCGTTTATCATGTTATTTACAGATTTCTCATTTCCAGGGATAGCAGAGGCAGCAATAAGAATACGGTCACCAGCTACAACGTCCACTTGTTTATGACTGTTATATGCCATGCGATAAAGTGCAGACATGGTTTCACCTTGAGAGCCCGTAGACACAATAACAATCTGCTCTTTAGGATAACGGCGTATTTCTGCCATATCAATTAAAACCTTGCCTTTATCTTGTAAATAGCCAAGCTCACTGGCAACAGTTGTAATTTTCTCCATACTTCTACCGCAAACAGCAACTTTTCTTCCGTACTTTGCAGCTATATCTAATATCTGTTGCAAACGTGATACATTAGATGCAAATGTTGCAATTATAATTCTCTCACGGCAGTTTTTAAAGAAGTTTTCAAGACTAGCACCAACAGTTTGTTCTGATGGTGTGTATCCTGCACGTTCAACATTAGTTGAATCGCTCATAAGAGCAAGAACGCCTTCTTTACCGAGTTCACCAAAACGTGCAAGGTCTATCATATCACCATAAGCGGGAGTTAAGTCAACTTTAAAGTCACCAGTGTGAATGATAGTGCCGAGTGGTGTACGGATAGCCAAAGCAACTGCGTCTGCAATGGAGTGGTTTGTGTGGATAAATTCTACAGTAAAACAGCCTAGTTTTACTGTATCACCAGCTTTAACACGGTTAAAACGAACCTTAGAAGGCATACGGTGTTCTGTTAATTTTGCTTCAATTATGCCACATGTTAGGCGAGTGCCATAAACAGGAGCATTTATTTCACGAAGCACATAAGGCAGACCACCTATATGGTCTTCATGTCCATGGGTGATAAGATAACCACGAAGTTTCCTTATATTGCGTTTTAGATATGTTGTGTCTGGAATTACAAGGTCTACACCAAGCATATCATCATCAGGAAACGCTAAACCACAGTCAATTACAATGATATCGTTACCATACTCTATAAGAGTCATGTTTTTGCCGATTTCATCAAGACCACCAAGCGGAATAATCTTCAGTTTTTCTCTCATAATATCGCTATCACTTTCCTTTACTAAAATAGTTTAAATATATCTGGAAAACTCCAGTTAAGGAAGTACCGGTTTAAAGCACCGTCAGGTCTTCCGTATCTTCAAAAAAATAAAAGTGGGTTATATCCACAATCCGATAAATAATTATAACCATTGTATCATAACTAAAATTATTTGTACAGCGATTAAAATTAAATAATATTTTTATTAAAAATACGGGAAATAATAAATACAAAAAGTAATATATAAAATAAATATAACAAAAAGAAATCGGAAAATAAATTTTTTTCGGGAAATTGTTTGACAAAGTGGGCGAGCTTGCGTATCATGGTTACAAAGCGGTAACAAACAGAAAACAGTTTGGTAACACCGCAAAGGATTTAAAGGCAAATGCCTATATCGCTTGTGTAGCGAAATCTATATTTAACTAGGAGTTTATTTTATGCATTTCAAGAAGATGAAAAGTTTGCTTTGTTTACCAGCTATTGCATTATGTGCAACTTTAAGCATGGGTTCAGCTTCAGCACATGATGCTAATATCTCTCGCAATATACCTGCATCAGATACATCAGTAGCTTCTATCGGCATGATTTCATCCAATGAACAGGTTGCTATTGGTTTGGTTCGCACAACCGAAGAAATGGTTCGTGCTCGTGAGGAGCTTGCAGCACGTAAAGAAGCTATTGAGGCGGCAAAAATCGCAGAAGAGCAAGCAGCCATTCAAGCAGCAAATCCATATACCCCTAATTATCAACGTATAGTTGCTTATTCTCCAGCACATACAGCAAATCAGTCTATAACAGCAAATGGTATAGATTTAGGAAAGTTTAAAATCACTTTCTATTGTGCTTGTGAACAGTGCAGTGGTGGTTATGGCAACAATACAGCAACAGGTACTAAATGCACAGAAGGTCGTACAATTGCGGTAGACCCAAGTGTTATTCCACTAGGCAGTGAAGTATTTATTGAAGGCTTTGGCTCATTTGTCGCTGAAGATACTGGCGGAGCTATTAAGCAAAATAAAATTGATATTTATTTAAGTGACCATGACCGTTGCTATTCTCTAGGTGTGGCAAACGCTAATGTTTATTTAATGAATAAATAATATAAAAGGGCGGGCTTTCAAAAAAGCTCGCCTTTAGTTTTTCATTTTTCTGATGGCATTTGCATAATAAAATCACAAAGCTGTTTAGTTGCATTAGGGTGAGCAACTTCACGCATAGTTTTTCTTATGCTTTCAAGTCGTGCACGACTGTTAAACAGATGATATACAGCTTCATCAACAGGGAATGTTTTTGTTACATAAAGTGAAATGCCATTGTTTAATAAAAATTCGACATTTCTTTCTTCATGTCCAGGGATAGGATTTACCAAAATCATAGGTAAATTTTTAGCAAGTGCCTCTGATACAGTAAGTCCGCCTGGTTTGGTTATAATGCAATCTGATGCACTCATCATAATTTCTACATTATCTACAAAGCCATAAGGATAAATAGAAGCTTTACCATTATATTCATCAAGTGTTTCAATTAGGTTTTTATACTGTTTTTTGTTATTTCCGCATACAACAAGCATTTGGAAATCCATACCTATTGTTAAAAGGCTTTGTATTATTTTTTTATGATTGGAATAACCCATACTGCCGCCCATCATAAGTATGGTTGGTCTATTGGCGTCTATACCAAGTTCTTTGCAAGCGTTTTCACGTGAAATATGTTTACTGAATTTAGGGTGTATAGGTATACCAAAATGAAGTAAACGGTCAGCGGCTATGCCACGTTTTAAAGAGCGATGATGAAGTAATTCGCTTGCAGTTACTATGTAATCTATATAAGGTACATTTTCCCAATAAGGGTGAATTGTATAGTCAGTTATAATGCCTATTGTGCGGGTTGAGAGAAGACCACGTTTTTTGATTTCATTTATAAGCTGTGCAGCGAAAACATGTGTACATACAAGCACATCAGGGTCAAAATCGGTTATAATACGGGCGAATTTTGAAGCACCAAGTATATTAACAATATTAAGTATACTTATTGGTGTAGTAAAATAACTAGAACCATGATTTTCTGCAAGAGCATAAACAACTCTGTAAAGTTCTTTTGTATGTTTAGAAGAAAACAAATAACCTTTATCAATAGTGCTTTTAACTATTCGGTTTATATATTCATATACATCAAGTGTGCAAACGGTTGCACCTTGACTTTTAAGCATATCACTTACTGCTTTAGCGGTTGCATGATGACCAAAACCAGCAGTTACAGATAAAATCATTACTTTCATAAAAATCTCCTAATTTTGTGTAACTTGTAAAAAAAGTTATGGTATGATAAAATAACAAAAAATAAGAAGGAAGGCGGTAAAAAGTGTTTGCCTGTGAAAGACGAGAAAAAATAAAAAACATTTTAAATAATGCATCAGCACCTGTAAGTGCAAGTAAGCTTGCAAAAGAATGTAGTGTAAGTCGTCAAATAATAGTGGGTGATGTCGCTCTTATAAGAGCTGGTGGAGTTAATATTCAAGCAACTCCAAGGGGATATATATTAAATACACAGCCTAAAAATAATTTTTATGAAGGTTGTATTGCTTGTTTACATGCACAGGATATGCTTGAAACAGAACTTTATACTATTTTAGACTTTGGCGGAAGTATTGTTGATGTTACAGTTACTCATGCGGTTTATGGTGAAATAAGTGCAAATTTACAGCTTAATTCACGATTTGATGCCGATTTGTTTTTAGAAAAACTTAAAAGCACAGAGGCAAGACCACTTTCAGCCCTTACAGATGGAGTACATCTTCATAAAATCCGTTGTGCCTCTAAAGAAATATTTGACAGAATTTGTGATGCATTAAAAGAAAAAGGTATTTTATTTAATAATGAAGAATAAGATATAGTTATACTTTAATTCTTATTTCACCAGCTTGTAAAATGGTTGTTGTGCCATCTTCTTTTTGAACAATAAGATTTCCAGCAGAGTTTACACCCTTACATATTGCGTTATACTGTTCGTTAACAGTGTAAACCTCAACTGTTTCATTTTTGCAACAAAGCCTGTCATCATAAAGCTTTAAAATTTTAGATGAACCATCTTCTGAACAAAGAATATTGTAGTTTTCCTCAAAAACGTTTAAAAGTGTAGCAGCTATTTCAGCTCTTCTAGGTGGATTTTCGCAAAAATCACAAATAGAACCCGCTATATTTTGTATTTCTGGCGGCATTTTTGAAATATCTGTTCTAACATTTATTCCTATACCAACTACAACATAATCTATATTACCAGTTTCCCCCTCAATAGATGCTTCTGTTAATATTCCACATAGCTTTTTTTTATTTAAAAGCACATCATTAACCCATTTTATTTGTGGCTTTAAATCTGTACATCTTTCAATGGTTTGACATGCAGCAACAGCAGCTAATATAGTTAAAAAGCTTAGGTTTTCAAGTGGCATATTAGGCTTTAATAGTATACTGGTATATACTCCACCATCAGGAGATGTAAAGCTTCTACCCATACGCCCTTTACCAGCGGTTTGACGTGTGGATATAACGGCAAAACCCTCATCTTTATTTGAGTATTCATTTTTTAAAACGGTGTTTGTTGATGTGACTTCAGGCAAGACCACAAGTGACGAGCCTATAATTTTTGTTTTTTTAAGTGCATGTATACTTTGTGCATTTATAGTGTCATCATCATTTGAAAGGCAATAACCGCCACCAGTTACAGATATTATATTCATTCCATCATCACGAAGTGAAGAAATAGCTTTCCATATAGCAGCTCGTGACACACCTAGCTTTTTTGCAAGCATACCGCCAGATATTTGTTTACCTCGGTTTATTTCAAGCTCATAAAGCACTTTTTCACGAAGCATAAAACCCCTCCTGTAAAAAACTTCTTTTTATATTGTAACATAATATATAATAAATTAACAACGGAGATAATATTTATATGAAACAAAAACAGGATATAATACACTCACTTGCTCAGAATGAAGATGATAAAATATTGATTGCGTCAATACTTGACAAACTCAAAACTTGTTTAATGAAAAATTACATAACAAATACAAGATTTTTAGATTTGCGTCAAAGAGCAGTAGCAGAAAGGGCGATAAATGAGGCAGGAGGTAAGTATAACTGTGTGTTTTGGGGAGGTTATGAAGATGCTGAGAGAACCTGTGCAATTTTCTTTCCCGATTATATGACAAGAGATGATGCAATACAAAATAGTTCAATAGTTTTGCTTAGGGCGGTTAAAAATCCACAGGATAATTTAACACATAGAGATTATTTAGGTTCTATTATGGGTATTCAGTTAAATAGAGATAGAATAGGGGATATTTTAGTTAACTCTAATGGTGCGGATATACTTGTAATGCAGGAAGTAGCCGAATTCATACAGATGAATTTAGTACAAGCTGGAAGAAAACAAATATCAATATCACAAAAACCAATAGAAGATTTAATAATACCAATAGAAAACCAAACACAAGGCAGTGGTTCAGTAGCTTCACTTAGAATTGACAGTATTATTGCATTGATATTTAAGTTATCAAGAGGCGAGGCTAAAGAGTTTATTGAAAAAGGTATGGTTTTTGTAAATAATAAACCATGTTTAAAAGCGGGTTTGGATATAGATATAGGTGATAGAATAACAGTCAGGAGTAAAGGTAGATGTAAAATAATAGAGCTTGGCGGTCAAAGCAGAAAAGGTCGACAGTTTGTAAATTACATCAAAAGTGTATAATATATTTAAGTTATAGTTTAATGCATTGAAAAACACATGCTAAAAGTGTATAATATAGCATGATAAAAAATAATTATGAGGTGATTTTGTGAAGAAAAGAATACTTGCAGCACTTATGTCTGCCTCTATGATAATTGGCACAATGCCTTCAGCTTTTGCGGCTAGTGATATAGAAGGTCATTGGTCAGAAAAGTATATTACATATCTAAATGAGCAAGGTGTTATAAATCCAAGTTCCCAAACGGGTAATTATACACCTAATGCAACTATAAGCCGTGCAGAATTTATTAGATATATAAATAGAGCATTTCATTTTACAGAAAAAGCTGAAATAAATTACACTGATGTAAATAATCCAGATGCTTGGTATTATCCAGAAATACAAATAGCTGAAAAATACGGCTATATAAATGGTGTGGGCAATAATAAAATGAACCCTGAAGGTGATATCACCCGTGAACAGGCTGCAACAATTATTGGTAGACTTTATAAGACTACAACAGCAGACGCAGTAAAGCCTAGTCAGCTTTCATTTACAGATAAAAATAAAATAAACACTTGGAGTGCTGGCTATATTTATGAGGCTGTTAAAAAAGGCTATATCACAGGTTATCCAGAGGGCGACTTTAGACCACAAAACACTATAAGACGTTCTGAAATTGCTAAAATTTTATACTCTTATCTCGGTAATTCATTAAGTGAAGAGGGAGCAGAATATACTGGAGCTAATTTTAGAAATGACGTTGAAAATGTAACAATTTCTGAAAGCTGTACATTATCTAATGCCGATGTAGGCGGAGATTTATATATAACAGAGGGTCTGGGTTCTGATAAGGTAACACTTAAAAATGTATCAATGACAGGTACACTTATTATTTCAGGTGGTAATGTCACACTTGAAAATGTAGACGCACCTACAATAGTTGTTGCTTCTTCCATGAACCGTTTAGTTGAAGTTAAAGCAACAGGTAATACCAATGTTTCTCTAACAGAAGTTCAAAGCACTGCTTCATTAAAGGAATCTGACCTTAATGTTTCAGCGGGCGGTTTTAGTGATGTTCAAATTTCTGGCGGCTCGTCTACAACTGTGACTATTGATGGAAAGTTATGGACTCTTGATGTTCTTGACAACAATACTGTTACACTTTCGGCTACATCAGAAATAAACACATTAAATATGAAAGCCGCAGGTAACATTGGCGGTTATGGCAAGATTTCGCAAGCCAATATAACTGCAAATGGTTCAAAATTTTCTATAATGCCTAATAATTACACTCTTGGACAGGGTATTTCAACCACAATAAATGGAGAAACAGTAAAATCTGAAATAGCAGTCACTATAACACCAAATAGATTTACTTGGGATAAAGGCGAAAAATTCCAAGTTGACTCATATGATTTTGCTTTATCTTCCTCAGCAGGTACATTGCAAAAAGTTGAAATGGACGGCAAAACTTTACAACAGGGTACTGACTACACAACAACAGCAAATGGAATACGTTTTTATAAAACATTCTTTAACGGCATATCAACAGAGGGAAATTATATTGTAGAATTGACTTTTGCAGGCGGTGCAAAAGCAAAATTAAATCTTACAATACAAGATTCATCAAAAAATACAATTACTCCTACAAGTGCTGTTTTTGATAAAAATCCAGAATCAACAGATAATAGAAATGTATCTTTTTCAATAACATGTCAGTCTGGTGTATCACTTGATAGTGTAACAGCTTCTGGAAAAACGCTTACAATGGGAGAGCATTATGTATATCAACAGTCAACAGGAACAGTTGAAATTCTTTCCAGTTATTTAAATACAAAAAGCAATGGGACATTGAATTTAACATTCAATATGTCAAAAAATAATTCTATGACAGCTCAAATAACAGTAAAAGACACAACCCCTGTAAATTCATTGTCTATCACAAGTGTAGATTTTGATGCTAATACTGAAAGTACAAATTATGGTGATTTATCAGTAAAACTCAATGCAACCAACAATGCAACATTAGAAAAAATTACAGCAGTTGGAACAGATAAGGTACTTGAAAATGTTTGGCACTATACAATCTCAGATGTTGGAGATGTAGTTATAAATAGTTCTGTGTTATCATCACTTGCAGCAGATGGAAGAAGTTATATTGATTTACGTTTTGAAATGTCAAGCGGTGTAAATCCTGTTTTACGTGTGAATTTTGTGACAACATGTGCAGTTCGTGTGAGTGTAAATGATGACTTAGGTTCTCCAGTAAGAAATGCAACTATTTCTATAACACCACAAAATAGCGATGATGAGACTTTATCAAAGGCACAAGAAAAACTGAGTGATTCAGCAGGTGTTGCTACATTTTATGTTAAAAAGGGAAATTATATTGTCACAGTGACTGGCGATAACTTCCAAAAAGTTACCCAAAATATAAATGTATCCTATGCACAAAGTGTTAGTATGAATGTTGAACTAGAAGAAGTTATACAACTTGCTATAACAGAAAGTTCAGGAGCTTATATAAGCGGTGCTATTGTTACTTTAGATAATCAAACAGCAACAACTGGTGCAGATGGCGTGGTATCATTTAAGGTAAAACGTGGAATGCATAAGCTAACTGTAACAGCAAGCGGCTATTCAATTTATGTAAACTCAGATTTCCAAGTTGAGTCATCATTAACACAGAGAATAACACTTTCTCGTTAAAAAATAAGCTTACAATAAAAAGTATAAAAAAATACGCTGATGCCAAAATTAGGTATCAGCGTTTTATAATTATTGCCGTTTTGCTTTTTATTTAAAGTATTTTACACCACTTTCAAATAGAGGTTGATATTTATTACCATAAATATTACGACCAACATAAGGGGTATAACGTTCAGTGTGACCCATTTTACCAAGTACACGACCATCTGGTGAAGTTATGCCCTCTATTGCACACATAGAACCATTAGGGTTATAAGCGATATCCATAGATGGATTACCATTAAGGTCGGTGTATTGGAATGCAACTTGACCATTTGCAATAAGTGAATCAATAACATTTTGAGGTGCTACAAAACGACCTTCACCATGAGAAATTGCAATAGAATGTAAATCACCAACTTCACAACAAGACAGCCAAGGACTTTTTACAGAAGCAATACGAGTTGTTACATAAGATGATTGGTGACGACCGATAAGGTTAAATGTTAAAGTTGGGTCGTTTTCGGTCATTTGGTCACGAATTTCACCATAAGGAACTAAACCAAGTTTAATAAGAGCTTGGAAACCATTACAAATGCCAAGCATTAAACCGTCACGCTTGTGTAATAAGTTCTGAATTTCCTCTTTTAACTCTGGGTTTCTTAGGAAAGAAGCTATAAATTTACCAGAACCATCAGGTTCATCACCGCCAGAGAAACCACCTGGAAGAATTATCATTTGAGAATTAGAGATAGCTTTTTTAAGCTGTTCAGCAGACTGAGCTAGTGCATCAGCGGAGAAATTACGAATAACTATAATTTCAGCCTTACCGCCAGCAGTTTCAACAGCCTTTGCAGTATCATATTCACAGTTTGTGCCAGGGAATACAGGAATAACTGCAAGAGGTTTTGCATTTTTAACAGTTGGTGCATTTGTATTACGTTCAGTATAAGAAATAGTTCTTAATTTATCATCATTAGCGGTTGCTTTGGTAGGGAATACACTTTCAAGACGACCTTCAAATGCTGTTTTAAGCTCATCAAGATTTATAGACTCATTGCCAATAATTATAGCTTGAGTTTCTATTGTTTGACCAACTTTCCAAGCATGTGCAAGTTCAGTAGTAGTTTCAATT
Organism: uncultured Butyricicoccus sp.; assembly: GCA_944384745.1. Lineage (GTDB taxonomy): Bacteria > Bacillota > Clostridia > Oscillospirales > Butyricicoccaceae > Butyricicoccus_B. The sequence goes on from CALWUO010000001.1 coordinate 48,021, forward strand.
AAAATACCACCGAAATTCTTTAAGAACAGTGCATCTACTGGGAAAGAATTATCAAATTCAAAACCGATATCATTACCGATTGCCATTTTACATATACCCTCTGCAACACCACCAGTAGATAATGCCCAAGCAGAAACGGCAGTTCCATCAGAAATCATGCGGTAAGTATCTTCCCAAGTGGATTTAATAGTTTCATAATCTGGTGAACCATCTTCATTGTATGCTGCATCAAGCAGATATACATAATGATTAGCAGATTTGAATTCAGGAGAGATAAGTTTATCCGCATCATGTGGAACAATAGCAAAAGAAACAAGTGTTGGAGGAACGTCCATATCGTCAAATGAACCAGACATGGAGTCCTTACCACCAATTGCACCTAAACACAGCTCTTCTTGTGCGGTATAAGCACCTAAAAGTGCAGAAAGTGGTTTTCCAAAACGTTTAGGGTCTTTGCCTAAACGCTCAAAATACTCTTGGAATGTCAAATAAGCATCTTCATATTTACAGCCAGCCGCAACGAGTTTTGCAACAGATTCTATAACAGCCGCAGAAGCACCTAAAAATGGATTTTGTTCTGTATAATATGGGTCAAAACCAAATGCCATAACAGATGCAGTTGCCGCCTGTCCACTTTGTACAGGTAAAGTAGCCGCCATAACTTGTGCAGGTGTTAACTGATTTTTGCCACCAAATGGCATAAACACAGAACTTGCACCTATTGAACCGTCAAAACGCTCTACAAGACCACGTTCAAGACAAATATTTAGTGAAGAAGCATGGTTTAGTATCTTTTGCTTGATTGTTTCACCATCTGGAGTTCTTTCAATAGATGGAGCAGGTAAAGTGTCAATATGTGCATCAACATGCTTTGCACAACCATTTGTATTTAAAAAGTCACGGGAAACATCAGCTATATATTTACCATTCCACTTCATACGCAGACGATTTGTGTCGGTTACAACAGCAACTTTTACAGCCTCAATGTTTTCTTTTGCTGCTTCAGCAATAAAGCGGTCAGCGTCCTCAGCATGAACTACAACAGCCATACGCTCTTGTGATTCAGAAATAGCAAGTTCTGTTCCATCAAGACCATCATATTTTTTAGGTACAGCGTTTAAATCAATATCAAGACCGTCTGCAAGTTCACCAATAGCAACAGACACACCGCCTGCACCGAAGTCATTACAACGACGTATCATCTTTGTAACTTCTGCATTGCGGAATAGACGTTGAATTTTACGTTCTTCTGGTGGATTACCTTTTTGAACCTCAGCTCCACATGTTTCAAGTGATGTTTCTGTGTGCTTTTTAGAAGAACCAGTAGCACCACCACAGCCATCACGACCAGTTTTACCACCGAGTAAAATAACGATATCGCCAGTTTCAGGCACTTCACGGATTACATTTTCCGCAGGAGCAGCACCAACAACAGCACCTATTTCCATACGTTTTGCAATATATCCAGGGTGGTAAATTTCATGTACAAGACCAGTTGCAAGACCAATTTGGTTGCCATAAGAGGCATAACCAGCAGCCGCAGTTGTACATAATTTGCGTTGAGGCAGCTTATGAGGTAATGTTTCAGATAGAGCAACAGTTGGGTCACCTGCACCAGTTACACGCATAGCCTGATATACATATGAACGACCAGAAAGCGGGTCACGAATAGCACCACCAAGACAAGTAGCCGCACCGCCAAATGGCTCAATCTCAGTTGGGTGGTTATGGGTTTCATTTTTAAACATCAATAGCCAATCTTCAAGATGTTGAGTTCCATCAGTATCATTGACTTTAACTTTGATTTTAATAGAACAAGCATTGATTTCTTCAGATTCATCAATGTTCTTTAAGTAGCCACGTTTTTTCAGTACCTTTGCAGCAGCAGTGGCAATGTCCATAAGAGTTACAGGACGTTTAGCCGCTTTTTCTTCACCGTAAACCTCAACTCTAGCAGCAAGATAACGGTCAAACGCAGCTTGAACCATTGGGTCATTTATAACAGTATTATCAATTTCAGTCAAGAAAGTTGTATGACGGCAATGGTCAGACCAATATGTATCAACCATACGAACTTCAGTGATTGTTGGATTGCGTTTTTCCTCATTTGCAAAGTAATTTTGCAGGAATTTTAAATCGTCCAAATCCATTGCAAGACCTAAATTTGATAACATCTCAGAAAGTTCAGTTTCATTCATAGAAATAAAACCGTCAACAGTATCAACTTCAGTTGGAATTTCATAGACCGCTTTTAGTGTTTCTGGTTTGTTCATAGAAGCTTCTCTTGCTTCAACAGGGTTAATAAGATAAGAGCGAACCTTGTTCATTTCCTCATCTGTTAGTTTGCCTTCAAGCACATAGATTTTAGCAGCTGAAACATTAGGGCGATTTTCGCCAGTTAATAGCTGAATACATTGTGCACAAGAGTCTGCACGCTGGTCAAACTGTCCTGGAAGTGGTTCTACTGCCAGAATAGAGTAATCTCCTTGAGGAAGTGGGAAGGATTCGTCATAGCATACATCTGCCATCGGCTCAGAAAAAACAATATGTTTTGCTTTTTCATAAATTTCATCAGATACGCCTTCTACATCATATCTGCAAAGATAACGAACACCAGTTAAGTTTTTAATCTCTAACTGATTAACAAGTGTATCGAATAGTCCTTTTGCCTCTACATCAAAGGTTGGACGCTTTTCGGAATAACAACGGTATACTGCCATGGTGAGCTCCTTTACGGTTCTAAATTTGGTCGAATAGACAATAAAAAACGGGTAAAACCTTGTTTTTTCGCCTTAGACCATCATTTTTCTAACAATAATATCATACAGCATTGTAAACTTTCAATCAAGCGATAAATTGACAAAACCGCATTGAAATTCCTGCCCACTCGTGTATAATTTAATCAAAGGGGGCAGACAACATGGTGTTTTTTTGCCGCCTGCCCTTATATATAAAAAGCAAATAGCGAGCCTAAAAAGCTCAAGCTAAATTTGCTTGTAAAACATATTATGCTATAATATACAAAAAGGTTAATGTATAGAGAGGAAATGAGCTTATGAAAATTAAACTTTGCCCATCTATTTTATCTGCTGACTTTGCAAATCTAGCAAGAGATGTAAAACTTGCAGTTGATGCTGGTGCAGATTATATTCATGTCGATGTTATGGACGGTCATTTTGTGCCTAATATTTCACTTGGAGCACCTGTTTTAAAATCGCTTAGAGCTGCAACAGATGCGGTTTTAGATGTGCATTTAATGATTGAAAATCCAGACCAGTATATTGATGATTTTATTAAAGCGGGTGCAGATATTCTAACAGTACACTATGAAGCAAATGGTGATACATTAGAGCAACTTAAAAAAATTAAAAATGCAGGAATTAAAGCATCTTGTGTAATCAAGCCTAAAACACCAACTGAAGTTTTACTTCCTTTATTGCCATATTGTGATATGGTGCTACTTATGACTGTTGAACCAGGTTTTGGCGGTCAAGGCTTTATTCCTGAAAGCATGGAGAGAATTAAATATATAAGAAAAGTTATAAATGAAAATAATTATAACTGTGAACTGGAAATAGATGGTGGTGCTAAACTAACAAATACTGCTGATATTGTCGCAGCGGGTGCAAATGTTATTGTTGCAGGCTCTGCTGTTTTTGAAGGCGATATTCAGAAAAATGTAAAAGCATTTTATGAAGTTTTTGAAAAAGGCATAGAAAAAGCCGATTGGATAAAGTAAAAATAATCCGCAGAGGGTTAAAACTTTGCGGATTTTTTATTTGTGGGGGTTTTAATGGAAATTTTAGTTTTTATGATTGTTGGTGTGTTAATTGGTCGTTTTTGCTTCCCAAAGAAATTAAAAAAGCTAAATGAGAAAATGCAAGTTTTTATGACCATGTTACTTATTTTTGCTATGGGTGTAATGCTTGGCAGACGTGAAAATTTAATACATGAGCTTTCAAGTTTAGGTTTTAAAAGTCTGATTTTTTGCCTTATTCCAATTATTTTAAGCACGATTATTGTATATTTCTTAACAGAAAGATTTTTCGATAGAGATAAAGAGGAGGGCGAATAAGTGGTAATTTTAGCGGTTATTGCACTTGTTTTAGGCATGTTTTACGGACTTTCTGGTTATCAAATTTCTGTGCTTGATTATCTTGCAAGCCATACAGACTATATTTTATATGCAACAATGGTTTTAGTAGGAATAAGTGTTGGACTACATGAAAGCATTCTGGAGCAAATGAAAAAATATCATTTGAAATTATTGCTTATACCAACAGGAATTATAATAGGTTCTATTATCGGTGGAGTGATATGTAGTTTTATCTTAAATGAACCAATGAGAGAAAGTATTGCAATTTCGGGCGGTCTTGGCTGGTATAGTTTAACTGGTGTTGCAATAGGTAACTTATCGGGTGCAGAATATGGAAGCATAGCATTTTTAAGTAATTTAATGCGTGAAATAATTTCATTTTTTGTAATTCCAGTGATTGCAATTAAACTAAATTATTACACCTGTATAGCTCCTGCTGGGGCTACGAGTGAGGATACAACACTTCCTATGATGATACGTTATACAGATGAAAAAACAGTCGTTTTTTCTGTGCTTAATGGTGTTATTTGCTCGGCTTGTGTTCCTGTTATTATGTCGGTCTGTTACACTATATTTTAAACCCAATATAAATAAACTTGAGTATAGCAATAAAAGTGCTATACTCTTTGTATTTTTACCATATTTTAGCATGTAATATAGTCAAAGTGGTTGTTATTTGTACAAAAATTTGTTATAATGTGTACAATTATAAATACCAGACATAAGTTTTATTATGGTCTGAGAAGGGGCAAACATGAAAATCAAAAAATGGTTGACTGCGACGCCAGAACTAAATACGGCTCGCTCTCTTTCCACAGCCTGTGGATTTTCTCCGCTGGCAGCTGCGGTGCTTTGTGCAAGAGGTGTTGACACTAAAGAAAAAGCTGAAGCCTTTCTTGCAACAGATTTAGGTCATTTACATGACCCAATGCTGCTTAAAGATATGGATTTAGCGGTTGACGCTCTAAAGGACGCAATAGACAAAAATGAAAAAATAATAGTTTTTGGCGATTATGATGTAGATGGTATAACTTCAACCTGTGTACTTTTGAGATATTTAAGAAGTAAAGGTGCAAATGCTGATTACTATATACCAAACCGATTAAGTGAGGGCTATGGTCTTTCTTGTTCAGCAATGGATACACTATATAAACAAGGAGTTAGAACTATTGTTACAGTTGACTCAGGTGTTACAGCTTTAGAGGAAATAGAACACGCAACTAACCTTGGTATGCGTGTTATAGTTACAGACCATCATGAATGCCGTGAACAGCTACCTGTTGCAACTGCGGTTGTAAATCCTAGAAGAAACGATTGTGATTATCCTTTTGATGAACTTGCAGGCGTTGGCGTGGCATTTAAGTTAATTTGTGCTATGGAGGGTGTGGAAAAACTACCCGAAATAATAGAAAAATATTCGGATTTAGTGTCATTAGGCACAGTTGCTGATGTTATGCCAATTATAGGCGAAAATAGAATAATAGTGTTTCATGGTCTTAAATGTATGGAAAACACTAAAAATTTGGGGCTTGAAATGTTACTTCGTGAGTCTGGTCAAAAAAATCGCAGACTTACAGCCTCTACTATTAGCTTTGTGCTTGCACCTAGAATAAATGCTGCTGGTCGTATGGGTAATACTGAACAAGCGGTCGAACTTTTTTTAACTGATGACCCTGTTAGAGCTCAAGAACTTGCTGCTTTGCTTTGCGAGCAAAATAAACAGCGTCAAACAGCGGAAAATGATATTTTAGAGCAAGCATTGTTATCACTTCGTAAAAACTATAATCCGCTAGAAGATAAGCTTATTGTGCTTGATGGTGAAGGTTGGCACCATGGTGTAATTGGTATTGTATCATCAAGACTTTGTGATAGATACGCTTGCCCAGTTATTTTAATTGCGGTTGATGATGGCATAGGTAAAGGTTCAGGTCGCTCAATGAGTGGATTTAATCTTTTTGAGGCACTGACAAATAGTGAACATCTATTAGATAAATATGGTGGTCATGAGCTTGCCGCAGGGCTTACAATAAAACAGGAGAATATAGAGCAGTTTAAAAAAGAAATCAAGCAATATGCAAATGAGCATATAAACCCAGATGACTTACTTCCTGTTATCAATATTGATTGCGAAATCACTCCAGATTATATAACAGAAGCCGCTGTGGACTCACTTACAAGATTAGAACCTTTTGGAATGAAAAATTCTCAGCCTGTTTTTTCAATATACAATATGTATGTTGAGGAAATAACACCTATTTCAAGCGATAAACATGTAAGGCTTACTCTTATGAAAGATGGTGTTACATACACTGCTATGTTATTTGGAACTGGTGCAGGTGGCTGCGGTTTTGCACAAGGTAATTTTGTTGATGTAGCTTTTAATCTTGAAATAAATGAATTTCGTTCACATCGCACAGTACAAATGATTTTAAAAGATGTAAGATTAAGCGAATGTGAAATTAAAGCAGATGAAAAATTATTGTCGCTTTATAACAGATATATGTCTGATGGTGCATTAACAGCAGATGAGGCTAGAACTTTATATCCAGATAGACCTGATTTAGTAGCGGTTTGGCGTCATATAATAAGTAGAGCAGAAGAAGGAATTTTACGAGTTCATTCTAATGCACTTTCAAGGCGTATTCAGTGGGAAAGCAAACGTGAAATAAATATAGGTAAACTCTTTGTTTGTCTTGATGTTTTCAGTGAAAGCCAACTTCTTGATTACAATTTTAGGGATAATCTTTTAAATATTATGTTAAAACCTTTTAAAGGTAAAGCTGATATTTCAAAATCTATTGTGCTTGCAACTTTACGAAGTATGAGTAAATAAAAATTTTTATATAAAGGAGGAAAATAATATGACTTCTCCGATACAAACAAAAATAGATTTTTTAGTTGAAAGAGCTAAAAAACAAAACCCCAATATAAATGAAAAAAAAATCCGTGCTGCTTATGAGTGTGCAAGTATTGCTCATGAGGGGCAAAAACGTAAAAATGGCGAACCATATATTATACACCCTGTTTCTGTTGCGGAAATTATAGTCGAAATGGGTCTTGATACTGACTCAATCTGTGCAGGGCTTTTACATGACTGCATTGAAGACACCGAATTCGGCTATAAAGAAATAGAAAATAAATTCGGAACATCTGTTGCAGAGCTTGTTGACGGTGTAACAAGACTGGGAATGCTTAGATATTCAAAAGAACAAGAGCAATTTGAAGATTTAAGAAAAATGTTTCTTGCCATGGCTAAGGATATAAGAGTTATACTTATAAAACTAGCTGATAGACTTCATAACGCAAGAACTTTCCAGTTTTTGCCTGAACGCAAACAACGTGATAAAGCTCTGGAAACCATGGAAATTTACGCCCCTATTGCTCACCGCTTGGGTATGAGCCGTATTAAATGGGAGCTTGAAGACTTATCACTTAAATGTCTTGACCCTATTGGTTATCAAGAAATTGTGGAGGGGCTTGAAAAACAATCAAGTCAACATGAGGAATTTTTAAACCATATCAAAGAATGCATAAGCGAAAAACTAAAGGAAGCAGAAATTGAAAACACTATTTCTGCAAGAGTTAAACATATTTACTCAATTTATCGCAAAATGTACGCACAACATAAAACTATAAATGAAATCTATGATATTTGTGCTGTGCGTGTTATAGTTGACAGTGTTACAAACTGTTACAATGTTTTAGGTTATGTGCATGACCTTTATAAGCCAATCCCTGGCAGATTTAAAGATTATATTTCAACCCCTAAGCCAAATGGATATCAGTCACTTCATACAACGGTAATCGGTAGAGAGGGTATACCATTTGAAATACAAATCAGAACCGAAGAAATGCACAAAATGGCTGAGTTTGGTGTAGCTGCTCACTGGAAATACAAACAAGGTCTTGATAAAACAGGCAATGAACAGGCTTTCGCTTGGATACGTCAACTACTAGAAGCTCAACAGGATACTGAAGCAGAGGACTTTATAAAAGCGATTAAAGTAGATTTATTTGCAGATGAAGTATTTGTATTTACACCAAAAGGCGATGTTGTAAATATGCCAGCAGGTGCAACTCCTATTGACCTTGCTTATGCCATTCACTCAGCAGTTGGAAACCGCATGGTTGGTGCTAAAATAAATGGCAGAATTGCTCCTATTGACTCACAACTTAAAAATGGCGATATTGTTGAAATTTTAACCTCTAAAGAAACACATGGTCCATCAAGAAACTGGGTCAAAATTGTTAAAACCACTGAGGCAAGAAATAAAATCAAACAATGGTTTAAAAAGGAATGTAGAGAAGAAAATATTGAGCAGGGCAAAGCAGAGCTTGATAGAGAACTTAAAGCCAATCTTATGTATAATGGCTTCTATGAGAATGAAGAAATACAAAAGAATGTTTTACAAAAGTTTACTTTCTCATCTATGGACGAACTTTATGCTGCTATTGGTTATGGTGGTATAACAATAACTAAGGTTCTTAACAAAATCAAAGATGATGTTATGAAAGTTCGTAAGGCTCAAGAAAAAGTTGATAAACTTGAGCAGCCTCAAGCGGATAAGAAAAAAGGTAAAAGTGAATCTGGTGTTATGGTTGAGGGCATTGACAACTGTTTAGTTAAATTTGCAAGATGTTGCACACCAATTCCAGGTGACGACATTATAGGCTTTGTTACCCGTGGTTATGGTGTTTCTATACACAGAAAAGACTGTGTAAATGTTAGAAACCATAATTCAAAGGACGAAGAAAATCGTTGGATTCGTGTCTGGTGGGACGAAGAATCACTTGATAACAAAAAGAACAGATTTTCAACTGGTCTACAAATTTCAACTAAAAGTCGCATTGGTGTGCTTAGTGATGTTGCGGTATTACTTGCTCAAGCACATGTAAATGTTCATGAGCTTTCAGCTAGAGATTTAAATGATGGTTTTGGTATGATTACTGCTGTTGTTGATGTTTCTGGTATAGGTCAACTTGATAATATTATAAATAGGCTTAAAAAAATCAAGGGTGTGCTTGATGTAACCAGAACAGCGGAAAACTAGGGGGGTTGTAACTATGCGTGCATTAATTCAGCGTGTAAAACATGCGTCTGTAACTATAAATTCACAAATTACAGGTAAAATAAATAATGGTTTGCTTATTTTTCTTGGAGTTGGTGAGGACGACACCGAAAGACAAGTGCAATATTTAGTTGAAAAATGCACTGGACTTCGTATTTTTACAGATGAACAAGATAAAATGAACTTATCTGTAAAAGATATAAAGGGTGATATACTTATTGTTTCTCAGTTTACGCTTTATGGAGATTGTAAAAAGGGTAAACGTCCAAGTTTTGTTCGTGCAGCTCGCCCAGAAACTGCAATTCCTCTATATGAGTCATTTATAGCTCATTGTAAAAACACTGGTCTTAATGTTCAGACAGGTGAGTTTGGTGCAGATATGCAAATTGAGCTTGTAAACGATGGCCCTGTTACAATATGGTTAGATACTGAGGAAATGGGCAAATAAATATATTTTTTAAGGAATAAATAAATATGAAGATTTTACATTTAACAGTTGGTATGGTTGCCACTAATTGCTATATTTTTTATGACGAAAACACTATGGAGGGTGCAGTTATTGACCCAGGCGACAATGCAAAATCTATTTTAAAAACAATAGATGATGAAAAAATTAAACTTCAATATGTGCTTTTAACTCATGGACATTTTGACCATATTCTAGCAGTGCATGATGTTGTTAATGCAACTGGAGCTAAACTTGTATGTAATAAAGATGATTTATGGTTATTAAATAAAGATGCTATGGGTGAATTTAAGCCATTTGTTAAGAATTTTAAGGAAACTCCTGTAAATATTGAGGCTGAGGACGGCACAGAAATTAAAATAGGCGGTCTGACTGCAAAATATATAAGCACTCCAGGACATACTCCAGGGTCTAGTGTAATTGTTGTAGAAGATGTTATGTTTACTGGTGATACCCTTTTCCGCAGAGAATGTGGTAGATGTGACCTTGAAGGCGGAGATTTTCCAACTATGCTTCGTTCACTTAAAAAACTCTATGATATGCAGGGCGATTATAAAGTTTTACCAGGACATGATGCTTTTTCTACTTTGCAAGAGGAAAGAGAGTATAACAGATATATGCGTGAGGCAATAAAGTGATTTATATTCTAAAAGGGCATGATTTACGCCATGCAGTAGAAGAAATGATTTTGCATTTGTTGCCAACAGTTATAACCGAACAGGCGGAAACTGAAAAAGGTGATTACTGCATAAGCAAGCTTGAAATTGATGGTCAAAATGCTAAAGCAACAGCAATAGTTAGAATTGGAGATAGAATAGAACAAAAATCAAAAGAGGCTATTTTGCCGAATGCAGATGAACTTGCAAATAAAAGAGTTCTCACTGAAATTATAAAATTATCTATTTACAATGCTATAATGATGTTTTTGGATAAAGCACCAGAATGGGGCAGTCTTACAGGTGTTCGTCCAGCTAAACTTGCAAGAGGATTGATGGATAGAGGGCTTACAAGAGCTGAAGCGGCTGTGCAATTTCGTGAAAAGTTTGGTGTTTCGGCAGAACGAACTGCCCTTACTATGAGGGCAGCGGCTTATGCTCAAAATACAATAGAACTTTTGCCTGAAAATTCGGTTTCGCTTTATATTGGAATACCTTTTTGTCCATCAAGATGTGCATATTGTTCTTTTGTATCACAATCTATTGAAAAATCTGCTGGACTTATTCCGCCATATGTTGACTCAATATGTGAGGAAATCAAACGAACAGGCGAAATTGTAGCAAATAGCAAAAGAGTGCTTTCAAGTGTTTATATGGGTGGAGGTACACCTACAACATTATCACCAGAGCAACTTGAAAAAATTATGCTATGTGTTAGAAATTCTTTTGATATGTCAAATCTTATAGAATATACTGTCGAAGCAGGTAGACCAGATACAATTACAGCCGAAAAAATGCAAGCAATTAAACTTGGTGGTGCAGATAGAGTTTCTATAAATCCTCAGACTATGAACGATGAAGTTTTAAAAAATATTGGTAGACATCATAATGCAGATGATGTTATAAAAGCCTATGAAATAGCAAGAAAAACAGGCTTTTCGGTTATAAATATGGATACTATCGCAGGGCTTGCAGGTGATACGCCAGATAGCTTTGAAAACACTATAAACACACTTATAGGTTTAAATCCCGAAAATATAACCGTTCACACACTTGCAATTAAACGTGGTGCGGATTTATACGACAAAGAAGCAAATGCAAATCAATATAGTTCGGTTAAAACAATGCTTGATACTGGCTCAAAATTGCTTAGTAGTGCGGGTTATGGTCCATATTATCTATATAGACAAAAATTTACAGCGGGCGGTTTTGAAAATGTGGGTTGGTGCAAACCAAATACAGAAAACATTTATAATATAGCTATGATGGAAGAAATTCAAAGTATTTTATCTGTTGGTGCTGGTGCTGTTAGTAAATTGGTTGACCTTAAAACAGGTAAAATAACCCGTTTTGTAAATCCAAAATATCCTAAGGAATATATGGAATCTAGTGAGCGTATTATTTTAGGTAAGCAGAAATTATTCCATGTATTTTAGAATGTGAGGAAACACAATGGCGACATATCAACTGGACTTTATAAATAAACAGGCACAAAAAAATCCAGAAGATTTTATTATTCAGTGTGAACAACACTATGTAAACCAAATTGAGTTGGTAGCGGAGGAATTAGTTAATAATCATAAACAAAAACCAATAGCTTTATTATGTGGTCCATCATCTAGTGGAAAAACCACAACAGCGGATAGACTTTGTCGCAGTATAAAGAAAAAAGGGTTAAATGTAGATACTATCTCAATGGACGATTATTATTTAACCCGTAATACTTATGAAGTCCCTTGGGACGATGAAAACGGGGTTTATGATTTTGAGTCTCCTCTTTGTATGGATTTACCACTTTTGCATGACCATTTAAAAAAATTGACTGAGGGCGAAGAAATAGCCGTTCCTACCTTTGATTTTGCAAAAAAAGAGCGAACTGACAAGGTAAAACCATTATCACTCTCTGAAGATAAAATGATTGTGATTGAAGGTATTCATGCCTTTAATGAAACCCTTATGGGCGGCTTAGAACAATCAGCCTCAGGCATTTATATATCTCTTGCAAGTAGTGTTGACACTGGGAAAAGTATATTAACACCAGACCAACTTAGATTTTGCAGACGTGCTGTTAGAGATTCCAAGTTTAGAGGTGCAAGTGTTGAAACAACAGTTAAACAATGGAAGTCTGTAAGACGTGGCGAAAGAATATATATTGACCCTTACAAATTTTTTGCAAGTTATGCTATTGATTCATATTTACCGTATGAAACTCTTATATTTATGGATATACTGAGAAATGAAATCAAAGAAACTGAACTTGAAAATGCAGGACTTTCTCAAATATGTGAGTCTGAAAGGTTATTTAGTAAAATAGATTATAAGGATTATATGCCAGAAGCATCTGTTTTACATGAGTTTATTGGATAACAAAAATCGCCTTGATTTTTATATAGTAGGGGTGTATAATACCTGCAACCAATAGAAAAATAAATGAAAATTTTTATAAAAAGGAGTTTTAACTATGGACCCTAAAGTTTATAAAATGCTGGAAAAAGCAAAGATTTTTGCAGAAAAAACAGGCGTAGCAGCAACTCAAGCTGCTCAAAATGCAAGCAAAGTGGCTGGAGATATGGCTCAGGCTACAAAACTAAATTTGCAGATTTTTGATTTAAACACAGAATGTGAACTGCTTTATAAGGAAATGGGCAAACTTGTATATGATATCCATTTAGGAATTGATGTTGAACAAGATGCAATGGATAAATATTTAGCTGAAGTAGATGAAATCCGTGCTAAAATTGATGATTTACGTTTGCAGCTTTCACAGACAAAACAGCAAGTGACCTGTCCTGTTTGTGGCAAGATATGCCAGAAAGATGATGTTTACTGTGCGGCTTGTGGTGCAATGCTATAAGAAAGGCGTGCGATTTTGCAGAAGAATAAAAAACAAACTTTTATGCAGGGTGCTATGATTTTGGTCGCTGGCACCCTTATTGCTAAACTTATTTCAGCGGCATTTAAAATTCCGCTTCAGCACTATATAGGTAATACTTGTATGGGTATTTTCAATAGTGCTTATCAGTATTATACAATTATGTTTGTTATTGCTACGGCTGGCGTGCCTGTGGCACTTAGCAAACTTGTTTCAGAAGCTAATGCACTAGGGCGAAGTCAAGAAGTAAAACGCATTGCAAAACTTGCAGGTATTACTTTTTTTAGCTTTGGTGCATTATGCTCAGTTGCACTTTTTTTCGGTGCTGACCTTATTGCTAAATTAAGCAACAACCCTATGGCAATACAGGCAATAAGAGCTATATCCCCAGCAGTGTTTTTTGTGGCTGTTGTTGCGGTGGTGCGTGGTTATTTTCAAGGTATGTCTAATATGATACCTACCGCACTATCACAAATTATAGAGGCAAGTGGTAAAGTCGTTTTAGGTCTTGTGTTTGCATATTTTGCAGGAGTTAAGGGCTTTAGTGACCCTATAAAAGCCGCTTTTGCTATTTTTGGCGTTACAGTGGGCGAAATTTTAGCGGCTGTTACTATGCTTTTTTATGCGGCATCAGCTACAAAAAAATCACAGGCAAATAATCTAAATGACCATTGTAGGTCTTATAAAGAATTATTTAGAGTGCTTTTATTAACTGTAATCCCAGTAACTCTTACAAGTTCGGTTACAAGTCTTACAACACTTATAGACACTGGTATGCTTGTAAGAAGATTGCAAGAAGTCGGTTATACATTAGAACAGTCTAATGCTCTTTATGGCGTGTATACAGGTCAAGCGTTTACAATGTTTAATTTTCCACAAACGCTTATAACTGCACTGGCTACCGCTGTTTTACCTGCAATGGCTGGTGCTTATGCACAGCAAAACCATACAATGGCGGCTAAAAATATGGGTAGTGCAATGCGTATTGCTATGCTTATAGCTTTACCTGCTTGTGTAGGCTATATCGTACTTGCTCACCCTATTATAAATTTACTTTTTGCAGAAGATGCCTCTGGTTTGGTTGATAAAAATTTAGGCGGTTCACTGCTTATGGTGCTTTCACTTGCAATTCCTTGTGTTGCTCTTGTAGGTCTTACAAATGCAATCTTACAAGCAATAGGTCAGATGAAAATCCCTGTTATAACCATGCTTATAGGCGGTATGTGTAAAATTGGACTTAATTATTTTCTAGTTGGAAATCCTAAAATACATATTTATGGTGCACCAGTCGGAACACTTGCTTGTTATACTTTGATTGCTACACTAAATTTAATGTTTTTAAGAAAATACATTAAATTACCTAAGATTGGTAAATTATTTATTAGACCTTTTACCGCTTGTATTGGTATGGGGGCAGCAGCAACTATTATTTATAGATTGCTTGCTGATAGTTTAGGAAATATTGCAGTTTTACCTGCAATTTGTGCAGCAGCAGTTGTATATGCAGTCCTACTTGTTGCATTAAACGCTTTGGAAAAAGATGATATGTTAATGTTACCAGCGGGAAAAAGTCTGGTTAAATTATTGCGTCTTTAGGAGTTAAAAAATGGTAGATTTTAAACAGAAAGAAAACTATACTTTTGATGATTTGGTTGAAATTGTGCGTATTCTTCGTGCACCAAATGGTTGTATGTGGGATAGAGAACAAACTCATAAGTCAATTCGCAGAAATTTTATAGAAGAAACCTATGAAGTTGTAGAGGCTATTGACACAGATAACACTGAACTTCTTAAAGAAGAATTGGGCGATGTGCTTTTACAGGTTGTATTCCATGCATGTATTGAGCAGGAAAACAACGTTTTTGATATAAATGATGTGGCTGATGGTGTATGCAAAAAACTTATTTACCGTCACCCTCATGTATTCGCCAAAACAGATGTAAACTCAACTGAGGAAATTTTAACTAATTGGGACGCTTTAAAACAAAAAGAGAAAAATCAAAAAACTGTTACTGATAGTTTAAAAAGTGTTGCAAGAAGTCTTCCAAGTCTTATTCGTGCAGAGAAAATTCAGAAAAAAGCGGCTAAAGCAGGTTTTGATTGGCAGAATGTAAATCAAGCGATTGATAAAGTCCGTGAAGAACTCTATGAAATACAAAATGCAAATGAAAATGCAATAAATGAAGAAGTAGGCGATATGCTTTTTGCAGCCGTTAATGTTGCAAGAATGTTAAAAGTAGAGCCAGAACAAGCTTTAGAAAAAGCCGCTGATAAATTTATTGTGCGTTTTGAGAATATGGAACAAATGGAAAAAAATCTTGCTGATTTATCTTTTGATGAGCTTTTAAGTCTTTGGAAACAGGCTAAGGAAAATAAACAAAGAAAAGGTGAATAAATTTAATGAGACTTGATAAATATTTAAAGGTTTCTCGTCTTATAAAGCGTAGAACCATTGCAAATGATGCTTGTGATGCGGCTAGAATAAGTGTAAATGGTAAAGCTGCTAAAGCCTCATATCAAGTTAAAATCGGTGATATTATTGAAATTGCATTTGGTCAGCGTACTATGAAAGTTGAAGTGTTAAATGTGGCTGAACATGTGCTTAAAAATGATGCGGCTGGTTTATATCGTGAAATTGAATAAATTTAAAACGTCAAGGCTATATGCTTTGACGTTATTTTTTGCATAAACACAGTTATTCAATCATATATTAGATTAGATATTTGCCAAAATGGAGGAAATAATATGTCTAATGAGGAAAAAATGCGTATGCCTCACACTCTGAATTTGGATAACAATGGCAATCTAAAATTAACAGGTGTTATTGATGTGACAAATTTTGACGAAAATGTAGTTTCACTTGAAACATCAAGAGGTATGCTTGCAGTAAAGGGCGAAAATCTTCATGTTGAGGGTTTAAGCCTTGAAAAAGGCGAACTTACACTTACAGGCACAGTAAATGCTATGGAATATGACGATAATTTAATGAATAGAGGCGGAATATTTGCTCGTTTATTTGGTTAAGGGGGCGTTTTTATGACGTTCTCGCTTGCACAGCAAACTTTAGTCTTTTTAGAGGCGATTTTGCTTGGTGTGATAGGCGGTTTTATTTATGATATATGCAGGGCAATTCGTCAAATATTAAACTTTAAAACCAAAGGGACAGTTATAATAGATTCAATTTTTTGCCTTATTGTACTTATTATTTTATTTTATTTCGCTGTTACAGATGCGGTTTCTCAGATGAGATTTTATGTAATATTAGGCGAAATAGGCGGTATGCTTTTATATTTTTTGTCTTTTACAGTCTTTTTACTTCCACTTTTAAAGCTTATTATAAACTCCCTGCTTTTTGTTTTGACTTTGCCAGAAACTTTTATAAAATTTATATTATCTAAAGCATATATTTTTAAGCCATTTTATAAATATATAATAGAAATTATTAAAAATATAAAAAAAAGACTTTCTTTTTTTAGGAAATCGGGTTAAAATAAAACCATATTGATTATTAGGATAGCTTGCTTTTCAGGAGGTGGATTAAATGAAAAGAAAAAGAGCTAAAATGCCACGCTTTGTTAAAATTATTGTATTTGGTGCTGTAATCATCGGTGCAATGTCATTTATTCATCTGCAAATTCAAATATCTTCTCGTCAATCGCATCTTAATGATTTAATTAGTCAAACTGAAGAACAACAAGAAGTGAACGATGCTATCCGTAACCAAATAGAAAATGGCGTTTCAGATGAATATATTGCATCTATTGCCAGAGAACACGGCTATGTAATGCCGAATGAACGTGTATTTAAAAACGCATCAAGTAAATAATGCAATCTTAAATTTTATAGATAGCTATTAAATAAAAAATCACATGGAGGAAAATTTAGGGGTATGGATTTCGCCGTTGGAGCAATTTTTGAAGGTAAAGTAACTGGGATTACAAAATTCGGTGCATTTGTTTCTCTGCCAGAAGGTAAGTCGGGAATGGTGCACATCTCAGAGGTGGCAAACTCATTTGTAAATGATATTAAAGATTTCTTAACTGAAGGTCAAGATGTTAAAGTTAAGGTAATCAATATTGATGATGTTGGTAGAATAAATCTATCAATTAAGAAAGCACAAGAAAATACCCAACAAACACAACGTCAATTTGAAACTAAACGCTCTCGTCCTCAACAGCAGCGTACAGCTCAGGCAAAAGACCAATCTGCTATGACTTTTGAGGATAAACTAAAAATGTTTATGGCTGATAGTGAAAGCCGTATGGCTGATATTAAACACAATAACGATAGAAAAAGCGGTGCTCGTCGTCGTCGTTAAACTCAAAATTTTAAAACCGAGGCAAGTTCGTTTATGCCTCGGTTTTCCATGTGCAAAAAAAAAACACCCGTCATAAACTTTGACGGGTAAAAGATAGGATTGTGGGGATAAAGATATGAACGGTGCATGGTGATGAATTTCATCACCATGGATATAATATCACTATTTCCATAAAATGTCAACAATAAATTTAGAAAAATAAGAAAGGTTTTTCTATGAGTAATATCTTAATACGCAATGCATATATTATGCCAATGCAAGGTGAAAATATTGAAAATGGTTATATTCTAATAGAAAATGATAAAATTAAGGCTTTTGGTAGTATGGAAAATGCTCCAAATGATGAAAATTTGCAGATTATAGATGCAAATAATGGATATATTATCCCTGGTTTAGTTGATATTCATTCACATATAGGGCTTTATGAAGATGGTATCAGTTTTGAGGGTGCAGACGGTAATGAAGATACTGACCCTATAACCCCTCAACTTCGTGTTATAGATGGTATTAACCCGATGGAAAGAGCTTTTAAAGAGGCTATTGAAGCAGGTGTTACCACTGTTGTAGTAAGTCCTGGAAGTGCTAACCCTATTGGAGGTCAACTTGCTGCTATTAAAACATTTGGCAGACGTATTGATGATATGATTATAAAACAACCAATAGGCGTTAAATTCGCAATGGGTGAAAATCCTAAAAATACTTATCATGAAAAAAACGAAACCCCTGTAACTCGTATGGCGATTGCTTCACTTTTAAGAGAAAACCTTAGAAAAGCAGTTGAATATCACGAGAGAAAACACCGTGCATTTGAACATGAAGAGGAAGATTTACCAGATTTTGATGCTAAACTTGAAATTTTAGAATTGCTTATAGAGGGAAAATTGCCAGCTCATATACATGCTCATCGTGCTGATGATATTTTTACCGCTTTGCGTATTTGTAGGGAATTTAATATAAAGCCTATACTGGTTCATGCAACAGAGGGGCATTTAATAGCAGATTTAATTGCTGAGGACAATATACCTGTTATAAGTGGCCCTTATATGACCGATAGGTCAAAACCTGAGCTTGCAAATCTATCTGAAAGCAGTCCATCTATAATGCAAAAAGCAGGAGTTAAAACTGCCATTTCTACAGACCACCCAGAAATGCCTGTTAAATATATACTGATTGCGGCAGCGGTTGCAGTTAAAAATGGTATGGACGAAATGGAAGCACTTCGTGCTATAACTATAAGAGGAGCTGAAATAGTTGGGTTAGAAGATAGAATAGGCTCAATCGCTCAAGGCAAAGATGCTGATTTGGTGCTGTTTACTGGTCATCCGCTTGATTTTCGTAGTAAAGTACAAACTGTATTATTAAATGGCAAGATTGTATATAGGAGTAATGAAAATGAGAACAATAGATGTTAATGAAATTACAAACCTTGTGGAAAAACTTTGTATTAAATCCAATTATGAACTTCCATGTGATATTAGAAACTCATTTGTAAAAGGCAAGGAAAATGAAAAATCTCCTCTTGGTCGTGAAATTTTCGATGAAATGATTAAAAATTGTGATTTAGCCGCAGAAAAACGAGTTCCTGTATGTCAAGATACAGGTTTTGCAACTATTTTTATTGAAATCGGTCAAGATGTGCATTTAACAGGCGGTGACTTTGAACAGGCTGTGCAAGAGGGTGTGAGAAGAGGATATATAAACGGCTATCTTAGAAAATCTATTGTTTCTGACCCACTTGAAAGAATTAACACAGATGACAATACACCTGCTATAATTCATACTAAAATCGTTGCTGGAGAAGATATAAAAATTATAGTTGCTCCTAAAGGTGGCGGTAGTGAAAATATGAGTGCTGTGAAAATGTTCACTCCAGCAGCTACTAAAGAAACTATTATAAACTGGATTGCTGAAACCGTTATAAATGCAGGCTCAAACCCTTGTCCACCAGTTATAGTTGGTGTAGGTCTTGGCGGAACAGTTGAAAAAGCAGCTTATCTTTCTAAGGTTGCATTGCTTCGCAGTGTGGATAAATCAAGCGAAAACCCTGTTTATGCTGAAATGGAAAAGGAAATCGTTAAGAAAATTAACGCTTCAGGTGTAGGGCCTCAAGGTCTTGGCGGAACAGTTACCGCTTTATCTTGTGCAATAGAACCTTATGCTTGTCATATTGCAAGTCTGCCTTGTGCTGTTTCTATTGGCTGTCATGTTACACGTCACGCTGAAGGTAAAATTTAATAAAAAAACAAAATACTTTAATTTAATGAGTATTTGCAAGAAATATTTAGAATATGAGTGATAATCTGCTATAATCGTCTAAAACCGACAATGTGTGATGAGCATATTAACAAAAGATGTGTTATACTATGTACATCAAATACCAATAACATCTTAACTGTTTTTGGGTTATGAAATGTTCCGCAAGGAGATGATTATATGAAAATCAACATCGTCGAAAGAAAGCTTCGCATTAAAGATGACCTGCGAGATTATGCAGTTAAAAAAGTTGAAAAGCTGGACAGATATTTCCAGTCAGACGCAACTTCTACTATTACTTTTAGCGAACTGAAGGGCCGCCAAACAGTTGAAATTACGGTCAACAACAAAAGCATGATTGTTCGTGCTGAGGAGACCACAACAGATATGTTTGCGTCGGTTGACGGTGCGATTAATCATATTGAACGCCAGATTCGCAAAAATAAGACTCGTCTTAGCAAGCGTCTGCGTGAGGGTGCATTTGAAAAAATGGCAGCTCAAGATGCAGGGCTTGAAGAAGATACCTTTGAGGTAGTGCGTCATAAGCGTTTTGAAGTGGAGCAAATGTCAGTTGATGAAGCTATTTTACAGATGAATCTAATCGGACATCAGTTCTTCTTCTTTAAGAACGCTGATAATAATGACGCTCCAGCAGTTATTTATAAGCGTGCTGCTGGCGGATATGGTCTGATTGAAAGCGAATAAGATAAATATAGCGGGCTGGATTTATTTCAGTCCGCTTTTTTCTGCATACGTTTAAAATCAAGATATCCCTGCAAAATAAGTGTAGCCGCTACCGCATCAACACTTTGTCTGTGTTTTTTCATTTTTTTGCCGCTTTGATGTAAAATTTGATGTGCTGAAACTGTGGTTTGTCGCTCGTCCCATAAAACCACATTTAAACCTGTTCTATCTGCCAAATCATTTGCAAGCTCTTTGCATTTTTCGGCTCTTTCACCAATAGAACCGTCCATATTTTTTGGATATCCTAAAACAATTTCTTCAACTTTATTCTGATTTATATAATCACATAATTTATCAATTAGTTTTTCTCTGTTCCATTCGGAAATTACAGATGGTGAACCCGCAAGCATTCCAGTGATATCAGAAAGTGAAAGCCCTGTTCTTGCGTCGCCATAGTCAATTCCTAAAATTTTCATATTTTTCCTCCAAATAGGTTATAAATCGGTTTAAAATCAAAATGATTATATCATAAACATTTAATTATTGGAATTACAAAAAACAGTGACAAAATATTTAATGAAATTGTTGTATTTAATCAAAATTTAAAAAAAGACTAAAAATATTAAAAATTCATTGACTTGTATAGTGTGGCGGTGCTATAATTATCTCACCTATGTGGGTTCTTTTTTTATGCACAGATTTATTTTTCTGGCTGAACTACAAAGGGAGGCAAACACCCTGCTTAAATGGTCAGGGAAATATCACCTTTTAAGGTGTGTCAAACTATAAGGAGGTGCCGCTAAATGCGCGTTAAAGTAACGCTGGCCTGCACAGAGTGCAAGCAAAGAAACTACAACACGATGAAGAACAAGAAGAACGACCCAGATCGTCTTGAGATGAACAAGTACTGCCGTTTCTGCAAGAAGCATACACTGCATCGTGAAACTAAGTAATAATTGCGGAGAAAGGAAATAACTTCTATGGCAGAGCAGGAAAAAAAAGCCGAAAAGCCAGTGAAGGCAAAAAAGCCTTCTATCTTCGCAAGAATCGGCAAATGGTTCCATGAGCTAAAAAGCGAATGTAAGAAGATTGTTTGGCCAACTCGCAAACAAACCATTAACAATACCGCTGTTGTTATTGCTTCAGTTATTATTGTAGGCGTGTTTGTTTGGGTACTTGATGGTATTTTCAAGGTTGGTATTTCCGCAATTCTTAGCTGATGAGAGGGGCCTAAGACTATGTCAGATGCCGCAAAATGGTATGTTGTACACACATACTCAGGCTACGAAAACAAAGTAGCTTCTTCAATTAAACAAGCGGTTGAAAACCGCAGACTTCATGACCTTATTGCTGATGTAACCATTCCTGTGGAAAAGGTTACAGAGGTTAAAGACGGAAAAACCCGTGAAATTGAACGCAAACTGTTTCCAGGTTATGTTTTAGTTAAAATGGTGCTTACAGACGAAAGTTGGTATCTTGTAAGAAATACAAGAGGCTGTACAGGCTTTGTTGGTCCAAATTCAAACAAGCCTTTGCCATTGTCCGATGAGGAAGTAGCTAAAATGGGCGTTGAAAAACGTGAAGTCGAAATTAACTATACAGTTGGTGACAGTGTCCGTGTCATCGCTACTGCTCTTTATGGCTCAATCGGTGTTGTTGACTCACTAGAGCCAGATAAGAACAAAGTAACTGTAATTCTCCCTATGATGGGCAGAGAAACCCCTGTTGAGTTTGAACTCAATCAGGTGGAAGCTTTGGACGAGTAATTTTAATAAGGCGGAAAATCCGCTTTCATGCATAAATCTATTGGCATGAATTTGTCGTATGCTACGCAGTCCACGCCAAGGAAAGCGTATGCGTGGGAGAGTTTACTAAAACAGTAATGCTCGCCAGACACCACATTTATTTAAGGAGGAAACCTCAACAATGGCACAGAAAGTAGTAGGTTATATTAAGCTCCAGATTCCAGCAGGTAAGGCAACACCAGCTCCACCAGTTGGCCCTGCTCTGGGTCAGCATGGTGTAAACATCATGTCCTTCACCAAGGAATTCAACGAGCGTACTAAAAACGATGCAGGTCTTATTATCCCTGTAGTTATCACAGTTTATGCTGACCGTTCATTCAGCTTTGTTACCAAGACTCCACCAGCTCCAGTTCTTATCAAGAAGGCTTGTAAGATTGAGTCTGGTTCTGCAGTTCCTAACAAGACTAAGGTAGCTAAGATTTCTAAGGAAGACGTTCAGAAGATTGCTGAAATGAAAATGCCTGACCTCAACGCTGCTTCTCTTGAGGCTGCTATGAGCATGATTGCAGGCACTTGCCGTTCTATGGGTATCACCGTAGAAGAGTAAGTTTTTTAAAACTGAAGTTTTATAATTATTTATTGTTATGTGCGGTTTAAATCACCGCTATAAGTGGGAGGGTTATTCCCGCATTACCACTCAAGGAGGATATTATTGTGCGCAAAGGTAAAAAGTATATAGATAGTGCAAAACAGATTGACCGTACTAAGCTGTATGACCCATCTGAAGCATTATCTACCGTTGTTTCTACTGCAAAGGCAAAGTTTGACGAAACCATCGAGCTGCACGTAAAGCTGGGTGTTGACTCCCGTCATGCTGACCAGCAGGTTCGTGGTGCTATCGTTCTGCCACATGGTACTGGTAAGCAGGTTCGTGTGCTTGTATTCGCTAAGGGCCCTAAGGCTGATGAAGCTGTTGCTGCTGGTGCTGAGTACGTTGGTGCAGAAGAAATGGTTTCTAAAATCCAGAATGAAAACTTCTTCGATTACGATGTAGTAATCGCTACACCTGATATGATGGGTGTTGTAGGTCGTCTAGGTAAGGTTCTAGGTCCTAAGGGTCTTATGCCAAACCCTAAGGCTGGCACTGTTTCTATGGACGTTGCAAAGGCTGTTCAGGAGTCTAAGGCTGGTAAGATTGAGTACCGTTTAGACAAGACTAACATCATTCACTGTCCAATCGGTAAGGCTTCTTTTGGTGCTGAAAAGTTACAAGAGAACTTTGAAGCTCTGATGGGTGCTATTATCAAGGCAAAGCCAGCTGCTGCTAAGGGTCAGTACGTTAAGTCCTGTGTAGTTGCTTCTACAATGGGTCCTGGCGTTAAGATTAATTCTGCTAAGTTAGGCGGCTAATTTATAGCTATTTACAAACCACTTACATTTATTTGTAGGTGGTTTTTTTATATATCAAATGTCCATGAGAGAAAGACAAAGTGTATATATGTGCGTGAAAACAAATAAAAAGTGCAAAATCACCCTTTTAAAAGATAAAAAAGTATGATATAATACATGTATTGTGAAAAAAATAAAGGAGAGAAAGTTTAGATGAAAGATTTATTAAAAAAATATAATGAAATAAGTCTTGTAAAACGTATTATATGCGGTCTTATTATTGGCGTGGTACTTGGTCTATTAATTCCTAACGTAACTGTAATCGCTTTATTAGGTGATTTATTCGTTGGTGCATTAAAGGCTGTTGCACCAATTCTTGTATTATTTCTAGTTATGAGTGCACTGGCAAAACATCAAGAGGGCAAACAAACAAATATGAAACGTGTTATTTTCCTCTATTTGCTTGGCACATTTTTAGCTGGTTTTGTGGCTGTTGTAGCAAGCTTTTTATTTCCACTTACATTAACACTTACTGAGTCTGCAAGCACTACAACTCCTCCAGGGGGTATTGGTGAGGTTTTAAAAACACTGCTTATGAACATTGTTGCAAACCCTGTTGATTCACTTGTTAATGCAAATTATATAGGCATTCTTGCTTGGGCTGTTTTAATGGGTATTGCACTTCGTAAAGCTCCAGAAGGTGTTAAAGTTGGTATTGAAGCTGTTGCAGATGCTATTTCACAGATTGTACGCTGGATTATCAGTTTAGCTCCTTTTGGTGTAATGGGTCTTGTATTTAATACAATTTCTCAGCAGGGAATTAATTCACTTATTAGTTATGGTAAGCTAATCCTTTTAATAGTTGGTACAATGGCTTTTGTAGCTTTGGTTGTAAACCCTATTATTGCTTTTATTGCTATTCGCAAAAATCCATATCCACTTGTGCTTAAATGTCTAAAGGATAGTGGTATAACCGCTTTCTTTACACGTTCTTCTGCGGCAAATATACCTGTTAATATGCGTTTATGTGCAGAACTTGGTTTAAACAAAGATACTTATGCGGTTTCTATTCCTCTGGGTGCTACAATAAATATGGGTGGTGCAGCGGTAACTATTTCTATTTTATCTCTTGCCGCAGCTAATACAATGGGTATACAAGTGGATTTTGCTTCTGCTCTTATACTAAGCCTATTGTCTGCTATTTCGGCTTGTGGTGCTTCTGGTGTTGCAGGTGGTTCATTATTGCTTGTGCCTTTGGCTTGTAGTTTATTCGGCATACCTAATGATATTGCAATGCAGGTTGTAGGTGTTGGATTTATTGTAGGCGTTATTCAAGACTCCTGTGAAACTGCTATTAACTCATCTACTGATGTACTTTATACAGCCATTGCTGAACTTTCTCAAAATAGAGAAAAGAAAATTAAAATCAACAAAAATACCGTTTCTGAATAAAATACAAAAATATAAAAAAAGTGCTTGACTTTTAAAAAAACTGTGTTATACTAAAAGAGCTTGGTCAAAGACAGTTGGTAGCCATGGGGCTTTAAAGATTTGATATCACCAGCCGAGGTCAGTGCACATATGATTTTGTTAATTTGTGTGTCCTCTTTTGTCTTTGTACAAGAGGACATTTTATTTTTCTGGAGGTGAAACAAGATGCCTAACGCAAAGATTCTGGAAGAAAAGAAGGCTCTGGTCGCTTCTTTGATAGAGAAAATCAAGAACTCCCCAGCAGGCGTTCTAGTTGATTACAAGGGCATTAACGTTGAAGATGACACTAAGCTCCGTCGTGAGCTGCGTGCTGCAGGCGTTGAGTATGCTGTTATCAAGAACACCATGATCCGTTTTGCTGCTAAGGAACTCGGTTTCGATTTATTCGACGAACACCTTAACGGTACTACTGCTCTGGCTATCAGCACTAATGACGATGTTGTTTCTGCTGCTAAAATTCTTAATGATTATGCCAAGAAGCATGACAATTTTAAAATCAAGGCTGGTTATCTAGAAGGTGAAGCAATCCCTGCTTCTGAGGTTCTGAAACTAGCTGAGATGCCAAGCCGTGAAGGCCTCATCGCTCAGGTTCTGTACGGTTTCAACTTCCCTATCACTCAGCTTGTTATCGCTCTCGATAACATCGCTAAGAAAACTGAGGATGGCGAAGCTCTAGTATCTACTCTGGTAGCTCCTAAGGAAGCTGCTGAGGAAACTGCTGAATAATTTAAAGCAGTTCGACACTTTTATTTATTTAATTTAAAAAATTGGAGGTTTACTACCATGACTATTGCTGAGATTATGGAAGCTGTAAAGAACCTTAAGGTTCTTGAGCTAGCTGAGCTGGTTAAGGCTCTTGAAGAAGAATTTGGCGTATCCGCTATGCCTGTTGCTGTTGCTGGTGCAGGTGCTGGTGCAGGTGCTGCTGCTGAGGAAGAGAAGACTGAGTTTGACGTAGAGTTAACTGATGCTGGTTCTTCTAAGATTAACGTTATCAAGGTTGTTCGTGCTATCACCGGTCTTGGCCTGAAGGAAGCTAAGGAGAAGGTTGACGGTGCTCCTGCAATCATCAAGGAAGCTGCTTCTAAGGAAGATGCAGAGTCCATCAAGGCTCAGCTTGAAGAGGCTGGTGCTAAGGTAACTCTGAAGTAATTTTACTTCATAGATGCAATTTATAAATCCAAGGTTTTTCGCCTTGGATTTTTTTGTTGTCAAAAAAACGTAAGAATTGTGCTATAAAATCTTATATAGATTGATTTTGTAATGTATATTTGGTAAAATAGGTTAGATTGTCTAAAAGGAGAAAAAAGTTTATGCTATTTAGTAGCTCTATTTTTTTGTTTCTTTTTTTACCAGCACTTCTTTTGGTATATTTTTTAATACCATCAAAATTTCGTGAAACTAGAAACAATGTATTATTACTTGCAAGTTTAGGCTTTTATGCTTGGGGTGAACCCGTTTTCGTATTTGTAATGATTTTATCTATTATGATAAATTATATATGTGGCTTTATAGCAGTAAAACATAAACGAATAGGCATAATTTTAGCAAGTATTATCGGTCTTGGACTGCTTATTTATTATAAATACACAATTTTATTAGTAAGCAGTGCTAATAGTGTATTTGGTTTAAATTTACCTGTGCCAGAGATTGTGTTACCTATCGGCATTTCTTTCTTCACTTTTCAGGGTTTAAGTTATGTTATTGATGTTGCAAGAGGTGATGCACCTGTACAGAAAAACCCTTTGCATGTAGCTTTATATGTAGCACTTTTTCCACAGCTTATCGCAGGACCTATTGTTAGATATCAAACGGTAGCAGATGAGATTTCTAATAGACATGAAAATATAACTGAAGCCGCTGAGGGTGCAAGAAGATTTATGTTAGGGCTTGCTAAAAAAATGCTGATTTCAAATGCTATGGGACAAATTGCTGATGATGTTTTTGCAATGACTTCATCACAGTTAACTTGGGATATAGCTTGGATTGGTGCTTTTGCTTATACTATGCAAATTTATTTTGATTTCTCTGGTTATTCAGATATGGCTATCGGTTTAGGCAAAATATTTGGTTTTCATTTCCTTGAAAACTTTAACTACCCATATATATCACAAAGCATAACCGAATTTTGGAGAAGATGGCATATTTCACTTTCAACTTGGTTTAGAGATTATGTTTATATACCATTGGGTGGAAATCGTTGTTCTAAACCTAGATGGTTATTTAATATACTAGCCGTTTGGATGTTAACGGGTATTTGGCATGGTGCTGCATGGAATTTTCTATTATGGGGACTTTATTTTGGTGTTATACTTATTATAGAAAAAGTAGTTTTAAATAAACTTTTAGAACGCCTACCAAGCGTTATAAGATGGATTTATTCATTTTTCTTAATTATGATTGGTTGGGTAATATTTAGGTCTGAGTCATTATCACAAATATTATGGTATATAAAGGCGATGTTTACTCCATCAACACAAATAAATAGACTTACATATTATATGTTAAACCAGTATAATGTAGAACTTATTGCCGCTTGTATATGCAGTATACCAGTTGTAAAATGGTTTAGAAAGAAAGAACAACAATATGGTGGTTTATTAACAATAGGTGAAAATATTTGGGCTATGGCTATGTTTGGTTTATCTGTTGTTTGGCTTATCAGCTCATCTTTTAACCCATTTATATATTTCAGATTTTAAGAAAGGTGAATACTTATGCGAAAAATTTGTAATTATATATTTTTAGCTGTTTTTGGCATTATTTTATTACTTGTACCAGCATTAAGTATTGTTATGCCTAAAGAAATAGCTTCTCTTTATGAAAACCGTATGCTTGAAACCAAACCAGAATTTTCTATTCAAAACGTTGTAAACGGTGAGTATTTTTCGGGCTGGGATAGCTATTTTAGTGACCATATAGTTGGAAGAACAACACTTTTGAAATTATATTCGGGTATTCAGCTTGCTTTGCCAAGAGTTCAAGTTAATAATGTAATAGAAAGTGAAACAGGTGCACTTTTAAATAAAACGGATTATGAAAAATTTAATCTTGAATTTGAAAAAGAAAACATGGATAATAAAACTGAAATAATTAAAGATGTAGCTGAATATGTTGAAAATTCAGGGGCTATTTATTGTTATGTAGGTATTCCAGAGCAAAGATATATATATTATGACGAATATCCAGAATATATGAAAATGGGGACTAAATTAGTAACATATGCTGAAGAACGTATATTTGATGCTTTAAATCAGACAAATGCTGTTAGCGTTAATATGAGACCAGCATTTGAAAACACTCAAAATCCAAAAGATTATTATTTATCTATTGATACACATTATAATTTTGATGGTGCTTTACTTACATATAGAACACTTATGCAGGCAATAAATGAAAAGCTTGAAACGCCTATGAAAATTTATAGTGATGATGAACTTGTATTTCATGTTTCAGATAAAGAGCTTATAGGTGCTCAAAGCCGTGCAATATGCAATCTGCAAAAAAGAAAAGAGTATGCAAAATGGGCAGAACCAGCTCAAAGTATTGAGTTTACAAGAATGGATAATGGAATAGCTAGTGAACCATTTGTATATAAACAAACATCAGAGCAATATTCTGCTTATGGCGATTATATGTCTGGAGATATGGGAGAAACTATAATTAAAACAAATCAAACAGATAAACCTAAAGTGCTTATGTATGGCGATTCATTTACTAATCCACTTGAAATGTTAGTTTATGCATCTTGCAGTGAGTTTCGCTCGCTTGATTTTAGACATTATGATGATATGACATTATATGAATATATAGATATGTATAAGCCTGATATTGTAATTGCAGTAAGAGATAGTATTTCTTATAATATGTCTGAAGGCAATGGACAGTATTGTTAATAAAATTTAAAGCTAGGAGAGATGAAGTGTGAATACGCTTATTGGGCGAATGACTCCAACCAAAATTATAGTAACTGGTTATTTGTCTATTATTTTGTGCGGTGCATTGTTGCTTATGTTGCCTATTTCAAGTCAGCAACATTTGGTAACACCATTTTTAAATGCATTATTTACTGCAACTTCTGCAACATGTGTTACTGGTCTTATTGTTTATGATACTGCAACTCATTGGTCTTTATTTGGTCAAGTTATTATAATTATACTTATACAAATAGGCGGTTTAGGCTTTATTACAATGGCAACTATGATTGCGACTATCTCAAGACGTAGAATAGGTCTTAAATCCCGCTTTGTAATGCAAGAATCCATTGCAGCTCCTCAAATGGGCGGTATTGTTAGACTTACCCGCTTTGTTTTTACAGTAACAATAGTTGTTGAAATAGTTGGTGCTGTTATTTTATCACTTAGATTTATACCAATGTTTGGATTTATAAAAGGCATTTGGTATGGTATTTTTCACTCAATATCCGCTTTTTGTAATGCTGGTTTTGACCTTATGGGTTCTTACAGCGGTAAATTTACCTCTCTTATCGCTTTTGAGTCTGATTGGATTGTAAATATTGTTATTATGTCACTTATTGTGTTTGGCGGTCTTGGTTTTTATGTTTGGGAAGATTTATGGCTGCACAGAAAAGATAAAAAACATTTTTCATTGCAGAGTAAAGTCGTACTCTGTGCAACTGCAATTCTTATTATTGTACCAGCAATTCTTATTTTGATTTTCCAACATGGCAATATGGAAACAGGTCTTACAAGACCAGCTCAAGGGTTGGCTGCACTTTTTCAATCTGTTACAACTCGTACAGCTGGTTTTAATTCAGTAGGTCTTGACAAACTTGAACCAAATAGCCAACTACTTATGATATTACTTATGTTAATAGGTGGTTCTCCAGGCTCTACCGCAGGTGGTATGAAAACAACCACTTTTGTTATACTATTGCTATGTATTCATGCAGTTATAAAAAAAGAAGATGAACTTGAATGTTTTGGTCGCAGAATAGATAAAACAGTATTAAAAAATGCGGTTACAATCGCTATGAGTTATATTATGCTTTGTTTATTTGGTGCAATGGCTATCTGTTATTTTGATGGTGTCACTATGATGCAAGCGGCTTTTGAGACATCGTCAGCTATTGCAACTGTTGGCTTAACACTCGGTATAACTCCAAGCCTAAGCACTACTTCACATATAATTTTGATTTTTTTAATGTTTTTAGGTCGTGTAGGCTGTATGACCATGTTATATGCTATTGTACAAAGTCAAAATCACGGACTTTCTAAAAAACCGCTTGAAAAAATCGCTGTTGGGTAAAAAGAAATTTAAATAAAAAATAAAAAAAGCTTGCAATTTGTATTACTGTGTGATATTATAAGTTTACGACTGTAATGCCTAAACCGGAAAGAGGTGAAACAACATGAAGCAGGGTATCCACCCAGATTATAAGCAGACAACTATTCGTTGTGCTTGCGGCAATATCATCGAGACTGGCTCCACCAAGGAGAACATCGTAGTAGACGTTTGCTCGAAGTGTCACCCGTTCTTCACCGGTAAGCAGAAGCTGGTAGACACCGGCGGACGTGTTGATCGCTTCAAGAAGCGTTTTAATCTCGACAAGTAATGTTAAGCCATCGATTGCGTTTGCTTTCGATGGCTTTTCTATTTTTACCATTTCTATCTTAGAGTAGGAGGGTTGAACTATGCAGGAATTAAACGAACAAAAGAAAATTGAAAAAGCTGTGCTTGTAGGGCTTAGCAGCCATGCCTTTAAACCAGAAGAAAATTCTGATGAACGCACTATGGCAGAACTTGCCGCACTGTTAGAAACAGCAGGCGGTGAATGTGTTGCTATGACTTTACAAAATCGTCCAGCACCTGATGCCCGCACATTTATTGGTGAGGGTAAGGCAGAAGAAGTTAAAACACTTGTGGAAGCTAATGAAGCAAATTTGGTTATTTTTGACAATGAACTTTCACCATCTCAAATAAGCAATCTTGAAGAACTTACAGGTGTCACAGTGCTTGATAGGTCAGCATTAATATTGGATATTTTTGCACAAAGAGCAAGAACTGGTGAAGGTAAATTGCAAGTAGAGCTTGCTCAATATCAATATATTTTACCAAGACTTTCTGGACTGGGTAAGTCTATGAGTAGACTTGGTGGCGGAATTGGCACTCGTGGCCCTGGTGAAAGCAAGCTTGAAAGCGATAGACGTCATATTAGACGCAGAATAGATAAATTAAGAGCTGACCTTGAACAAGTTCGTGCAGTTCGTGCGGTTCAGCGTAGACAACGCCAAAAAACCGAAATGCCACTTGTTGCCATAGTTGGTTATACAAATGCTGGTAAATCTACACTTCTTAACTTTTTAACAGATGCAGGAATTGAGGCAAATAATAGATTATTTGATACTTTAGACCCTACAACTCGTAAAAAACGTATTTCAGATACTCAAGAAATTTTGTTAAGTGATACAGTAGGATTTATTAGGAAATTACCTCATCATTTAGTATCAGCTTTTAAGGCAACACTTGAAGAGCTTAAATATGCAGATTTACTTCTTCATGTTATAGATATATCTGACCCAGATTGGGAAATTCATCAGCAGACTGTGAACAAGGTTATAGAACAACTTGGTGCAAAGGAAATACCAAGGGTTTTGGTTTATAATAAAGCTGATAAATGCGATATTTTACCTTATTTAGAACAGGGAAGTGTTGCAATATCTGCTAAAACTGGTATGGGTGAACAAGAACTGCTTTCAGCTATTGAAAAAGCTCTTGGTAAGGGTAAGCACCAAATGAAAATGCTTATTCCATATTCAGATGGTTTTGCACTCGATGTAATTCACAGAGAAGCTCAGGTGCTTTCGGTGGAATATGTGGGAGAAGGAACAATAGTTGAAGCTATTATGGATGATAAACTGTGTGGTCAAATGAAAGAATATGAAATAACGCAATAAGTTAAAATTGTGAGGGGAACACATGAAAGATTATTTTATACCGTTTAGACCTTATGGTGAGGACAATTTTATAGAAAAACGTTCTAAATTTACGGGCAGATTATGGCATGTGGAAACGCCTGAACAGGCAACAGAAAAAATAAAACAAATGCGTGAAACTTACTGGAACGCAACACATAATTGTTGGGCTTATATTCTGCGTGATGGAAATATAATGCGTTATTCTGATGATGGTGAACCACAAGGGACAGCAGGTATGCCAATACTTGAGGTTTTAAGACATGAAAACCTAGTTGACGTTTGTTGTGTTGTCACAAGATATTTTGGCGGTATATTATTAGGCACAGGCGGACTTGTGCGTGCATATACAAAAGGAACACAAATTGCAATAGCATCTGCTGGTGTTCAGCAAATGAGTATGTTTTCAGTTGTGCTTATAGCTTGCCCTTATTCATTGCTTGGAATTATACAGCAAATAATGCCAGAACTTAATTGCTCAATAGAAGAAACTGATTACGGTGCAGATGTCACACTAACTTGTACAGTACCACAAGGCACAGAAGTCCAATTAAATAAAGCTCTTGCAGATGCAACAGCAGGTCAAGTTGTAGCTGAAGTAATAGAAACTAAATTTATGGGCAGACGTATAAAATAAAATTTCTTAAAAATTTATAAAAAATTGTTGACAAATAAAATATACAGTGATATACTATAAAAGCTGTCAGCGAGAAAACATGACAGCTTGATAACGAGGTGTAGCGCAGCTGGTAGCGCGCCTGTTTTGGGAGCAGGATGCCGCAGGTTCAAGTCCTGTCACCTCGACCACCTAAAGCGTGTAGATTTTTCTATACGCTTTATTTTTTTATCTACAAATGTCGAATTTTATAAAAAAATATTTAAAAGATTAAAAAATATTATTGACAAAATAAATATTGAATGATATACTATAAAAGCTGTCAGCGAGAGAACATGACAGCTTAACAACGAGGTGTAGCGCAGCTGGTAGCGCGCCTGTTTTGGGAGCAGGATGCCGCAGGTTCAAGTCCTGTCACCTCGACCACCTAAAGCGTGTAGATTTTTTCTATACGCTTTATTTTTTTGCCTATTGAAACATCTATTAAAAAATGATAGCATAATCTTATAAAAATTTGTTAGTAGAGGTTTACTATTATGGCTAAAATCTTTTATTTACCTGATGAAGATGAACTATATCAAATGGACTCAGACAAACTTGTAGCTTTACTTAAAAACTTGAATATGCAAATTGAGCAGTTAAATCAAGATGAACCAGAAGATATGATGAGTGAAGAATATGAAGTTTGGGGCGATAAACATGAAAAACTTGAGGATTTAATAGAAATAATTTCCGAAATATTAGAGCAATAAAAAGACACATCATAGAAAAGATGTGTTTTTTAATAACAGTAACTGTAAAAAAATGTAGTTTTAATGGCATGTTAAAACTTTTAAGGCTGTATTTGTTTCTATGCAATATTTCATAATAAAACTAGAACCTTTTGATTTTCCGTCCCAAAGCACTAAAACATAATCCGCCATACAAACTATTTGCTCGTTTCGTCTTAAAGTTGCTGCACGACCATATTTATCATAATCAGGCAAGACTTCTATATAATCAAGCTGGTTTTGTTCTGCATATCTTTTTGCAAGCAAATCTGCTCCTTTTGCACCGCCTGATATTATGGTGCTTGCACCTTGTGGAACTTTACTGCAAAGCAAATGATAATATTTTTCATCAACACCACGAGAACCAACAATAGCTACTTTCATAATAAACAGCCTCTTAAAATTTTATTATAACACATTATAGCATTTTTAAAATGTAAAAATCAAGCATATACCCAAAACAAGGAATAAAACCAAATCTTATTTGTTATTACAAACAATCTCAGCTTTTTTTTCACCGTTTTGTGGCATAGTAAATGCAGGAGGTGAATGTTTTGAAAAAACTAACTGCATGTATAGTCACATTTTTATTTACGCTTTCTATTTCAGCAGGTGCAGTAAACCACGATATGCTTATTCCTGTGGGTAGAGCTGTGGGAATACAAATGTCATCACAAGGTTTGCTTGTTGAAAACGTTTGTCCTGTTGATACTCCAAATGGTCAGCAAACTCCAGCACAAAAAGCTGGAATTAAAGCAGGAGATATAATAGTTAGCGTAAATGGTCAAAAAATGCAAGATGGTGCAAGCTTTCAAAAAGCAGTTTCAATGTCGGGTGAAAATGCCATAAAAATAAAGCTTGTGCGTGGTGATGAACAAAAAGATGTAAACGTAACACCTGTAAAAGATACAAATGGTGTCTATAAAGTTGGTATTCGGGTGCGTGATACTATAAATGGTATAGGCACAATAACCTATGTAGACCCTGATACAGGTGAATATGGTTCGTTAGGTCATGGCATATGTAGTGGTGAAAATGGGCTTTTAATACCACTAAAACAGGGTAGCTTGATGCAAGCTTCAGTTAATAGGGTTGTAAAGGGTATAGCAGGTACTCCAGGCTGTTTGCAGGGTGATTTTAACACTCAATGTGATATTGGTACTGTTGAAAAAAATACTTTAACTGGTATTTATGGCACATTTAGTGATAACTCATATTATAAAAATTTAAAGCCTATGGAAGTTGCAAGCTCAGATGAAATTAAAACAGGTGAAGCTATAATTTTGTCAAATATAGAGGGCGATGAGGTAAAAGAGTATACTTGTCAAATTGAAAAGGTATATGGTGCAGGTGGTGAGTATGATAGAAGTATGACCATTCGTATAACAGATAATACACTTATTGAGAAAACTGGTGGTATAGTTCAGGGAATGAGCGGCAGTCCTGTAATTCAAAATGGTAAAATTATAGGTGCTGTAACCCATGTTCTGGTTAGTGACCCAACAAAAGGTTATGCAATTCAAATAGACAAAATGCTTGAGCAGGCTTGATTATTTTTTTAGAGTAAAAGTCGAAAAAAGTAGAAAAAGATAAATGGAAAATTGTAGAAAATTATCCTGACATACTTGTTATTTTGTCATTAGTATGGTAAATTATGGATAATGAAGTAAAATTACAAAATAAACACATGAAAGGTGAATGACATCATGGATAACAAAATTAAGGTATTACTTGCTGACAGCGACAGAGAATTTTGTAACTTTGTAGAGGAAAGTTTTTCAAAAAACGATAAGATAGAGCTTGTGGGTGTAACTTCAAGCGGACGTGAAACTTTAACTATGGCTGAAAACACAGATTATGATTTATTGCTTATAGATTTAATGCTTCCAGATATTGATGGATTAAGCGTTATACAGTCTTTAAATGAAACTAAAAAAGACAAAGGTATATTTGTTGTTTCAGCTTTTGCAAGCGTGGAAGCAGCGACCGAATGTTCTAAATTTGGTGTAAGTCATTTTATGTGTAAACCGCTGGATATTAAAACCCTTACAAAGCGTATCTTAAACTGGAAAAATACAAAAGCCCAGATTATCCCTGTTTCTCCTCAAAATCAAGCTGTTGCACTGGAAGTAAAAGTTACAGAAGTTATTCATCAAGTAGGTGTTCCAGCTCACATCAAAGGTTATCAATATCTAAGAGAAGCTATTATGATGGCTGTTGAAGATATGAATTCTGTGGGAGCTATAACAAAAATTCTTTATCCTGCAATAGCTAAACAGTTTAAAACAACTTCTTCAAGAGTTGAACGTGCTATCCGTCACGCTATTGAAGTGGCATGGGACAGAGGCGACCTTGAAACTTTACAAAGTTATTTCGGTTACACTGTTTCAGGTATCAAAGGTAAACCAACTAATAGTGAGTTTATATCCATGATTGCGGATAGACTTAGATTAGAACTCAAATTTGGTTAAAATATAAAATTTTTAGGTCTGAAAGCTAGTCTTCAGACCTTTTTTTGTTAATATCTACAAACAAACCTAAGTAAATACACCAGCTTTCGTAGGTGCATTTATTGTTTAAAATTTTAAAATATGTTATGATAATGAATAATAATATTTATTTTTTATAAAGGAGTTTTGGCGTGAGGTCACAAGATAAAATTCGTAACTTTTCGATAATTGCACATATTGACCATGGCAAATCCACTTTGGCTGATAGACTGCTAGAGCAATGTCAAGCAGTTTCACAAAGAGAAATGGAAGAACAGCTATTAGATAATATGGATTTAGAGCGTGAACGTGGTATCACTATTAAAGCTCGTGCAGTTCGTATGGAATATAAAGCTGATGATGGTGAAACTTATCATATAAATCTTATCGACACCCCAGGACATGTTGACTTTAACTATGAGGTTTCACGCTCACTTGCAGCGTGTGAGGGTGCATTGCTTGTTGTCGATGCAGCACAGGGAATAGAGGCTCAAACACTAGGAAACACTTATCTTGCTATTGATGCAGGATTAGAAGTTTTACCTGTTGTTAATAAAATCGACCTACCAGCAGCAGACCCACAAAGGGTTAAACAGGAAATCGAAGATATTATAGGCGTACCAGCTATGGACGCACCAGAAATATCTGCAAAAATGGGTATAAATATACATGATGTTATGGAGGATATTGTAGCAAATGTGCCAGCTCCTAGCGGTGATGAGAACAAACCACTTAGAGCGTTAATTTTCGACAGTCAATATGACCCATACAAAGGCGTTATTGTTTATATGCGTCTTATAGACGGTCATATTAAAGCAGGCATGAAAGTTAAAATGATGGCTACTGGTGCGGAGTTTCAGGTTATTGAGTGTGGTTATCTGCACCCGCTAGGACTTTCTCCACAAGATGCTTTATATGCTGGTGAAGTTGGTTATTTCACTGCCTCAATTAAAAAAGTATCTGATACTAGAGTAGGTGATACCGTAACCGAGGTTGATAATCCAACAAGTGAGCCTTTAGCAGGTTATAGACCTGCACAGCCTATGGTTTATTGTGGTATCTATACAGAGGACGGTTCTAAATATCCAGATTTGCGTGATGCTCTTGAAAAATTACAACTTAATGATGCCGCATTGTCATTTGAACCAGAAAGTTCTGTCGCTTTGGGATTTGGTTTCCGTTGTGGTTTCCTTGGTATGCTTCATATGGAAATTATACAAGAGCGTTTGGAACGTGAATTTGACCTTGATTTAGTAACAACTTTACCATCTGTTATTTATGAGATTGTAAAAACCGATGGAACTGTTATTTATTGTGATAATCCTCATGATTATCCAGACCCTGCACAGATTGCAGAGGCAAGAGAACCTTTTGTAAAAGCGTCTATTATAACCCCTCAAGAGTTTGTAGGTAATATTATGCCAATGTGTCAAGAAAGACGTTCAATTTTTAAAGACATGGTTTATCTTGACTCAACTCTTGTTGAGTTACATTATGAAATGCCAACAAATGAGATTATCTATGACTTTTTTGACGCTTTAAAAGCAAGAACAAAGGGTTATGCATCTCTTGATTATGAACTTTCAGACTATCGAAAGAGCGAACTTGTAAAAGTTGATATGCTATTAAATGGCGACCAAGTCGACGCACTTTCATTTATTGCACATAAAGATATGGCCTATACAAGAGCTAGACGCATATGTGAAAAGTTAAAGGATAATATCCCACGTCAGTTATTTGAAGTACCAATTCAAGCAGCAATAGGTGGAAAAGTTATCGCTCGTGAAACAGTTAAGGCTATGCGTAAAGATGTATTGGCTAAATGTTATGGCGGTGATATCACACGTAAGAAAAAACTGCTGGAAAAGCAAAAGGAAGGCAAAAAGAAAATGCGTTCTCTTGGTACTGTCCAAGTTCCAACCGAAGCTTTTCTTGCTGTGCTTAAACTTGATGATGAATAAACTAGGGCTTTATATTCATATCCCGTTTTGTGCGTCAAAATGTAGTTATTGTGATTTTTATTCATTTGCGGCAAATGATAATCAAATTGATGAATATGTAAAAGCCTTGATTAAAAGCATTAACTATTGGTCTGAAAAGTGTAGACAATATATAGTGGATACTGTTTATTTTGGTGGCGGTACTCCATCATTTATTGGTGGTCAAAGATTGGTTAAAATAATTGAAACAATATATAATAGTTTTAATATTGAGCCAAATCCAGAAATAACAGTCGAATGTAACCCAGATAGCATAAATGAAGATTTATTATTAAATTTAAAAAAAGTAAATGTCAATAGACTTTCAATAGGTGTTCAAGCAATGCAAGACAATATTCTTAAAAGTCTTTCAAGACGTCATACAGCATTGCAAGCTAAACAAGCAGTAAAACTTGCCAAAAAATATGGATTTTATAATATTTCACTTGATTTAATGTATGCACTGCCAAATCAAAATATAGATATGGTATTAGATAGCTTAAATCAAATGTTAGAACTTGAGCCTACACATTTATCATGTTATGCACTCAAAGTCGAAGACGGAACGCCACTTGCAAAACAAAATCCTATTTTGCCAGATGAAGATATTGCCGCTGATATGTATAATGCAATATGTAAAACGCTTAAAGATAATGGTTTTGAGCACTATGAAATATCTAACTGGGCAAAAAATGGCTATTACTCAAAACATAATTCACGTTATTGGGATTTGTCAGAATATTTGGGTATAGGCTCGTCAGCACATTCTCTGTTTAATGGTCAAAGGTTTGAATATTCAGCTAATATAAATGATTTTATATCAGGTGTTAAAGCTATAAAGGAAGAACAAGTGGACGGCTTTGATAAAGCCGAAGAATTTATTATGTTAGCTCTTAGAACATCAAAAGGAATAAATTCATTTGAATATGAGCAAAAATTTAATAAATCTTTTAGACCTTTTACACAAGCTCTAAAAAAATATATATCTTATGGATTAGTTGAAAATAAAGACAATATATGGACACTAACAGAAACAGGCTTTATTGTGTCAAATGCAATTTTATCTGATGTTTTATCATCAGTAGAATAAATAAACTTTTTTATAATTTTGGAGGTAAATAAAATGCGTGCAGTGATTACCGTGGTAGGAAAAGACCGTACAGGCATTATTGCAAAAATCTCAGAAACACTCTGCAAATGTGATGTAAATATTCAGGATATAGCTCAGAATGTTATGCAAGAATTATTTGCAATGGTTATGCTGGTTGATATCAGCAAATGCAACATTGATTTTAGTAGTTTAGTCGAGGCACTAGACAAAGACGGAGAAGAAATGGGCATGAAAGTACATTGTATGCATGAGGATATCTTCAATGCAATGCATCGTATTTAATGGAGGATAAAGACTGTGGCAATGATTAACACTGGAGATATTCTCGAAACAATACAGATGATTGAAGAAGAACATCTTGACATTAGAACCATTACAATGGGTATTTCTCTGCGTGATTTAGCATCTGATGATATTGATGTTTTATGTAATAAAATCTATGATAAAATCACAAAAAGAGCAGAAAAACTGGTTTCAACTGGTGAGAATATCGAGCAT
Organism: uncultured Butyricicoccus sp.; assembly: GCA_944384745.1. Classification (GTDB taxonomy): domain Bacteria; phylum Bacillota; class Clostridia; order Oscillospirales; family Butyricicoccaceae; genus Butyricicoccus_B. The sequence continues at coordinate 87,458 of CALWUO010000001.1, forward strand.
GAATTGGGTATTCCTATTATAAATAAGCGTATTTCTGTAACACCTATTGCAATGGTGGGTGCAACTACAAATGCTAATAGTTACGTTAAAATCGCTCAAGCACTCGATAAAGCGGCAAATGCTACTGGTGTAAATTTTATAGGTGGTTTTTCCGCATTGGTGCAAAAAGGTTTTGCAAAAGGCGATGAAATTTTAATTAACTCCATTCCAGAGGCATTGGCTGTTACAAATAATGTTTGTTCTTCTATAAATGTTGCCTCTACTAAAGCGGGCGTAAACCTTGATGCAATAGCTAAAATGGGACAGATTATCAAGCAAACAGCTGAAAACACAAAAGATAATCAATCTATGGGTTGTGCAAAGCTTGTTGTTTTTGCAAATGCAGTTGATGATAACCCATTTATGGCTGGTGCTTTTCATGGTATAGGTGAACCAGAAACCGTGCTAAATGTCGGTGTGTCTGGTCCTGGTGTTGTACAAGCTGCAATCCGTCGTGCTGGTAATTGCTCTATTGGTGAGGTTGCTGAAATTATTAAGAAAACAGCATTTAAAATCACTCGTATGGGTCAGTTAGTAGGTTCTATTGCAAGCGACCGTTTAGGAGTTCCTTTTGGTATTGTTGACTTATCACTTGCTCCAACTCCTGCTGTTGGTGACTCTGTCGCTCGTATACTTGAAGAAGTTGGTCTTGAAACCTGTGGCTGTTGTGGCACTACTGCTATACTTGCAATGCTTAATGATGCAGTTAAAAAAGGCGGTGTTATGGCATCTTCCAATGTTGGCGGTTTGTCTGGTGCATTTATCCCTGTATCTGAAGATGAAGGTATGATTGCCGCAGTTGAAGCTGGTGTGCTTTCTATGGAAAAATTAGAAGCTATGACTGCTGTTTGCTCAGTTGGTATTGATATGGTTGCTGTTCCAGGTGATACAACTGCAGAAGTTATCTCTGGACTTATTGCTGATGAAATTGCAATCGGTGTTGTTAATAATAAAACAACTGCGGTTAGAGTTATTCCTGCAATTGGTAAAACTGTGGGCGATAGCGTAGAGTTTGGCGGTTTATTAGGTTCTGCTCCTATTATGCCAATATCTACACATTCTCCTGCAAAATTTATTCATCGTGGTGGACGTATTCCAGCACCTATTCACAGTTTAAAGAACTAAGATTTTACCCTGACTGTAAAAACGGTCAGGGTTTTTTCTATCTTTTAAATTTTCTTAATGCGGGAATAGCCGACCTAAAACATGTTATTGCAAGAGTTAACATAAGTGATGAACGCACAGCCTCACAAAGAACCATACTACAAGCAAAAATAACTTCTCCACGCTGTAAAAAATCACCTACTGAAAATATACCAGCTGCAGAAAAACATGGATAAGGTAATTTATTGCAAGCAAGCCCTAAAACAAGATAAGCTCTAAGTGAAATAAAGGTTAAACATAAACCGCCTATAATAACCCCTATTGTACAATGTTTTGTTGTTGGTAAATTTTCCGTTTGTGTGCAAAGTAATAATGCAGGAATTAAATATAAAAATCTAGTGCTTATATTAAAATTAAAATATTTAGGCAAGTTTGCAGCATATTCTGGAGTGGAATTTGAAATTGTAATAAAAAGCGAAAGTATAATTATAAAAACACATAAATAAGCGGTTGGATATGCCCACATTGCAACCGCAGTTCTCCCACGTCTGCCAGCTCTCCATGCGACAAAAAATAATACAAGCATACTTAAATACTGAGGTATTGCAGGAAATGCAGTAATCTGCCAAAATTTAGACAGCCTTATACCTGATAAAATAAGCACAAAAACCGCTATTAAACCAACTATAAATAACAATGGTTTACCAATAAAACTTGGAATTTTAAGACATAAGGCTTCAAAATCTCTTATATTAAAATATGAAAGTAGTTTTAAATAAACAAATGTTATCAAAGCAAAAATTACAGTTGAAATCAAAAAAGAAAATATATCTTTTGGTGATGTTTCAAGATATAAACCATCAGAAAGCAGAAAAACTGCAAGAAATGCACCTTGCCAGCGTGGGAAAAGTGTATCACGCATATTTTACACCTCCATCACTTGAGATTATAATATTAGATTTTGGCGAAACATGCCCATCATCAGATAAAATAAGCACAGGAAGTGCAATATCTCGACCGTTTAAACGATAATCTAAAATGCGAAACATAGGAAAATCTGAAAAAGTTTGGTCTTTAGTTCGCTTTTCAAGCAGTGATGAAAGTGCCATTCCAGGGATACCGTCGGTAACAGATGGGGCTTGTAAAATTTCATCTGGCGTTGAATTTTCTGCAACTGCAATTCTAATAGTTAATCTTGCATCTGGTCGTTCTATTAAACTATTAACCAAATTATCAATATCAAATCTTGCTATATCCTCACTTATTATAACAATAGAAGCATGACTTAAATATAATCTGCTTGCAAGCATCATATCAGCATTATAAAATAAATCAGAAAAATTTTCTGCTTTTACACTAAAATATGCAGGGGATACTTCACCATCTAAACTATCTTGTCTTATGCTTTCGATTGTCATTTTATATAAATTATCCTCTTTATCTATTGCAAGGGCAGAAATAGGCAGAATTTGCCCTGCATTTTGATTTAATTCAACACGTTTATTTTTAGTTTGTTGACAGCCAGTTAGCATTAAAAGGCAGATTATAAGAAGTAAAAGCTTTTTCATTTTTTACCCCTTTCTGCTATAAAACGTTTATTTTTCATTTTTCGCCAGCTTATTCTTATTGTTCTATCTTCTGTATGAGCATTTACCCTAGGAAGTAAATTTAATAAATAAGGTATAGAACATGAATGAAGTGCACATAAATGCAGTAAAACAGAGGAAAGCCCTAAAACAAGCCCATAAAGTCCAAATAAAGCTGAACAAACAAGCAAAATAAAACGCAAATATAAAGCGGCATTTTGCAGTTTAGGGGCGGCAAGTCCAGTAACAGCCGCAATAGCAACTATAATTACAGCAGGGGCGGAAATAAGTCTTGCAGAAACCGCTGATTGACCAAGCACCAGACCGCCTACAATTGACATTGTAGAGCCAATAACCCCAGGGGTGCGAGTTCCTGCCTCTTTTAATATTTCAAACACTATTAAAAGGGTGAAAATCTCCCAAAGTGGGGGAAGTGGTACGCCTTTTTGTGCGGCTGCTAAAGCTAATAACATTCTTGTAGGCAAAAGTTCAGCATGATAATAAAGTATTGCTATATATAAAGCGGGAATGATAATTGAAAGCATTATTCCGAAAGAACGTATTATTCTAGCAAGGCTCGCTTGCATAACTGGCAAATAATAATCATCATTAGCTTGTATACACTCCTGTAAGATACAAGGGGCAGTTAATACAACTGGTGAACCATCGGTTATAATGGCAATTCTGCCTTCAAGCAATTTTGCAACTACTACATCTGGTCTTTCAGTTGTGCCAAGGGTTGGAAAAGGTGAATTTTGTTCATCTCTTATGCACTCAGCTATATAATTAGCATCTAGTATACCATCTAGGTCTATTTTATCAAGTCGCTTTTTTATCTCTTTTACCAGTTTTTCATCGGTTACACCCTCAAGATAACATAAACAAACAGCGGTTTGACTGTGTGTTGCCATGCGTGAAAAGGAAAATTTAAGCCTTGTATCATTTAAACGTCTTCTAATCATGGACAAATTTGTCATGAAAGCTTCTGTGAAACCCTCACGAGGACCTCTTAACACACGCTCGTTATCAGGTTCGCTTGATGACCTAACAGAAAACCCTTTTGTATTAACTACAACAGGCTTGTCTTCACCTTCGGTTAAAATAACGGTATCACCATACATCATAGCTGAAAGCATTTTATTTAAATCGGGTTGTACTACACTGTCATTTATTTGGATTATTGTTTCGGCTAAGGTTTCAGCGGTTACTTTACTTTCATAACATGATACTATTGGTCTTATTATACTTTGATTTATTGCAAGATTATTTACCATTCCATCAAAAAAGCATATTGCACAGATAAGACCATTTTTATTTTTTGCTATTCTAGTTATAAATGTGTTATCATTTTTAAAAATATTCTTTAAAACCTGTATATTATGTTCAAGTGATGTTGTAAATTTAATTTCAGCCATAAAAAAACGCTCCTTTGGGATAAAGTATAACCAAAAGAGCAAATATAATACGTTTTTTATTTAGGTGCTAACATATAAGTAGCAAGTGTATCTCCAAAAAGCTGTATAGAATAAATAGCCTCAGCGAGTGTATTTCCAGAAGTTCCAACTTCCAAAAGCATAGATGCTGGTGTTAAATGTAAGTTAAATCTTTGTTTTCTAAGATTTATTGAACGCATTAAATTAGGATAGGCTGCGTCTAATTCTCTTTGAAGTGTTACAGCGTATCCTAAATGTTCTTCCCAATCATCAAAAGCAAGTCCACTTGCATCTGTGCCCATTACAAGCATCATTTGTGCGGCTGTTTTGCCGTTTATCTCGGTTTTAAGTTTTTTTGGTGTGCCATCAGCGTTTAAAATGGCATCACGGTGTATATCAATGGTCATTTGTACACTTGGATATTGTTCTAAAGCTGCTTTTACATTTCTAAGCGACTCACCATAAGAACCATTATAAGATGGATAATCATTAAGGTCTGTGAGATGTATTGTTTTTATTCCTCGACTTTCTAGCACTTTACAAAGTTCTGTGCCTACTCTAACCATATTTTGATTTGTATCAAGTGTTCTATCTTCACCGCTTGCAGTATAAGTGTCAGAACCAGATTGTGTATATGCTTCAGTTGCATGTGTGTGATATACAATCACTAAAGGCTCAGTAGTGTTTGCTACTATTCGTTTAGGATTATCAAGCATTGACTGTAAATTAAATTCATAACCTGATTGATTGCTAAATGTAACAGTATCTGCTTTTGGTATTTCATCGGGATTTATTGGTTGTTTTTCGGTTGTTTGTTCAGTTGTTTGAACTTCTTGTTCAGTTTGCTCAGTGTCAGAAACTTCTATAACTGTTTCTGTTGACTCAGTTTGTATATTTTCCGTATATTCTCCTGTTTCGAGTGCAAGGGCAGCACGAACGAAACGGTCATTTTGAGCTAGTTTTGAAAGTATATCTTTTACAAGCTCATCTCCGCCCGCTTTACCACTTAAAAGTAAAACTGCGGCTAATATAAGACAGAAAAATGCTGGAGCAGAATTATTACTGCTTTTGTTTCGTTTCATTCATGTTGACCTCCTTGGTAATTTGTACCTAAGTTAATATATGGTCAGCATTTATAGTTTATGACAAATATAAATCTATTGTTTCTGGTGTTAAATCAGGCTGAAATGCCATATTGAGAGAATAGCCTATAACACGGGAAATATCATTTACATCTTTGTCTATGTCTCTTGTAGTTACAAAAAGCGGGGTTTTAGTATTTTCTGAGAGTAAAACGCAAGCATCAATAACTGTTGGTGCACCAATAGCAATAACAGGAACACCTAAAGTTTTATCATTTAAGGCTGAACGGGAATTTTGTACACCAGAGCCAGGGACTATGCCAGTATTTGAAAGCTGTATTGTTCTGCAAAGTCTATCCACATCACCTGCGGCAAGTGCGTCAATAGCTATAACAACACAAGGTTTAATTTGCTCAATAATACCTTTTGCAAGCTCTTGAACTTCAATTCCTGTTTGACCAAGCACACCAGAGGACAACACACTGACTGAACGCCAATTATTAAATAATTCTGGTTCTTTACCTATTAAATGTCTTGTCGCAAGTAAATATTCACAAGCAAAAGGACCTATTGCATCAGGGGTTATCTGTCTATTCCCAAGACCAATAACTAAAGCGGGTGCATTATCATTTTCTGGTAAAAGCTTTTTTATACATTCTGAAAGGGCATTGCATGCTCTGCTAAAGGCATCGTTTTCTCTTCTCGCAAGTGCATCTATTACTATTGTGTCATATATGCCTATTGGTTTACCTATTTGCTCAGCAGCTTGTTTATTTGTTATTTCAACCTTTGTGACTGAAAAACCAGATAAATTTTCAGTTTTGCTTATAACTCCAGATATTTCGCTCATATTATCTTCTTTGCTAAGTTCAAGAGCTTCTATTGCAAGGTCAGTTCTACAACCTTTTATTAACATAATTTTGCCCCTTTCAAGTATATAATTAAATGCAGTATGTGTGAAAAATATATCTTTATTCATCGAAATATAATATATTTAAAAAAATAATTATAAAAATAAAAATAATGCTTGCTTTTTTGGTGAAAAGATGATAGTATTATAAATACTGATGACTAGCTAAAGCAAGGAGGTGGAATCGAATGCCAAATATTAAGTCTGCAAAGAAGCGTGTCAAGGTAACCAAGATTAAGGCTATGCGTAACCAGATGGCTAAGAGTGCTCTTAAAACCGTTCTGAAGAAGTTTGATGCAGCTATTGAAAGCGGTGATAAGGCTGCTGCTGAGGTTGCATACAAGGCTGCTGTTAAGGCAGTGGACAAGGCCGCTGCAAAGCATCTTATGCATAAGAATGCTGCCTCTAATAAGAAGAGTGCTTTAACTCTGAAGCTGAACGCTATCGGTTAATTAAAAAGCATAAGATATTAAATGCTCTGTCTTTTATTGGACAGAGCATTTTTTGACTTTATTTTGAATAATAAATAGCGGTTACAACACCATCTTGAACAGATACAGTAGCTTTGCTATATTCATCACCAGTTGATATTGGCTCATTTGAAAGCAGACTGTAAGGGTCAATACATATTGAAGTCATATCTTCAGCCACAGTCATGGTCTCGCCATTTACAGATAAGATATTGTTTTCCCAAGAGATTTTATCATTCATGCTTGCATTTTCATTAAGCACTGCATAAAATTCTTCGCCTTGACCATAAAGTTTGGAACAATTATATAATCCTGCAAAGGTTTGACCATCTTTGTAATTTGTGATTTTTACATTAGGATAAAATTCATCGCCTACACAAAGATTTATAACATCAGCTTTTTCTATATACATAGGCTCGCCAAGTCCATTTTTTTCAAGCATAAGCGAGCGATAAAGTAAAACCGCAACTTCAGCTCGTGAAATTGTTTCTTTTGGCATTAAATTGCCATCAATTCCATAAACTACTTTTGAGTTTGTAAGGGCTGAAACTGCATTTGTTGCATAAGAAGCTATATCTGAACTATCTTTATATGTTTTAAGAGCTTCTTTGTTGAAATTTATACCTGTTTTTTCTAAGGTATTTTTTAAAATAACCATTGCATCTTGTCTTGTAAGGGAAGCTTCAGGATTGAAGTTTCCGTTTTCATCACCAGACACAATTCCTAAATTTTTTGCAGCACTTACAGCGGAAGCGTAATATTTATCTTTTTCTACATCTGCAAAATTGTCGTCGTTTGCATAATTTGTCATGTTATATGCTCGACTGAGCATAGTTATAAATTCAGCTCTTGTTAAATCAGCATCAGCATTATAAACACAATGTTCTTTACCGTTTATAATGCCTGCATTAGCAAGATAGTCTATTGATTGTAATGCCCAAGAGTAACCATCATTTACATCTACAAAAAACACAGAATGGTCTGGGGCATATACAATGCCGTTCTGCTCAATCACATCTGTCGCTGAAGCATTCACTAGGGCAGAGCAGAGAACTGTTGTCGAAAGCACCGTTGCAATCAGTTTCTTATTCATAATAAAATGAACCTCCTTTGGTTTAAATGATGTGTAGAGTAAAAAATAACTTCGATATTATATCATATAATTTTAAAAAAGTAAAATAAAAATTTGGTTACAATTTTTCGACATGATTTTTTATCACAAAAAAAGAAAACCCTTAACACAAGGGTTTTCTAATCGGTAAATTTTAACCTTTATTAGGTACAATTTCTAGCCAATATCCATCAGGGTCAGAGATAAAATAAATGCCCATAGCTTCATTTTCAAAACAAATGCAACCCATATCTTTATGGCGTTGATGTGCTGCTTCAAAATCATATACAACAAAGGCTAAATGGAATTCATTATCACCCAAATTATAAGGTCTATCCCAATCACGTAGCCATGTAAGCTCTAAATTATAGTCACTTTTGCCATCAGATAAATAAACGATGATAAATGAACCATCTTCTTGAGTAATACGACGTACTTCTTTTAAATCTAATGCTTTTTTGTAAAATTCAAGTGAAGTATCCAAATTTTTCACATTAAAATTATTGTGTGCAAAGCGAAAATTCATTTTAATATATCTCCTTAATAGGTAAAATTTACAGAAATACAGTAACATAATCAACGTAAAATATCAATAAAATTTATATATATTTTTTTAATAATACAATTTGCTTGCGTTGATAAGGGCAAAATGCTATACTATATTGTGTTAATTTGTATATAGAGGAGGTCTGGGCTTTATGGATAAAAAGCTGAAAAAAATTATTCAGCCAGGATATCATTTTTATTTTGCCATATTCCTGCTGTTTGCATTATCCTGTGCCTATGTTTCCCCTGTTATGTCTTCGGTAGGTATTATATTATCTTTTATGATGTATTTAATATATCGTCAAAGGGAAAGACGTCGAAGAACTGAAATGATGCGTTATTTACAAGGTGTTACATTTGATGCAGGTCATTCATCTCGTTCATCTATTGTGAATTTTCCATTGCCAACTATAATTGTTAGAGCATCTACAAATGAAATCCTTTGGACAAATGATGCCTTTTGTGAGGTAACTGGTCATTGGGATTGTGCTCCAAATGAGAATTTTCGGGAAATTGCACCAGATTTTGATACTCAATGGTTAGCAGATGGCGAACCTAGATATCCAGGGGAACTCAAAATTGATGAAAATTATTTCTGGGTATATGGTAGTATTATGAATGAGCGAGACGCAGAGGAAATTCTGCTTGTTTTGTATTTTGTACCTTGTACAGACTATATCCATTGCAGGGAACGCTATACATTAAGTAGACCAATAGTTGCTATAATTTGTATTGATAACTATGAGGAGCTAACTAAAAGTGCTACTGATTCAGAAAAATCAAGTATATTAGCAGAAGTTGATAGAAAAATTGCACAATGGGCAAAAGATAGCCGTTCTTTGCTTAGAAAATATGATAGAGATAAATATATTTTTGTGCTTGAAAGCGGTGATTTGTCCAAACTAGCAAGTAAAAAATTCACAGTTTTAGATGATGTGAGAACTATTCAAAGTCGTGCAGGTGTTGTGGCAACCCTTTCAATAGGTATTGGAAGTGAGGGGGGAAACTTCTCAGAGTGTTTTCATTATGCTAGTGTTGCCCTTGATATGGCTCTTTCACGTGGCGGTGACCAAGCTGTTATTAAAACAAAATATAACTTTGAGTTTTTTGGTGGACTATCTAAAGAACTTGAAAAACGCACTAAAGTTAAATCAAGAGTTGTTGCTAATGCACTTATGCAACTTATAAGAGAGTCGTCACGAGTTATGATTATGGGACATCAAACAAGTGATATGGATTCTATGGGTGCTGCTATTGGTATGTCATGTGCTGTAAGAACACATGGTAAACCAGTTAATATAGTTGTTCGTAAAGAAAAAAGTCTTGCAAAAGAACTTATATCTAAAATAGAAAATAAAGAAGGTAACGAAAATCTATTTATAGAACCAGATGATGCAATGGTATTATGTGATTACAATACTTTGCTTATTGTTGTTGATACGAATAGACCTGACTATGTTGAGTCTTTACCATTACTTCAATCTATAAATAAAGTTGCTGTTATCGATCATCATAGACGTGCTGCAAGTTATATTGAAAATTTTGCATTAAATCTTCATGAACCTTATGCATCATCTGCATCAGAACTTGTTTCTGAGCTTTTGCAATATATGGTTCAGTCAAGCGATGTAAGCAAAGAAGAAGCAGAATGTTTGCTTGCAGGTATATATCTTGACACAAAAGGTTTTTCTATTAAAACAGGTGTTAGAACATTTGAAGCTGCTGCATATCTAAAACGTGCAGGTGCTGAAATGGTTGTTGTTAAAAAACTGTTTCAGTCAACACTTGATGAATATATGCAGTGTCAAAGGGTTATTTCTTCCGCCAAAGACTGTGGAGGCGGTATTATTTTAGCAATTTCTGATGAGCATATACAAGATAGAGCTTTAGCTGCTATTGCAGCAGATTCTCTGCTTAATATTATAGGTGTTAGAGCCAGTATTGTAGCTTTTCAATCGGAAAATGACACTATTGTTTCCGCTCGTTCTTTTGGACAAGTTAATGTACAAATTGTTATGGAAAAGTTGGGCGGTGGAGGAAATATAACTTCCGCTGGTGCACAGCTTAGAAATACAAGTTTAGAAGAAGCTGAACCAAGACTTCTTGATGCTATAACTGAGTATCTTGAAGAGGACGACAGACAAGATAAATTATAAAAATGGAGGATTTTTTAGTATGAAAGTTATTTTAAAAGCAGATGTTAAAGGTAAAGGCAAAAAAGGCGACCTAATAGAAGTAAGTGAAGGCTACGGTCGTAACTTTTTACTTCCTCGTAAACTTGCAGAGCTTGCAACAGCCGATAATTTAAACTTAAAGCGTCAAGCTGATGAGGCTCAAGCAAGAAGAATTGCACTTGAAAAACAATCCGCAAAGGATATTGCAGAAAAATTAAAAGAGCTGAAAGTAGAAATCCGTGCCAAAGGCGGTGCGGGCGGCAGACTATTTGGTGCTGTAACTGCTAAAGAAATTTCAGAAGAGCTTAAAAAACAACATGGAATTGAAATCGCTAAGAACAAAATTGTGCTTGATGAACATATCAAGTCTTTTGGAACTTATAATGTTAAAGCCAAGCTATACACTGAAATTACAGGCGAAATTCATGTGCAGGTAGTTGAAATCTAATTGTTTTAAGGGAATGGGCACACGCATCATTTTTTTCGTGTACCCATTCTCCATTTTTAAGTTTAGAGGAAAAGTCAAAATGGATGAATTACTTTCAAGACAAATGCCACAAAGCACTGAGGCAGAACAGGCTGTTATTGGTTCTATGCTTATTGACCCTGAGTGTGTGCCAACAGTCATTGAACAGCTAAGACCAGAAGATTTTTATATAGAAGAAAATCGTCGTATTTTTGAAACTATTTACTCTATGTTTAACAATGCAATGAGAATTGATGCAGTTACTGTGCTTGACCAGCTAAAAAGTGCAGGCTTTTATGATGAGGCGGGTGGTCGTGCATATCTTATGCAGCTTATGGAGCTTACCCCAACATCAGCAGGTGTAAAAGAATATGCCTCTATTGTACGTGATAAAAGCATGTTGAGGGCTATCGCCATAGCAGGTGCGGAAATAGAAAGACTTGCCCTTTCAGAAGAGGGTTCAGCCTCAGAAATTGCTGAACTTGCCGAACAAAAAATATATAATGTGCGTCAAGGTAGAGAAATTAAAGGTTTAAGCCATATTAAAAGTGTAATTATGGACTTATATGACCAGCTTGATGAAAGAAGCCGTTCAGATAGTGATATATCTGGTATATCTACTGGGTTTAAAGATTTAGATTATGCTTTAACTGGACTTAATAAATCTGACTTAATTTTAGTTGCAGCTCGCCCAGGTATGGGAAAAACCGCTTTTGCACTTAATATTGCACTCAACGCAGCAAAATCATGCAAAAAAGATGTTGTTGTATTTCAACTTGAAATGAGTAAAGACCAACTCGCAAGCCGTTTTCTAGCAAGTGAAGCTCTTATAGAGTCACAAAAGCTTAAAACTGGCAATTTAGGTGAAGATGATTGGATTAAAATAGCTCGTGCCACTAATGCACTAGCTAAAACTAAAATTTATGTGGACGATAATCCAGCAATAACTGTTGCAGAAATTAAAGCTAAATGTAGACGTTTAGGCGATGAATTGGGTCTTATTGTTATAGATTATTTGCAACTTATGCAGTCAGGCAAGAGAAACGATAACCGCACACAGGAAGTGGCTGAAATATCCAGAGGACTTAAAATTATGGCTAAAGAATTAAATGTGCCTGTCGTTTGTCTTTCCCAGCTCTCACGTGCAGCCGAGCAAAGAGCAGATAAAAAACCTATGCTTTCAGATTTGCGTGAATCGGGTGCAATAGAACAAGATGCAGATATTGTTATGTTTATTTACCGTGATGACTATTATAATGATGAAAGTGAACATAAAAATGTAGCCGAAATTATTATTGCAAAAAATCGTCATGGTGCGACAGGTTCGGTTTATTTACAATGGATTGGTCAATATACAACTTTCTCAAGTCAGGATAGGATACATGGATAGTTTTTTAAAACAAGTCAAAGATAATATTGATAGATTTTCTATGCTAGAACAAGGTGAAAATGTGCTTGTTGGACTCTCAGGCGGTGCAGATTCAGTTGCTCTTTTATTATCTCTTTGCAAACTAGGATATAAAGTTAAAGCTTGTCATTTAAATCACTGTTTGCGTGGAGATGAAGCGGATAGAGATGAATATTTTTGCAAAAAACTTTGTGATAAGCTAAATATTGAGCTTGTTATAAAACGTGAAAATATAGCTGAATATGCTAAAAACTCAAAACAAAGTACAGAAACAGCCGCAAGGGAGATAAGATATAAGTTTTTTGATGATGTATCCAATGGCTGTAAAATTGCAACTGCCCACACTGCAAGTGATACAATAGAAACTATGATTTTTCACCTTGCAAGAGGCACAGGACTCACAGGACTTTGCTCAATACCGCCTGTTAGAGATAAAATTATAAGACCTCTTATATCTTGTACAAGAACAGAAATAGAAAGCTTTTTACAAGACTTAAATCAGGATTTTGTTACAGATAGCACAAATTTGACTGATGATTATACAAGAAATAAAATTAGAAGTCTAATTGTGCCTGTGCTAAAAAATATAAATCCACAAGCGGAAAAAGCAGCTGTAAATCTGGCTTTTAGACTTAGAACAGAAGAAAATTATTTAGAAATGACTGCTAAAGCTGAATTTGAAAAAGCTAAAACTAAAGATGGTTTTAAAGTTTGGGTTTTTAATAACACTCATGAAGCGATAAAGCATAGAATGATTAAAATGCTTTGCAAAAATGCAGGCGTTCCTATGCATGAGTTTAATTCAAAACATATTTTAGCATTTGAAAATCTATTAAAAAGCAATAATCCATCAGCACGGATTTATCTTCCAGATGATTTTATTGCTAAACGTGAGTATGAAAATGTTAAAATTGAGCGTAAAATAAATGAAGATACAATACAAGTTAAGGAAATTTTACTTGAAAATATTATAAACAACGAGCAAAATATAAATGGTGTGAATATCACTGTTAAAAAATATAAAAAAAATTATCTTTTTTACAAAACATTCAATACTTTTTATGTTGACTGTGATACAATAGATATGCAATCTTGCGTTTTGCGAAAAAGACAAACAGGTGATAAAATTCGCCTAAGTGATAAGTCTGGTAGTAAAACGCTTAAAAAATTACTAATAGAAAAAAAGGTTCCAGCAGATAAACGTGATAAGCTAATTGTTATAGCTGATAAAAATGGTGTTATTGCAGTGCAAGATGTAGGTATTGATATCAGCAGAAAAGTAGCTAATGGCGAAATCTTGGAAATCAAAATTAAGGGGTAATCCAAAATGAAAAACGATATGAAAGAAATTTTGTTTACAGAAGAACAGTTAACTAATAAAGTTGCTGAATTGGGTGCTAGAATTACCGCTGATTATAGAGGAAAAAACCCGCTTATTATCAGCGTATTAAAGGGAAGTTATATCTTTATGGCTGACCTTACCCGTAAAATTGAAATCCCTTGCAATATTGATTTTATGGTTGTTTCTAGCTATGGCAATGGGACTAAAACCAGTGGTGAAGTGCAGATTATCAAAGATATAGGTCAGAAAATAGAAGGTCGTGACCTTATTATTGTTGAGGATATACTAGATAGTGGTGTAACTTTAAGTTATCTTATGAAAATCCTCAAGGCTCGTGGTGCAAATTCCATTCGTTTATGTACTCTGTTAAGTAAGCCAGAGCGTCATAAAGTGGAAGTACCTATTGATTATTTAGGCTTTGAAATCCCAGATGAGTTTGTTGTTGGTTATGGTCTTGACTATGCAGAACGTTACCGCAACTTGCCATATATTGGCATACTCAAACCGGAGGTTTATGGCGGATAAATATCATTGTTTGCATATATGCAAACCTAAATACAGCTATATATTTAAAATTTTAGCTGAGAAAAGGAAGGTGTCCCTGATTGAAAGGTAAAATGAAGGGCTTTGGCATTTATCTTATTATACTCATGATGTTACTTGCAGTCGCTACTGCCGCTTTAACTCGTGAACAAGATGCTACAAAGCCAAAATATTCTGATGTGCTTGATTATTTCAATAATAAGCAGGTTGCTGAATTCCAAATTGACGATAATGTGCTTAAAGCAACTCTTACAGATGGAAGAAAAATTCAGTACACAATCGCAAATTTAAATTGGTTTTACTATGATTTAGGTGAAACTATTTTAGAACAACAAAAAGATGGTACATTAAAGGAAGTTGACTATACTACTCGTGAAATCCCTTGGTGGATGGGTATGGTTCCTTATGCTATTATCCTTGTTTTAATGGGCTTATTCTGGTACTTTATGATGAATAAGCAAGATGGTGGCGGTCGTGGTCCTATGCAGTTCGGCAGAGCTAGAGCCAAGCTTGCTCAGGACGATAAACGCAAAGTCACATTTAATGATGTAGCTGGTGCTGATGAGGAAAAAGCAGAGCTTCAAGAAATTGTGGAATTCCTTAAAAATCCTAAAAAGTTTGTTGACCTCGGTGCAAGAATACCTAAGGGCGTGTTGCTTGTAGGCCCTCCAGGTACTGGTAAAACACTACTAGCAAAGGCTGTCGCTGGTGAGGCTGGTGTACCATTCCTATCTATTTCTGGTTCAGATTTCGTTGAACTCTATGTCGGTGTTGGTGCTTCTCGTGTGCGTGACCTGTTTGACCAAGCTAAGAAAAATTCTCCTGCAATCGTATTTATTGATGAAATTGATGCAGTAGGTCGTCAGCGTGGTGCTGGTTTAGGTGGCGGACATGATGAACGTGAACAAACTCTTAACCAGTTACTTGTTGAAATGGACGGCTTTGGTGCTAATGAAGGCGTTATTATTATAGCAGCTACAAACCGACCAGATATTCTTGATAGAGCTCTTTTAAGACCAGGACGTTTTGACCGTCAAGTTTATGTTGGTGCTCCTGATGTAAAGGGCAGAGAACAAATCCTGCATGTTCATGCAAGAAATAAGCAATTTGACCCAGATGTTGATTTTAATTCTATCGCTAAGGGTACAGTTGGTATGACTGGTGCAGACCTTGAAAACTTATTAAATGAGGCGGCACTACTTGCAGCTAGAAGAAACAAAAAGCTAATTACAAATGATGAAATTGAAGAGGCACTTCTAAAGGTTGAAATGGGTCCAGAAAAGAAGAGCCGTGTTGTAAGTGAAAAGAAAAAGCGTATTGTTGCATATCATGAAGCAGGTCATGCTGTTGCTCATCATGCAATGGGTACTCTTGACCCAATTCACTATATTACAATTATTCCTCGTGGCGGTGCTGGTGGCTTTACTATGTGGCGTCCACAAGAAGAAGGCGGTCTGGAAACAAAATCCTATTTTGAAGATAGCATTGTAACTGCTCTAGGTGGTCGTGTGGCTGAAAAGCTTATATTTAATGAGATTACAACTGGTGCGTCTGGTGATATTCGTCAGGCTACCGCAATGGCTCGTGCTATGGTTGTCAACTATGGTATGAGTGATAAAATCGGCACTGTTGACTATGGTGACAGTGGAGAAGTGTTTATAGGTCGTGACTTAGGTGCAACTCACAGTTATTCTGAAGATAAGGCGGCTGAAATTGACGCTGAAGTTCATCGTATTATTGATGAGGCTTATAAGCGTTGCACAAAAATTCTTACAGAGCATGATAAACAGTTACATGATGTTGCTGAATATCTGCTACGTAATGAGACAATGGACGGAGATGTATTTGTTAAAATCTTTAATGGTGAATATGTGCCAGATAAGACTGCAACAGTTGCATCTGCTGAAGAATTAAATCGCACTCCAGAGGGCGTAGACGAACAAAACCCTAATGGTGAGCAGGAAAAAGACAAAGTATCTTTAGATAAAAAAGAAGATAATGAATAATTAAAAGTCCGCTGTGAAAACAGCGGACTTTTTTAGCCTATGCCACCAAACATAATGCCTAGTATAACAACTAAAATTGCGATTGGCACATAAACATATCTTGCAAGGATATCAAATGAATTTGATATTGTTTTTGCTCTGCCGATTTGCAGTTCTTCTTTAATTTTTTTAGTTCCAAGCACCCAAAAGATAACAATAGCTCCCAAAGCTGCACCTATTGGAACAATATATATACTTACTATATCCATCCAATTATTTAATTTATTTTCTTCCTCAATAAATAAACCAGCTATAAAAACTATTGCACCAACTGATATTACAGCTAAATTTCTAGGCATTTTTAAATGCTTTTGAGCAGCTTCTGCACAAACTTCAAACATATTTGCAAGTGAAGTTATACCCGCAAATAACACCGAAATAAAAAACAAGATTGCAAATAATCTTCCTGCTGGCATTTGCTGAAATACACGAGGTAAAGTATGGAAAATAAGTGGAGGACCAGCGGCTGGGTTAAGTCCAAAGGCAAACACGGCTGGAATAACTGCAAAACCTGAAACCATAGCCGCACATGTATCTAAAAAAGATGTCATTCCAGCAGCATGAAGTATATTTTCTTTTTTGCTTAGATATGAACCATATATAATCATTCCTGAACCTGTGACAGAAAGAGAGAAAAACGCTTGTCCCATTGCCATAATCCAAGTTTGAGGGTTTTTGAGATATTCCCATTTTGGAATAAGCAGATATTTATAACCTAAAATTGCATCTGAATTTAAAAATGCAACTCTAACAGCCACAATTACAAATAATATAAAAAATGTAGGCATCATAATTTTATTTACTTTTTCAATGCCTTCAGATATACCGCAGATTAGAATTATTATGGTTATAATAACCACTGTTAAATGCCATGGAATACTACCAAAAGCACCTGTTATATTTGCAAAAGCGGTTTCTGGTACTTCAGTCATAAGAGAACCTGTAACCGAAGCTAAAAATGTGCGAAGCACCCAGCCCACAATTACAGAATAGCCTATTGCTATACCCATTGAACCTAAAAGCGGGATTGCACCAAGAAACGCACCGCCTTTTTTACCTCTGCTTTTAAGTGAATAATCATATGAACCAATAGGTCCTGTACCTGTAAGTCTGCCAAAAGCAAATTCACCCGAAAGACCAATACTACCAAATAAAATCACAAATAAACAATATGGTATAAGAAAAGCCGCCCCTCCATATTGACCAGTTTTATATGGAAACATCCAGATATTGCCCATACCAACCGCAGAACCAACTGCCGCCAATACAAAGCCAAGTTTACTGGAGAATGTTCCATTTTGATTTGAGTTTTTCATTTTTTCCTCCAAATTATTATCGTATGTTTAGTTATTATAGCATAATTTTAATCTGCTAACAATTAAAGTTGAATTTTATTTTAGATAGCTTTTTGCATTAGTAAAATATAGTAAAAATTATATAATATATACAGAATAAACCTATATGACAAAAAAACAAAAAGATTTTTGTAAAAACATCAAAATTTATCAATTTCACCATTGCAAATCGTTAAAACCTATGGTACGATTATAAGGCTTGAAAGACATATGTATTTTTCAGGAGGACAAATCATGGATACGGATACTAAATATTATCTGGTAGAACGCACTTTATTACCTGAGGTTTTTCGCAAGGTTGTTAAAGCAAATGCGGCACTTCACACTGGACGTGTTAAAACTGCAAGTGAAGCGGCTCAAAGCGTTGGGCTTTCCAGAAGTGCGTATTATAAATATAAAGATGGCATTAGACCATTTTATGAGGCAGCTCATAATAGAACTATCAATTTTCATTTAATGCTTATTGATAGACCAGGGGTGCTTAGTAATATTTTAGGGCTTTTTGCCCGTGTAGGTGCAAATGTACTTACAATAAATCAATCAATTCCTATTGGTGGTCAAGCAGCAGTTACTATTGCAGCTCGCACCGCTGAAATGAAATGCACAGTCGAATCACTAATGGAACGTGCACAGGCTTTAGATGGTGTGCTTAGAGTTGTGATTTTGGCAAGTGAGTAATTGAAAAATTGGAGGAAAAATATTATGATTAAAGTAGCAATATTAGGTCATGGCACAGTTGGTTCTGGCGTTTATGAAGTATTTGATATGAATGCTCAAAAAATCGCCAAGTCAGTAGGGCAACCAGTAGAAGTAAAATATGTGCTGGATTTGCGTGATTTCTCTCATTTGCCTTATGGTGACAAGTTCGTTTCCGATTTTTCAGTTATTGAAAATGACCCAGAAGTAACAGTAGTTGCTGAAGTTATGGGCGGCACAGGTGCAGCTTATGAATTTACCAAACGTTCACTTATGGCTGGTAAAAGCGTTTGCACATCAAATAAAGAGCTTGTTGCAACAAAAGGCGATGAACTTTTAAAAATCGCTGAAGAAAATAATGTGAATTATCTGTTTGAGGCCTCTGTTGGTGGTGGCATTCCTCTGCTTAGACCTATGATGCAATGTTTAGCCGCTAATGAAATTTTAGAAATTCGTGGCATCTTAAATGGTACAACTAACTATATTCTAACCCAAATGATACAGAATGGAGTTGCATTTGAGGACGCTTTAAAACAGGCTCAAGCAAATGGTTACGCTGAAAAAGACCCAACTGCTGATATTGAAGGTCATGACGCTTGCCGTAAAATCAGCATTTTATCAGACCTTGCATTTGGTGATAAATTTAATCCAGATGAAGTGCCATGTGAAGGCATAACAAAAATTACATTAACAGATGTTGAACAAGCTGAAAAATTAGGATATGCTATTAAACTTATAGGTCGTTCAGTTAAATGTGACGATGGAAAAGTTTATGCTTATGTAGCACCTCATTTAATTGACAAACATCACCCTCTGGCATCTGTTGAAGATGTTTTCAATGCTGTTATGATTGATGGTAATGCAACTGGTGATGTAATGTTCTATGGCAAGGGTGCAGGTAAGCTTGCAACTGCATCTGCGGTTGTAGCAGACATGATGGATTCAATCGCTCATAGTGAAAAACGTCGTAATGTATCATGGGGAAGTGGTGAAAAACATCTGCTTAAATCAATAGATACACTTTCTAGTAAATGGTATGTGCGTATGCAGGGTGAACAAGGCAAGATTATGCCAGAAATGACAACAGCTGAAGCAAATAAGCAGTTTGCACAAGCTGAGTCTTGTATGCGTATTCTATAATACAGGAGAAAAAAATGATTGAGGTAAAAGTCCCAGCAACAAGTGCTAATATGGGTTCAGGTTATGACTCAATAGGTATTGCACTAAATCTATATAACACAATTAAAATGGAAGAGTCAGATTGTATTGATATAAGTGATGTTTCTGGTGCATCTATTCCAATGGACGAAACCAATCTAATATATCAATGTGCGAAAAAAGTTTATGATATCTGCGGAAAACCATTAAAAGGTATGAAAATTATTGAGCAGTGCGACATTCCGCAAACAAGGGGTTTAGGCTCTTCCTCTGCTTGTACGGTTGCAGGTATTTTAGGTGCTAATGCTCTTTTAGGTAATCCGTTGGATAGAGAAAGTATAATAGACCTTGCAGCAAATATTGAAGGTCACCCTGACAACTCTACACCTGCTATTTTAGGCGGTTTCTGTGTTGCTCTTTTAGAGTATGGCAAAGTATGGAGTGTTCGAGTGCCTATGAATGGAAAGGTTGAATTTATAACTTTTATTCCAGATTTTGAGCTATCAACTGAAAAAGCCCGTGCAGCACTTCCTAAAACTATTGCTCATCATGATGCAGTGTTTAATTTATCCCGTGCAGCATTGCTTGCTGGTAGCCTTACAACTGGTAAGCTTGAAAACTTAGGTGTTGCAGTTGGCGACTGTCTGCACCAACCTTATAGATTTGATTTAATTCCAGATGGTCGTGAGCTTGTACATGCCGCTAAGGCTATGGGTGCATTAGGCACTTTTATTTCTGGTGCAGGTCCATCTATAATTGCAGTTGTGGACGCACATGACAGAACATATCTTTCCCGTGCAGAAATGTACTGCGAGCATAATTTTCCGCATTGGAAGCCTATTCGCCTTGTGTGTGATGAAGTCGGTGCAGTTGTAACCGAAATAAAATAACTTTGCTTTTTACCCTTAATGTAGGGTTTATAAGGAGGAAAATATATAACATGAGTCTTATTGTTCAGAAGTTCGGTGGAACATCTGTTGCCAACACCGAGCGTATTTTCAATGTAGCAGATATTGCAACATCTGCTTATAAGGCGGGCAATCAGGTAGTAGTTGTTGTATCTGCTCAAGGTGATACAACTGATGATTTAATCGAAAAAGCAGCCCAAATTAATAAACGTCCATCAAAGCGTGAAATGGACGTACTACTTTCAACTGGTGAAATGATTTCTATGTCATTACTTGCTATGGCTATCCAAAAACTTGGATATCCTGTTATCTCTCTCACTGGTTGGCAAGCGGGCATTAAAACAGATATTAATTACTCAGAAGCTCGTATACGTAAAGTAACTGCTGAGCGTATTCGCTCCGAACTTGATAGAAACCGTATTGTTATTGTTGCTGGTTTCCAAGGTATTAACAAACAGGACGATATCACAACTTTAGGTCGTGGCGGCTCTGATACAACCGCTGTTGCAATCGCAGCTTCACTTGGTGCTGATTTATGTCAGATTTACACCGATGTTGATGGCGTTTATACAGCAGACCCACGAATTGTTCCTAATGCTAAAAAGTTATCCACTATAACTTATGATGAAATGCTAGAGCTTGCAAGCCTTGGTGCACAGGTGCTTCACAATCGCTCGGTTGAGATGGCTAAGAAATATAATGTTGATTTGGAAGTTGTGTCCAGCTTTACCCGTAATGAGGGTACAAAAGTCAAGGAGGGTTCAAACATGGAGAAAATGAATGTAAGCGGCGTTGCTCGTGATAATAACTGTGCTAGAATTGCTATTATTAACCTGCCAGATGAGCCAGGTGTAGCTTTCCGCACATTTGCACTACTGGCTAAATATAAAATCAATGTAGATATTATTCTACAATCAGTAGGTCAAGACCATAAAAAGTCTATAACCTTCACAATTCCTCAAAGCAGTGTAGAGGAAACAGAACGTATTTTACGTGAAAATAAAGACCAACTTGGTTTTGAAGATATCTCTGTTAATACTGCTGTTGCTAAGGTTTCTATTGTTGGTGCTGGTATGGCGTCTAACTCTGGTGTTGCAGCTAAAATGTTTGAAGCTCTCGCATCTGCTGGTATCAATATCCGTATGATTTCCACTTCTGAAATCAAAATTTCTGTACTTATCAATGAGGAAGATTCTGAAAAGGCTGTTAAAGCTATCCATGATAAGTTCTTTAATGCATAAAATTATACAGATATCGCTTGCGACAAAGTGCGATTTTTTCGGCGTGTTCCATTGTATGGAGCACGCCATTTGTGTTATAATACATTCTGTGTAATATAATACGGAGTTGAAAAAAATATGTTTGATAAAAAACAGAATAACAATACTCCACAGATGGATAATATGCTTATAGAGGGCAGAAATGCTGTAAGTGAGCTTATTAAATCAGGTCAAGCTGTGGATAAACTGTTTGTAGCTGAAAACGCACATGGAAGAATGGGTGAAATTATCGCCCTTGCTAAAAAAAATGGTGTACCAGTTACAATCTGTGACCGTCGTAAGCTAGACAGCATGAGTCAAACAGGCAATCATCAGGGCGTTATAGCTCAAGCGGCTGCACAAGATTATGTTTCTTTAGATGAGCTTTTTGAACGTGCAGAGCAAAAGGGCGAAAAACCTCTTTTTGTTATCTGTGATGGCTTGGAAGACCCTCACAATTTAGGGGCTATTGTTCGTTCTGCTGAAGCCGCAGGTGCACATGGTATTATCATACCTAAACGTAGAGCAGTGGGTTTAACTGGCATTGTAGCAAGGGCGTCTGCTGGTGCTTTGGCACATATGCCAGTGCATAAAGCAACAAATCTTGCAAGCACCATAGATGAAATAAAAAAACGTGGTGTTTGGGTTTATGGTGCGGAAGCTGATGGCACAGTAGACCTTTACAAGGCTGATTTTGCAGATGCAACCGCTTTGGTTATTGGCTCAGAGGGTAACGGTATAAGCCGTTTAATCCGTGAAAAATGTGATTTTATTGTTAGCATTCCAATGCGTGGAAAGGTTAATTCTTTAAATGCATCAAATGCAGCCGCTATTTTACTTTATGAAGCTGTTCGTCGCAGAATTTAATTAAAAGGGAGGGTTTTGATATGAGCAATAAGCTAATCGACACTCAAGAGCTTAATGATATACGTCGTATGCTCGGTGAAGAACCAGACGAAGATAATTTATCAAATATTCCGCCTGTGGAAAAAAGTAATACAGATTCATTTGATTTAAATGATATTTTGGCTGAGGTAAGCGGTGTTGTTGACCAAACTAAAAAAAGTGCAAGCACATCTTCAACATCTCAACGTTCTCAGCGTGTTAAAACCAGAATGTCTGGCGGTACAGCTAATATTCCTCGTATAACAGGAACTATTCAGCCTGGAACGGGTAGAATATCATCTGGTACAGGTCGTATTCCAAAAGTAAACGGCAGAGCTAACAGTGATGGAAGTCGTGTGTCTCAGTCAACTGGTCGATATTCTCAGGCAAGTCAGAGAATACCTCGTGTTCCAGGGGTAGACCCTATGGAAGTCGAAATGAATATGCGTAAAATGGCTGATGAACAAGCAAGACATTTAAAAGAACTTGCAAATGAGGCGGCTGAAGAACAGGAAAGAGAACGCAGAATGTCCCGTAAAGAGCGTAGAAAGCTCGAAAAAGAGCGTCGTATGGAAAATGAACGTATGCTCGACAAAGAGGACGAAATAGAAATACGCAATCCTAGAGAGGCTCTTAGATATTATAAACGTAGAGCAAAAAACCTCGCAAGACGCAGTTTATTAGTGCTTATCTTAACAGTTATAACAATGTATATAACAGTTGCAAGTGGCATGGGGCTACCTTTGCCATCTATGCTTAAATATGCCGAACATACATTCCTTACTGTTATGACAATGATGCTTCTTCAGTTTTTCTCAATGTTTATAGGTCTTGATATAGTTGGAAATGGTATATACAATCTTTTAAAGGGTAAACCAGATAGAGGCACACTTGTTGTATTTTCTCTTATAGCTTCTCTTTTACATGGCATGACAATTATTATATTTAAAAATAATGCTTGGATGCCTTATTGTGCTATAAGTATGGTTTTATTATTCGCTCAAATGCAAGAGGAAAAATCACTTATGTCAGGTCGTTATCGTGCATATAAAGCGGCATCACTTGGCGACCGTCCAACTGGTGTTTATGCACATGTAGATAATAAAGACAAAACCCGTCGTGCAGTTAAATACCGTATGCATAGCGTTGATAATTTTTTAAGAGAGATAGAACGCACAGACACTGTGCAAGTTTTTGAAAGAATTTATACACCTATTGCAATTTTAGCATCTATTGCTTTCTCTGTTATGGCGGCTGTTGCTGCAAAAGACCCTATTCGTTTCTTCTGGGCTTTTTCTGCTATTATGTCTATCTCTGCACCACTTGGCATTTTATGCTCATTTGGCACATCTTACCGCAATATATCAAGAAAACTGCTTTCAGAAGGTGCTGCAATTGCAGGTGCTAAACATGCACATCGTCTTTGCAAAACTAGACAAGCTGTAATGCGTGATTCTGATTTTTATCCAACAGGTTCTATTGTAATAGATGAAATTAAAAACTATGGCAATTATTCAACCGAAAAACTTTTGGCTTATGCCTCTGCTGTAACTGCAAATAACAATCTTGAAATAGGTCGTGTACTTGCTGAGGCACTTCGTGAGCAGTTCGGCAGACCAGTAAAGGCTAATAATATTGTTTATTATGAGTCTGGTGGCATGTCTGCGGATATAAATACAGATAATGTTATGGTTGGTACTGCGGCATTTTTAAGCAAGCTAGGTATTAGTAAGCCTGATGAATACACTATTTCTAACAGTGTTTATGTTGTTATCAATAGTCAGATTGCAGGCGAAATTGTTATGAGCTATCACCCAACAGCACAAACTTATGGTGCAATTCACACCATGACTAGAGTTAAAAAATATCCTGTTATCTCTGCTCAGGATTTCAATATTTCTCCTGCTATGGTTGAAAGCATGTTTGAGGTTAAAAAGGGTGAAGTAGGCTCAATAGATGCACAGCGTATTGATGAGGTTAATAATATTAAATACGTTCAAAATGATAAAGTAAGTGCATTGCTTTCAAAAGACGGTGCAATGCCGTTTGCAATAGTGCTTCAGTCTGCTGAACGTTTAGTAACTTCACTAAGAGCAAATTTGCTTATAGGTACTGTTGCAGGAATTGCAGGTATGCTTTTAATGTTCTATCTGACATATAAAGGTGCGGCTGAGGCTGTCGAACCTAAAAATGTTCTTATTTATTTACTGCTTTGGTATCTTCCAACATTTGCTGTAAACACTTCAACTAAAATAAGTTATTAAATAAATTTAGTCCACTGAATAACTGTGAAAATGTTTTCAGTGGATTTTTTATACTTTTTTTGCTCTTTAGTCGTATTGCTGTAAAAAAACATGACTTTTTGCGAAAAATTTTATCTATTGTTAAGATATACAAAATAATATTTGCAATTACCGTGAATATAGTGTATAATAACAAACATAGAGAGAGCCTGAACATAAAATAGTTCAGAGCGTCTTATACAATGACAAGCAGGAGCGTGTGAAATATGGCAACATATCCAGTTAATGAGTTGAGAAATGTATGCGTCATGGGTCACGGTGGCGATGGTAAGACCTCCCTTGTTGAGAGCCTACTGTTCACCGCTGGCATGATTGAAAGAGAAGGCAATGTGCCTGACGGAAACACTGTTTGTGATTTCGATGCAGAAGAAATAAAACGTCAATTTTCGATTTCTACCGCAGTCGCACCTATTGAATGGGAAGGCTGTAAAATAAATTTATTAGATACCCCTGGTTTTTTTGATTTTGAGTCTGAAGTGCGTCATGCTCTTAGAGTTTGCGACTCTGCACTTATTGTTGCAACTGGCAAATCTGGTCCAGGTGTAGGAACTGAAAAGGTTTGGAAACGTGCAGTAGAGAAAAATATGCCTCGTATGTTCTATATATCTAAAATTGATGAGGAAAATTCCGATTATTACACCGCATTACATAAACTTCAAAAGCAATTTGGTGTGTCGGTTTGTCCTATTGTTGTTCCAATTTTTGAAGGTAATCGTGATACAGTTGGTGTTGTTGACTGTGTAATTCGTAAGGCTTATAAAATGGACGGCACTACTCGTGTAGAAATTCCTATTCCTGAAAATATGGTCGAGCGTATTAATCAGCACCGTGCAGCTCTTTGTGAAAACGTTGCAGAGCTATCAGAAGAACTGATGGAACGTTATTTCGCTGGTGAAGAATTCTCTGATGAAGAACTTATTGCAGGTATTCGTCAAGGTGTGCGTGACCTTGTTATTGCACCTGTATTCTGTGGCACAGCGGCTACTGGTATCGGTTCTTATGCTATGCTAAAAGGTATTGCTGATTATATGCCATCTCCTGATGAGTCACCATCTCAGGTTTGTGAGGACGAAAAGGGCGAACTTATAGAAATTAACTGTTCACCTAATGGTTCTACATGTGCATATATCTTTAAAACTATCGCTGACCAATATGGTAGATTTTCATATTTTAAAGTTATGTCTGGCACTGTTACAAAGGATATGACTTTAGTTAATAAACGTGCTGATGCAAATGAAAAACTTTCACATATTTACAGTGTTTGTGGTAAAAAGACCAAAGAAGTTGATGAAATCGGTTGCGGTGATATTGGTGCAGTAGCTAAACTTGTCACAACTAAAACTGACGACACATTATCTATGTCGGTTCGTAAGGTTAGTTTAGAGGGCGTAGAAATTCCTAAGCCTTGCTATACACAGGGCATAGAACCAATATCTAAAAACAATGAGGAAAAAATGTCCACAGGTCTTGCAAAACTTAGAGATGAAGACCCAAGCTTTGAAACTCATTATAATACCGAAACAAAACAAATGTTAATCTCTGGTGCAGGTGATATTCATCTTGATGTTATTTGCTCCAAACTGAAAAATAAATTTGGTGTGGAAGTTAAACTTTCTAAACCTATTATTCCATACCGTGAAAAAATCCGTAAAAAGGTTTCTGTTGAAGGTAAACACAAGAAACAATCTGGCGGTCATGGTCAATATGGTCATGTAAAAATGGACTTTGAACCATATGCTGATGGCGATTATGCATTTGCAGAAAAGATTTTTGGTGGTTCTGTTCCAAAGAATTTCCACCCAGCAGTAGATAAGGGCATTCGTGAGGCTATGGAACATGGTGTTCTAGCGGGTTATCCAATGGTAGGCTTAAAAGCTACTTTAACCGATGGTTCTTATCATGATGTTGACTCCAATGAACTTTCATTTAAAATGGCGGCAAAACTCGCTTATAAAGCAGGTATCCCACAGGCTTCACCTGTACTGTTAGAGCCTATTTGCTCTATGAAGGTTGTTATTCCTGACCAGTATATGGGTGATGTTATAGGTGATTTAAATAAACGTAGAGGTCGCATTATGGGTATGAACCCAGTAGAGGGTGGCTGTCAAGAAATTCTTGCTGAAGTTCCTATGGCTGAAACATCAGATTATGCTATAACACTTCGCTCTATGACTCAAGGTCGTGGTGCTTTTGAATCTGAATTTGAGCGTTATGATGAAGCTCCACCAATGGTTCAAGAAAAAGTTATTGCAGAGAATAAGGCTAGACTTGAGGCACTTAATAAAGATTAAGACCACTTCTGCTTGTTTGCATTGTAATATAGAAGGGACACTTCCATTCGGGAGTGTCTTTTCTAATAAATATTTTAGTTCTAAATATCAAATGTTCTACATATTATTTAGTATGCGATACTATGGGAGGACGTTTGATTATGATAGTTTGTGTTACTAAACTTAATCTAAAAAAAGCGGCTGTTGGTATAGTTATATTGGCAGCGGTTATTCTGGGTGTATCAACACTTAGGGGACAAGATGAGATTTTACAATCGGTAAGCACTGCAAATGAAGTTTCGCTTGATAAAAAATTAGATAGCATAGAAAAACAAGTCGATTTATTAAAAAATTTTGGTGTTGAAGTAGATGAAAAACCCATAACCCAGACCGAGGTACAAATACCAAATGAGTTTGATGAAACATATTTAAACTACAATGAACTGCAAAAACAGCAGGGATTAGACCTTGAAAAATACAAGGGTAAACGGGCTATGCTTTATGTATATCGAGTGAAAAATGATGAAAGTGGTACACAAAATGTAACCGCAAGTATAGTAACTTATAATGATAAGCTTATAGCGGCAGATATTTGTGTTCCAGAACAAGACGGGCTTTTACGACCGATTATAAACGGTGAACTCTAATTGTTAAGTACATAAATTACCTTTAGTATTAAAATAAATGCAGAAAAGCGGTTTTATGGTTTGCTTATACTATGAAACTGCTCTTTTTTTACTTAAAAAAGTTAAAAAGGAAAAATTCACTAATCACAGACTAAGATAAAGCTTTTTTTTGTTTTTTTTAACTATACCTATTGTGCAAATTGCAAAAAAGTGTTACTCTATATTTATCTAGTATGGACGGGAGGAATAAAATGGCAAAGGAGCGTCTTGACAAAGCACTTGCATCTGTTGGGTGTGGCAGCCGCAAAGAAGTTGGTTTGATTATAAAATCAGGCAGGGTTGCTGTAAATGGTCAAATTGTAAAAGACCCTTCGGTTCGTGTAACACCATCAGAAGACAGGTTAACTTTAGACGGTAAAGACCTACGCTGGAAAATTGGACGCTATTACATGCTTAATAAACCACCAGATTTGGTTTCTGCATGTGTGGATAATTTGCATGAAACTGTGCTTTCAGTGTTTCCGCAATCACAAAGACGTGGGCTTTTTCCAGTAGGCAGACTTGATAAAAATACAGAGGGTTTGCTTATTATCACTGATGACGGTGGTTTTTGTCATGCACTTATGTCCCCAAAGCGTCATGTAAGTAAAGTCTATGAGGCTTTAGTTTCAGGGAAACTTGATTTAAACGCAAAAGAGAAGTTTAAAAAAGGGCTTATACTTGCAGACTCAACAGCATGCCTTCCAGCAGAGCTTGTTATTTTAGGTGAGGAAAACGGTTTAACTAAAATAAGAGTTACTCTGCATGAGGGAAAACATCATCAAGTAAAACGTATGGTTGCAGCTGTTGGCGGTCATGTCGAGTATTTAAAACGTATTTCAATAGGCAGTTTGAAACTTGATGAAAATTTGGAAATAGGTAAATATAGAGAACTTACAGATGATGAAGTTGATATGTTGAAAAACGAAGTAAAAGCAAATAATACAAATAGAAATAAGGTATAAAAAAAATCTTTGTAAAAAAAATCAAAAAAACTTAAAAAATATATACAAAAATTAAAAAACTTGTGGTATAATTTTTACAAATGACAGAATAAAGTTTTGACATCTTGTGCAAAATGTCAAATAAAGCTAAGTCCGTCTTTATATACGATGGGGATTAAAAAGGTTTTTTATAAACTTGAAAGGAAAGGTGACTCAAATGGCCTCCAGATTGTTTCAGTCTATTATTCTTCAAATGAAAGATACTGTTGATCGTACTATCGGTATGATTGATGCTACTGGTTCTGTAATCGCCTGCACTGATTTGCCACGAATAGGCGAAATGCGTGAAGATGCTGTGACCGAACTCGGATATGTTGGAGACATGGTCCGTTTTGGTGGTTATACCTACCGCACGGTTTCCGATAGGTCTAGCCGTTTTGAATATGCTGTTTTTGTTCAGGGTGAGGACGAGCTAGCTCGCTCTGTATGCTCTATGGCAGCAGTTGCAGTTAATAATATTAAAACTCTCTATGATGAAAAGCATGATAAGGCTACATTTGTTAAAAACATCATCTTAGATAACATTCTGCCAGGTGATATTTATATTAAGTCAAGAGAATTGCATTTTGGTAATGATGTACCAAGAGTTGTTTTCTTAGTTCATCAGTTAGAACGTGCAGATGTTGCAGCTATTGATGTTATAAGTGGTCTGTTCCCAGATAAACAAAAAGATTTTGTTCTTCACATCAGTGAAAGCGATATCGTTGTTGTTAAGGAAGTTAAAGCAAATAGCGACACCAAAGAGCTTGTTAAGTGTGCTAAGGCTATTGAAAACGCACTTAACAGCGAACTTTTAATTAAATCTATTATTGGTATTGGTTCAGTTGCAACTCAACTGAAAGATATCGCTAAATCATTTAAGGAAGCTCAGGTTTCTATTGAGGTTGGAAGCGTATTTGATACAGAAAAGGCTATTGTAAGTTATGAAAATCTTGGAATAGGTCGTTTGATTTACCAGCTACCTACAACCCTTTGTGAAATGTTCTTAAATGAAGTATTTAAAAAGGGTTCTATTGATTCTCTTGACCAAGAAACTCTTTACACAATTCAAAAATTCTTTGAAAACAACCTAAATGTTTCTGAAACTTCAAGAAAACTCTTTGTTCACCGTAATACCCTTGTTTATCGCTTGGAGAAAATTAAAAAACTCACAGGTCTTGACCTACGTGAATTTGACCATGCTATTGTATTTAAGGTAGCTTTAATGGTTCGCAAATATCTTGAAAGCCGTGAAGAAGGTCGTCAATAATAGGTGACAAAATGGAAACATTCCCCGAAAAACGACAAAAATAACCGTTTTATGCAACAATTTAACCATAGTAAATATGTTAAAAATTTGTGTATAGCGGGAAATGTTCTGGAAATTTAAAAAAGAATGTGGTATAATAGCTTAGAGTAGCTGTTATACCATTTTTTTGCGTATTTAGCTGCTTAATCAGCAGATTTCAGTTTAAAAACCCAGATAATTAACTGAAATACAAGGAGGTTTCACACTGCCGTGATAAGAATGAGCGACGTCAGCATGGAATATGATAACGGTGTCCGTGCAGTAAAAAAAGCGACGCTGCGAATTGACGAAGGGGAATTTGTATTTTTAGTCGGTCCATCTGGTTCGGGTAAATCAACTCTTATAAAATTGATAACTGGAGAGGTAAAACCTACCTCTGGTCGTATTGTTGTTAATAACTATAACATTGGTGCAATAAAAAAACGAGAAATTCCTTATTTACGTCGTACTTTGGGCGTTGTCTTTCAGGATTTTCGCCTGATTGAGAAAAAAACTGTATATGAAAATGTTGCATTTGCTATGCGTGCGGTCGGTGCGAAAAATCGTGCTATTCGTAAGCGTGTGCCTTATGTGCTTGACCTTGTAGGTCTTAGTGAAAAAGCAGATACTCGTCCACTTGAGTTATCAGGCGGTGAACAACAACGTGTTGCTATCGCAAGAGCTTTGGTAAATAACCCTCGTTTGATTATCGCAGATGAGCCAACTGGTAATTTAGACCCTGTAAGGTCTTATGAACTTATGACGCTCTTTGAAAAGATAAATGAACTTGGCACTACTATACTAATTGTTACACATGAAAAAGAACTTGTAGATGAGTTTGAAAAGCGTGTTATTATGATTGATAATGGTGAAATCGTAAGTGATGCCACAGGTCGTTATTATGCAGACGATGAGTATTATGACGATGACTACATAGAAGAACAGGTTCAGGAAAATATTGAGGAGCAACCAAAAAAACTAGAACCTGAAGATGCGGCAAATGCCACACTTACTATGCTTTTTGAGCGTTTAAACGCTAAAAAAACAGAAGAGCCAACCCAAGAGGAAATGTCTCAAGACACAAAGCCAATCCACACTGATAAAACAGAAGATATTGAAATTACAAGTCAAACTGCTGTATTATCAGATGATAATATTATTGAAGACATTCAAAAGCAAGTAACAGAAGACACTCAAGAAGTGCAAGCTGATAAAGTTGATGATATTGAAGTTGATAACACTGGTGAGTTAGAACAGGCTGAACAAACACAGACAGAACAAACATTAGAAACTGATGAAACAGAGTCTAATAAACCAGAGGTCAGCGAGCCTGAAACTGAACAGCCAGAAGTTAATGAGCCAAAAGAAGAAACTGAACAAACTGAAAGCCCAACTGATAGCAAAGAACAAACAAAGCCAGATTTATCTCAAATTTCCAATCGTGTTGGTATGAATACGGCTATGATGAACCGTCAACAACCACAAAGAGTAAAAACAAGCGTTGGAAGTGTAGATGCGTCGCTCGAAGAGCTTATACAGCGTTTTGAGCAACGTGTAGGTATAAAAGATAATAATAAAGAACAAGCAGGTGGAGAAATAGAAAATGAGCAGAAAAACGCAGAAACCGAAGCGTCGAAACAGTAAGACTGGAATAAGTTATTTCTGGTCAGAAGGTATTCATAACATCTTTTTAAATGGATTTATGAGCTTTGCTGCGGTTACTATTATTTTGGCTTGCCTTTTAATCACTGGCAGTACGGTACTTATTTCATACAATGTAGACTTAAATATTAAAAATCTACAAGAAGACAGCGAGATTATGTTGTTTATTGATGAGTCTTACACTGATGAACAAGCTAAAGATATCCAAAAAGAATTGGAAAAAATCAAAAATGTAAACACTGTACAGTTCCAGTCTGCTGAAGAATCACTTGATGACCTGCGTAGTCAGTTGGGTTCTGATAGTGATATACTAGACGGATATAACGCAGATAATAACTTTATGAGAAATGCTTATCGTGTTACACTTAAAAATCTCGAAAGTGCCGAGCAGACAAGCCAACAAATCAAGAAAATAGATGGCGTTGCCAAGGTGGTAATACAAGAAACTACAATGCAAATGCTTGTAAATGTTCAAAAGGTATTTAGAATTGTTTCATTTACACTTATAGCTGCCCTTGGTGCAATATCTATTGTTATTATTTCAAATACTGTAAAACTTGCAATGTTTGCAAGACGTGAGGAAATAGCAATAGAAAAAATGGTCGGTGCTACAAACTGGTTTATCCGTTGGCCGTTTGTGATTGAAGGTATGGTTTTAGGTTTTATTTCAGGTGGTTTGGCAGCTCTTGCCGAATGGGGTATATATGAAAAACTGGTTATAACAGTAACAAGTGCTATTCCACAGTTTGAAATGGCTCAGTTCCATGAATTCGGTATGCCTTTAGTATTTATTTTCCTCGGTGCAGGTATTATTATAGGTGTTGGCGGTTCTGTTTTATCTATGCGTCGATTCCTAGATGTTTAATTTTTTGAAAGGATATTTATATGTTAAGTAAAAAAACAGTTCGTATAGTTTCTGTTGTAATCGCCGTTGCATTACTTATAACAATGATAGCTGGTGGACTGATTTCACTTATAAGCACTGCCAGTGCGGCATCAGTATCTGAACTTAAAAGTCAGTTATCTGATATTGAAAGTCAGAAAAAAGAAATTCAGTCGGTTTTAGATAATCTGGAAAACCAAATTGAAAACACAACTGAAAAAATTGCGGTTTTGGGTGACCAAATCACAATAACAAAAAATGATATCGCAAAAACAGAACAAATTATTGAAAGTTATGATGAACAAATAGCTGATAAAGAAATAGAAATACAAGAGGCTCAAGTTAAACTTGATGAACAAACAAAGCTGTTTGAAACACGTATGCGTGTTATGTATGAAAACGGTAATGAAATAGGCTACCTTGATGTTATTTTAGGTTCTAATAGCTTTTCAGATATGCTTTCAAGACTTGAAGTCGTTAGCGAAATCATGCAAAGTGATAAAAAGATTGTAAATGATTTTAAACAGGCTAAGGCTGACCTTGAAGCAGCTAAACAATCTTTAGTTGATAGCCAAAATGAACAAAAGGCTTATAAAGATTCACTAGAAGAGAAGAATGAAACTTTAGAAGCTCAAAGAGAAGAACTTCAAGCTACAAAGGATAAACTCCAAGGCGATGCTGATAAAGCTAGTAGTGAAAAAGCTGCTTTAGAGTCTGAAAAACAGGCTATTAGTGATGAACTTGCAGAAATTGCAAGAAAGAGTGCAGAAGCTGCGAAAAAGGCACAGCAACAAGCTAGTTCTTCATCTAGTTCATCAAATGGTGGCGGTGCAACTCAAACCGCAAATGGCAGTTTAAGTTCTATTTCTGTTTGGCCTGCTCCATCTTACAGCTATGTTAGCAGTGGTTTTGGTTATAGAAACGCTCCTACTGGTGGTGCAAGTTCAAACCATAAGGGTGTTGATTTAGCAGCTCCTGCTAATACTGCGGTTGTTGCAGCTGGTTCTGGCACAGTTGTAAAAAGTTATTACTCTTCTTCTTATGGTAACTATATAGCTATTGACCATGGCGGTGGAGTTGTAACAGGTTATGCACATATGAATAGCCGTATGGTTTCAGTTGGTCAGACTGTTTCAGCTGGTCAACAAATAGGCAAAATAGGTTCTACTGGTATTTCAACAGGTAATCACTTACATTTTGAAGTTAATATCAATGGTACTCCAGTAAACCCTATGAACTATTTTTAATTAAAAACTTAAAGGTACGCCTTTTTTGGTGTACCTTTTTAATTATAAAACATAAAAGGAGTCACAAAATGGCAAAATCAGTTTCAATTCAAAAAACAGTGGCTTATTCAATTCTATCCGCAGCAGTTGCTTTTTCTGGTTCTTATGCTATAATGCGTTACCGTTTCAATGCAGAACTTCCAGATTATAAGCAAGATGAGGCGATTTATGGCAAAATAGGGGAAATTCGCAGAACAATAGATGCATATTATGTTGGGGAATATGAAACACAAGATGCAGTGGATATGGCAGCGGCTGGATATGTAGCTGGCATTGGAGATGTTTGGAGTAGTTATATGTCAAAAGAGGATTATGAGGAATATTCACTTAGTTTTTCAGGTCAATCTTTTGGTATAGGTCTTTATACTTCTTACAGTGCACAAAAAAATCAAATTCGTGTAGTAGAGATTTTTAAAGGCTCTGATGCTGAAAATTTAGGTATTAAAAAGGGCGATATAATTCTGGGTGCTGAGGGGAAAACCGTTGAAAAAGACGGATATCAAGCTGTCATTGATGCGGTTTCTGGCGATAAAGGCACAAAAGCAAATGTAACTATATTAAAAGCAGATACTGGTGAAACTCAAACTCTTCAAATGGAGCGTAAAACAACTGAGCAAATAATGGCAAGCGGTTATATGTTATCAGATGGAAAAACAGGAATGGTTAGAATTTATAATTTCCGCAAAGGCTCAGAGGAACAAATGATAGATGAAGTGGACAAACTACTTGAACAGGGTGCAACACAAATAGTATTTGATGTGAGAAATAACCCAGGAGGTGCAGTTGTAAGCGTTTGTGATGCTCTCGATTATTTACTGCCAGAAGGTACTATTATGACACTAAAAACTAAAGCAGGTGATGAAACAGTTTATAATTCTGATAAAGATGAAATAAATGTGCCTATGGCGGTTTTAGTAAATGAACAATCTATAAGTGCGGCTGAATTTTTTGCAGCAGCTCTTCAAGAATATGATAAAGCTGTTATAGTTGGTGAGAAAACCATAGGAAAAGGCTATTCACAACAAAGTTATGTATTAAGTGATGGCTCTGCACTTCATCTATCTGACCAAGAATATTTTACCCCAAGTGGAAAAACCCTTATTGGAACAGGTGTTATTCCAGATATTGAAAGCAAACCAAATGATAATTTTGATTTATATTTTACTGCTGAAGCTGATGACACTCAGTTACAAGCCGCTTTAAACTATTTGAATAGTAACAAATAATATGCAAAATGATGAAATTGCAAAAGTTCGATAAAGGTTGCTTGACATTGTGCAAAACACTACATATAATTAAATAATGTATCATAATAAGTTAAATAAATTTATAATAAAGAAGGTATTGACACATGGCTAAGGAAATTAAACTCTCTCAGGAAAGTCTGGATAATTACAAGCAGGAACTAGAGTATCTAAAAACCACTCGTGCCGATGAAGTCGCAGAACAGTTAAAAGAAGCTCGTTCTTTTGGTGACCTTTCGGAAAACGCTGAATATGATGAAGCTAAAAACGAACAAGGCAAACTTTACTCCCGTATTGCAGAGCTTGAAGAAATAATTAAACATGCTGTGGTTGTTTCTGGTGACACTTATGCGGCTGATGAGGTTTCTCCAGGTTGCCGTTTTGTTGTTGAAGATTTAGAATTTGGTGATAAAGAAGAATATCATTTTGTAGGTTCTCAAGAAGCTAATCCAATGGAAGGCAAAATTTCTGATGAGTCTCCATTTGGTAAAGCTGTATTAGGTCACAAAGTTGGTGACGTTGTACAGGTTGAAGCTCCTATTGGTATTGTTTCTTACAAGATTATTGAGCTAAAAAAGTAAAAATATAAAGAAAAGGTGAATAAAATAATGTCAAATGAACAGAAGGAATTGACACAGGCAGAACTTGGGGAGTTACTGCGTATTCGTCGTGAAAAGCTGGCAGAACTGCAAAGTTCAGGTAATGACCCATTTGAACAGGTGCGTTATGAGCGTACACACTATACAACTGATATTAAAAATAATTTCGATGAGATGGAAGGCAAAACTGTAAGTCTTGCAGGTCGTATGATGTCTAAGCGTATTATGGGCAAGGCATCTTTTGCTGACCTTTCTGACCGTTACGGCAGATTGCAGATGTATGTTAAGCGTGATATCTTAGGCGAAGACGAATATAAGGCATTTAAAAAACTTGATATTGGTGATTTAGTTGGTATTGAAGGCGAGGTTTTCCGCACTCAAAAGGGCGAAATCTCTGTTATTGTATCCAAACTTGTTTTACTTTCTAAAAACTTAATTCCACTGCCAGAAAAATGGCATGGTCTAAAGGATACAGACCTTCGTTATCGTCAGCGTTATGTAGACCTTATTATTAACCCTGATGTTCGTGATACATTTGAAAAACGTTCTAAAATTGTGCGTGAAATCCGTAATTTTATGGACTCACGTGGATTTATGGAAGTTGAAACACCATGTCTAAACACTATTCCAGGTGGTGCGGCTGCTCGTCCATTTATCACCCATCACAACGCTTTAGATATTGATATGTATATGCGTATAGCTACTGAGTTACATTTAAAGCGTCTTATTGTTGGCGGTTTTGAACAGGTATATGAAATCGGTCGTATTTTCCGTAATGAGGGTATGGACACCAAGCACAACCCAGAATTTACAACTATTGAACTTTATCAGGCTTATACCGATTATGTTGGTATGATGAATATTACTGAAGATATGATTGTTCATGTTTGTGAAAAGGTTCTAGGGACAACTAAGGTAACATATCAAGGCGTAGAAATTGACTTTACAAAGGGCTGGAAGCGTATGACTATGGCTGACGCTGTTAAGGAATACTCTGGTCTTGATTTTATGGCTATGGACGGTGAACAAGCTCTAGAGGCTGTCAAGGCTAAGGGCTTAACACCAGAAAAGAATAAGCAAAGCTGGGGCGACCTGCTGGCATTCTGTTATGAAGAGTTTGTGGAAGAAAATCTAATGCAACCAACATTTATCACTGATTATCCAGTAGAAATTTCTCCACTTGCTAAACGTAAGCCATCTGACCCAAGATTAACTGAGCGTTTTGAACTTTTTGTTTATGGTCGTGAACTTGCTAACGCATTCTCAGAACTTAATGACCCAATCGACCAAAGAGGTCGTTTCGAGCGTCAAGTAGAGTTAAGAGCTCAAGGCGATGATGAGGCAAATATGATGGACGATGATTTTATTACTGCTCTTGAGTATGGTATGCCACCAACAGGCGGTATGGGTATGGGTATTGACCGTTTGGTTATGTTCCTAACCGATTCTTCTTCTATCCGTGATGTTCTTCTATTCCCAACTATGAAACCTCTTGATAAGTGATTTGAAGCAGTCTATTTCACTTTTGTGATTTAGACTGTTTTTTCATGCGTTTTTATATATGCAACCATCAGTTGCTAAAATATAAAGCTTAGTTGATAGACATATAAATAGCCATTTGATAGAATAAGCCCATAAGTATAAAGGAGTGAGTATTATGACTTTAGGTGAAAGAATTTATAAGTTTAGAAATGACAAAGGTTTTTCTCAAAGCGATTTAGCAGAAAAGCTTTCTGTTTCAAGACAATCTGTTTCTAAATGGGAAAATAACAGTGCAGTTCCAGAGTTTGAAAAACTTATAAAGCTTGCAGAGATATTTAATATAACACTTGATGAGCTTGTAAAAGACAAAGAAAATGTAAATAAAAAAACTGATTATGTCAAAATACCCAGTATACAGACAAGAAAAATAGTAGGAACAATTTTACTTTGTACAGCAGCTTGTGTGTGTCTACTTCTTATGGTTACAAACGGTATAAGCGGTTTAATTGCAGGTGTTATGCTATCATCTCCAATTATTGCATGTGGTATTATTTGTTTAATTGTTTCAAAACATACGGTTTTATGGTGTAGTTGGGCAGTTTATATTTTAATTGATGTTTTTTTAATGTATGCAACAGGAATAAGAAGAGGAATGGTATTAGATACATTTATATGGACTCGCTCGATGAATTATATAATACTTATAACAGCATGGGTGCTTTTTATTGTACTTGTTATTATGATGGCAATAACTGTTTATGTTTTTCAAAGAAACAGCACAAAAACTAATAAAAATCAATTAATAAAAGCGTTGATAGTTGCAATAATTGTTCAAATATTTGTTATGATTTTTCCGTATACACCGATTAACAAATATCTGATAGCTAATATTATTTCGTTATCATGGATTTATAATATCATTATGCTGATAATCAGCTATATTAGAATAATAAGTATAACAGTAGCATTTATTTTTATAGTAAGATATTTAAAAAAATGACATTTTAAGTTTTTAATCTAGGCTGTTTTCTTATTATTTTTATATTGTACATGACGATATAAAAAACAAAGGAGGTATCATTATGAATGGTATAAAAAGCATAGGTTACACACCAGTATACAAGTTAACAGATAGTACGCAAACCTCAAAAACACAAACTGAGGAAACAACACCTAAAACAGACACTTTTACAAAGTCAGAGCCACAGGAAAACATCACATATGAGCCACCTAAAAAACTAACAGCAGAGCAAGTTGACGCTTTAAAACGTCAAGTTGAAGAGAGTATGCAAAATCTTGCAAAGCAAATGTTAGGTCAACAATATAAAATCGCAAAAACAGCAAATGGAAAGGTTGATTTTGCGGCTTTAGCAAAGGATTTAGGTATAGGCACAACCCCAGAGGCAGCAGCAGAGGCCATTTCTGAAAATGGTAATTGGGGTGTAAACGCAGTTTCTACACGTATTATAGATATGGCAGTAAATCTTTCTGGTGGAGATATGTCAAAAATAAGTATGCTTCGTGAGGCTGTGCAAAAAGGTTTTGCACAAGTTGGCAAATTAGAGGATTTACCAGGAGTTTGTCAACAAACATATGATGAAGTTATGAAACGTTTTGATTACTTAGAACAAAACGGAACTATGGACGGATATGGTCAAACATCTGAACAAACAGAATAATATTGTAACACCGTTGCTTTTAATTAAGTGACGGTGTTTTACTCTTTTAAAGGACAATATGCTGAAAAAAGTAACGCTATACATGTCATATATGAGTGAAAAAAGAGAAAATAATATAGTTGCATTGACAACTAATTGTTTTATTCATATAATTATAAGTGTAAAGAAAAATTTATGTTTAAGAAGGGAATTAAATGAAAAAAATCAACTGGTCAACAATGTTTAGAAAAATCTTGGTCTATTGCTTGGGGTTGTTTATAATGGCAATGGGTGTTTCATTTTCAGGAAGTGCTAACCTTGGAATGTCACCTGTAAACTCAATTCCATATGTGTTAAGTGAAATTTTTACACAACTGTCTATGGGTACATGGATAATTATTATTTTTTCTTTATATATTGTAATTCAGTTTGTTATTTTGGGTAAAAATATTCAGCCTGCAAGGGTTTTGCAGCTAATTTGCACAACTATTTTTGGTTACTTTACCGATTTTACAAATATGTTAGCTGACAAATTTTTGCCAGACCCTGCTTCTTTTGCTTTGCCAGCAGTTGGAGTTTATGGGGTGCGTTTAGCTTATCTTTTTGTAAGTATGGTACTTATTGCTCTTGGTATACTGTTTTATTTATCTCCTAGTCTCATATCTCTACCAGGTGAGGGAATTATGCAAGTTATTGCAGATAAAACTGGTGTACAACTGCATATTGTAAAAATGTGTTTTGATATAACTGTATCACTTATTGCTCTTATTATTTCTCTTGTGTACTTTAAGCAGTTCCACGGAATCAGAGAGGGTACTGTAATTGCTGCCTTTGGTGTTGGTAAGATTTTAGGTTTATATGGGCCACTTGAAACAAAAATTTATAATTTTATGTACAAGCAGAAAAATGAAGAACAGCAAGATGTTGATAGTGGTGAGCTTGCATAATTATTAAACCTGTCATAAAATGGCGGGTTTTTTATTTTAAAATAAAAATTTAAAAAATTTTTTATTAAAGCTATTAAGTAAATTTCTATAAAGACGATATAAGGAATGTACAGCACAGAAGTTGTCCTTGCTGTACAGTGATGACAACTAAGCTGTACAGAAAGTGAAATGGATTTCGCTTTTATGGATTCTAAAAAATTTAAAAGTAAAGGAGAATACTTATGAGAGTCCAACATAATATCATGTCAATGAATGCTTACAGAAACTACAACAATAATAGTTCTGCTTTATCTAAGAACCTAGAAAAGCTGTCTTCTGGTTACAGAATTAATCGTGCAGGCGATGATGCTGCTGGTCTGGCTATTTCTGAAAAGATGCGTGCAGAGATTTCTGGTCTTGGTATGGCTCAAAAGAACGCTCAAGACGGTGTTTCTTTGATTCAGACTGCTGAAGGTGCGCTAGATGAAGTAAATAGCATGCTTAATCGTATGTATGAGCTTGCAGTTCAGGCATCAAACGGCACATATGATGGTAATGACATTACTTCTTTACAATCAGAAGTAGATGCTCTTCAGAATGAAATTGAGCGTATTACAAGTACAACAAAGTTCAATGGTAAGGATTTGTTTGGTGAGACTATTAATCTTCAGATTGGTGCAACAGGCGATGCCAATAACCAATTAAGTGTTACAATTGGTAATGTAACAAAGCCAAATATCACTCTTACAAATGGTGCTGCTAACTTAGATACTATAAAGGGTCTTGTTACAGCAGTTACAGAAGTACGTGGTGATCTTGGTGCTATTCAGAATCGTCTTGAGCATACCATTAAGAACCTGTCTGTAACAGAAGAAAACTTACAGAATGCTGAGTCTGCAATTCGTGATACTGATGTTGCTGATGAAATGATGGCATACACAAAGAACAACATTCTGATTCAGTCTGCTCAGGCTATGCTTGCTCAGGCAAATCAGGTTCCACAGGGTGTTCTTCAGCTTCTACAGTAAATTTATTAAAAGTAAAACTAGTTGGCTTTATGGGCTGGGCTTTTGCCCAGCTCATTTTTTTATGTTTAGACTTAGTAGAAAAAGTTTGAACTGCAAATTCTTTCTATTAAACCTAAAAAGGAGTTTTAAAAATGAGTAATAAAAATAAACCAGTTTTATCTATTGGTATGATAGTTAAAAATGAAGAACGCTGCTTAGAAAGATGCTTGAAAGCATTACAGCCTCTTCGTGATAAAGTGGATTGTGAACTTGTTATAGCTGATACTGGTTCAACTGATAAGACCAAAGAAATAGCAGGTAAATATTCAGATATTTTATTTGATTTTGAATGGATAGATGACTTTGCAGCAGCTAGAAACTCTGTGCTTGATAAATGTTCGGGTAAATGGTTTTTTATGGTTGATGCTGATGAATATCTTGATGAAAAATCAGTTAATGAGATTTGTAAGTTTTTCAAAAATAAGAATCACAAAAATATAGATTGTGCATATATTGAAATTCGTAACTATGACAATATTGATGATTACAATAGTTATAGTGCGTTTCCATCTGCAAGATTTTTAAACTTTAAAATAGGGATAAAATTTGAGGGGCGTGTGCATGAAAAAATAGATGATACAAGAATAAAAAATATTTATGAGTTTAAAAACGTTGTTCTTTGGCATGATGGTTATTTAAAAACTGATGATTACTATAAAAAAAATAAAGGTAATCGAAACATGGAACTTTTAGAAAAAGAACTTGAAGAAGATCCAGAAAATTCATTAAGATATTTACAAGCAATAGAATCATCTAGAACCAAAGAAGAACAAACTAAATACATTTACAAGGCAATAGATAGACTGCAAAAAGATGCTAAAAAAGATGACATGGTAGAGGCAGCTATATACCGTCATGCAGTTTATTTTGCATGGAGTTATAAATTACCAGAATATAAAAAATGGCTTTCATATATATTAAACAAATATCCAGATTGTGCATACACTCAAATAGATGTTCGATATGCACAGATTTGCATGGCAGATGAAAAAGCTGATTATAAGACTGTAATTGAGCAAGGTCAGAAATATTTAGAAATACTTTCTAAACCTTTGTCACCTAAAATGTTAGCTGATTTACAGTTTAGCATATTAAACTGGGGAACGGATAAAGAAAAAGAAAATGTAAATATTTTAATGGCTAAAGCTTATTTATACACAGGAGAGTATGAAAAAGCCAAAGATATATTAAAAAATAATGATTTATTTGATATGTCATCAGAATATTCTGATGTATGGCTTTCAATTTGTTATTTGTTATGGGATAAAGTTGATTTGTCAGATTTATTTATTAATATAAATAATAAAATTTCAAATATTGATCATAACAAAAAACAGGATTTAATTAAAAAAGAAAAATTTGAGCAAAAAGCTTTACAACAATTTTGTTATAATCCACCAAAAGATGAAATTTCACCTAAAATTCCAGCATATGAGTTAATTTCTAAACTTGGAGATTGTGATTTAGCTTATGCAGCTAAAATTATGCTATCAAATAGTACAGATGAAATAACAGAAAATATTAATAAAATCCTAGACTGGAACAAAGTACCTGCAAATGTTTATAATAAAATACTAGAAAATAATGCTGTTTTACCAAAAAAATTCTATACATTGTGTGCAGATGATATTGAAAAAATTGCAGCTAATATCATAAATAATAAAAAATTTACGCTTGATATTATAAAAAATAATGATAATCCTAAAGATATTATTTTTAATTACTATTTGATAAACTATCAAATTCATATTATCGATTGGGAAAATAATCAAGATAGAAAATATAATGATGAAATTATTTTAAAGTTTATAAATATTTCTGATAAATTACTTAAATTATATTACAATGATAATATATTGTGTGAGGAAATGATTGATGTTTTACCAAATATTCATGCTTTTTCTTGGCTTATTATTAAATATAATCAGGATAAACAAAATAAAAACTTTGAAAAATGTGTGTATTGGCTTAAAAAAGCAATTAAAACTTTACCAGATATGAATAAAATGGTTAAGTATTTATTAGATGATGTACAGAACGATATAAAAAAACAGGAGATACCTAAAGAAGTTGCTCCAGAGCTTATGATGCTTGCAGAAAAAGTTAAAACAATTTTATCTCAATATCCAGAAAACGACCCAGCAGTTTTAGCTATAAAACAAAGTGATATTTATAAAAAAGTAGCTTATATAATCGAAAATTAGCAAAACTAAATACAACACTACTTGAATACAATATAAGGGTATGTTATACTTAATGCTAAAATAATACCCTGATATTTCGGTGAGCCTGAGTGCCTATGGGTGTTCAGGCTTTTAACCTGTTAATCTTTTCATTTTATAGAAATGAGGGACTTTATGCTTATAACTAAAATTGAAAGTAAACAAAATAGCACTATTAAACAT
This sequence comes from uncultured Butyricicoccus sp., assembly GCA_944384745.1. Classification (GTDB taxonomy): domain Bacteria; phylum Bacillota; class Clostridia; order Oscillospirales; family Butyricicoccaceae; genus Butyricicoccus_B. The sequence continues at coordinate 130,699 of CALWUO010000001.1, forward strand.
CTCTCTCGTCTTGCTAAAGATAAAAAATATCGCCATAATATAAACCAAATGGTTTGTGAAGGTGAAAAAATGCTGTTTGAAGCGTTATCTTCTAATATTAAAATTCATACTGTGCTTATTAAATCAGATGCTTTTGTATCCGATGAACTTTTAAATAAAGCTTTTAATAATGGAGCTTATTTATTTTCGGCTGATGAAAAATTATTTAATCTCGCTTCTGATGTTGAAACTCCACAAAATATATTATTTTCCTGTGATATGCCTCATAAAATGGCTGATGAACTACCAGATAATTTAAATGGTGTTATTTTACTCGATGGTATTCAAGACCCTGGCAATCTTGGCACAATTTTGCGTACCGCAGATGCTTTTGCTCTGTCTGCCGTTATTTTGTGCGAAGGCTGCACAGACCCTTTTGCTCCTAAAGTGGTACGCTCTACTATGGGAGCTATATTTCGCCAACCTGTTTTCAAAATGCCGATTGAACAAGCAATTATCTCTATGCATTCTCGTGATATATCTGTTTATGCAACTGCTCTTTCAGATAAAAGTGTATCAATAAACGATATATCTCTTAAAAATTCGGCTGTTATTATAGGCAATGAGGGTAAAGGAGTAACTCAAAAAGCTTTAAATCTTTGTGATAAAAAAATTATTATCCCTATGCTTGGAAAAGCTGAATCATTAAATGCAGGTGTTGCTGCGTCAATACTTATTTGGGAAATGAGTGGTAAAAAATGAGTAGGCTTTCTTATTGGTTATGGTTATCTTCAAAAGAGGAATTAACAGCTTTAATTAAATTTCAGCTTTTAGAATGTTTTGGTTCTGCTGAACATTTATTTGCTATGAGTAGACAGGAACTTATAGAAAAAACAAGGCTTAATAAGAAACAAATAGATGCTTTATCTGATAAAAGCCTTAAAAGAGCTGATGAAATACAATTTAATTGCGAAAAACTTGGTATAACTATACTAACTATTGAGGATACTGCATATCCTGAGATATTATGTAGTATACCAGACCCACCGATTATTTTATATGTAAAGGGCAAAATACCAGACTTAGAACGTAGACCAGCAATAGGAATTGTTGGAACTCGTAGAGCAACACCTTATGGTATGACAATAGCTGGTGAATTTGGAAAACAGCTTGCAACTGCTGGAATGACCGTTGTTTCTGGTATGGCTCTTGGTATTGATGGTGCTGCAATGCGTGGTGCTATTAGTGCAGGTGGTAAAACTATTGCTGTGTTTGCAGGCGGGCTAAATATTTGTTATCCACCTGAGCATAATTTTTTAATGGGTGATATACAGTTAACTGGTGCTGTTATCAGTGAAAATCCACCCTCTACACCTCATAAAGGGTTTTTATTTCCAATAAGAAATAGAATTATAAGCGGTTTATCAAGAGCAGTATTAGTTGTAGAAGCTCCTGCACGTTCAGGGGCACTTATAACAGCTCATCAAGCACTTGACCAGGGAAGAGATGTATTTGCTATACCTGCCAATATAGATGCTCCTAATTCAATGGGTTGTAATCATTTAATCCGTGATGGAGAGGCAGCAATAGCTTGTGAACCAAATGATATATTACGTGAAGTTGGTCTAAGTCCGATTTATGGAAGCAAAAAGCCTATAAAACAACCTGAACAAATTCATTATGATGATAGACAAACTATTGAAGAGATGTGGAATAGAATTTTAAAACACAATGATAATGAAGAACAAAATCAAGAAAAACAAAATATAAATAAACCTGATTGTATTCCAGAACTTCAAAACCAAGACCAAAAAGAGATTATTGAGGCTATTTTAAACGGTGCAGAAACAGCAGAGGATATTTTAGAACAATTAGATTTGCCAGTTGCTAGAGTTATGACTGAATTGACGATGATGGAGCTTGATGGTATACTAAAGCGTGAAAACGGAATTATAACAACAAATTTCTAAGATATCAAGTTTTAATATAATAAAAATAAAATGGAGGAAAAACAATGTCCAAACTTGTGATAGTGGAGTCACCAGCTAAAGCAAAGACTATTGGTAAATATTTGGGCTCTGATTATATAGTAAAAGCTTCTATGGGTCATCTGCGTGACCTTCCAAAAAAGAAAATGAGTATTGACTTTGAAAATAATTTTGCTCCTGAATATGTTCCAGTAGAGGGCAAAGAAAAACTTATAAATGAACTTAAACTTTCAGCAGAAGAAAGCGATTTTGTATATCTTGCAACCGACCCTGACCGTGAAGGTGAGGCTATTTCTTGGCATTTAAAAGAGCTTTTAAACTTGCATGAGGGGGAATATAAAAGAGTTACTTTTAATGAAATTACTAAAAATGCTGTGCGTTATGGCATAGAACACCCAAGAGATATTGATATGGATTTAGTCGATGCACAACAGGCTAGACGTATACTAGATAGAATTGTAGGTTATAAACTATCCCCTTTTCTATGGAAAAAAGTTAAACGTGGTTTGAGTGCTGGTCGTGTTCAATCGGTTGCAACTCGCCTTGTAGTGGATAGAGAAAATGAAATAAGAGCTTTTAAGCCAGAGGAATATTGGCAAATTGAAGCTAAACTTCAAACAAAAACAGGCGGTAAATTTGTAGCTCGTTATTATAGCGACTCAGAGGGAAATAAAGAGCTTAAAAATGAAGAAAGTGCAACAAAAGTTGTAAATGAGGTTACAGGTAAGCCTTTTATAGTATCAAGTGTTAAAAAAGGCAAAAAGAAAAAATCAGCTCCTGCACCTTTTACAACCTCTACACTTCAGCAGGACGCAAGTAGAAAATTAAATATGACTCCAAGGCGTACTATGAGTGTAGCTCAAGAGTTATATGAGGGTATTGAGATTGACGGTTTAGGTTTAACTGGTCTTATAACCTACATGCGTACCGACTCACTCCGTTTATCTGATGAGGCAACAGCAGCCGCAGCAACTTTTATTAAAAGTAGATATGGTGAAGACTATTATCCTGGAAAGCCTAGAGTTTTTAAAACTAAAGGCGGTGCTCAAGACGCACATGAAGCAATTAGACCATCTGATGTAACACTTGAGCCTGATAATATTAAATCAAGCCTTACACCAGACCAATACAAGCTTTATAGACTGATTTGGTTAAGATTTGTGGCGTGTCAGATGTCTGATGCTATTTTAGATACTATATCCGCTGATATATTAAGTGAGGGTTATGTTTTTAGGGCATCTGGTCATACAGTGGCATTTTCTGGTTTTACTGCGGTTTATGAAGAAGCAACCGATGATGAAAAACAAGGCGAAACAGGTAAACCACTACCACCTTTTTCAGAGGGTGATGAACTGAAAGCTGATGAGATAACACCAAGCCAGCATTTTACACAGCCGCCTGCACGTTATACAGAAGCCTCTTTAGTCCGTGCAATGGAAGAACGTGGAATAGGTCGTCCGTCAACTTATGCACCTACTATATCCACTATTGAAAGTAGAAACTATGTGGAAAAAGAAAGCCGTACATTAAAACCTACTCCGCTTGGTGAAGGTGTAACAGGTTTGCTTGTCGACAAGTTCCAAGTTGTTGCAGATTATGAATTTACTGCCAATATGGAAAGTCAGCTTGATGAGGTTGAAGCGGGTAAGGAAAACTATGTGGACTTGCTTAGAAACTTCTATGATGGTTTTGAAAATTCACTTGAAAAGGCAGAAGTTGAGCTTGAAGGTCAACGCATAAAAATACAAGACCAAGAAACCGATATAGAGTGTGAGCTTTGTGGTAGAAAAATGGTTATTAAAATCGGTCGCTTTGGTAAATTTCTTGCTTGCTCAGGTTTTCCAGAGTGTAGAAATACAAAGGCAATCACAGAAGACACTGGTGCGTCTTGTCCTATTTGTGGTATGAAAGTAGTTAAAAAGAAATCTGCAAAGGGTTATGTATATTATTCTTGTGATAAATATCCAACTTGTGAATTTATCACTTGGGATAAACCTCTTAAATCAAAATGTCCGACTTGTGATTCTTCACTATTCCGTCACACTGATAGAGACTCTAAGGAAGTTAGAGACGTTTGTTTGCGTGAAGGCTGTGGATATAGTGAACTGGTAAAAGAGGGCGTATCACCAGAAGAAGCTGAAAAAAATCGTCAACGTCGTGAGGCAAGAGCCGCAAAGGCGGCTGAACGTGAAGCCGCTAAAGCCGCAAAAGAAGCTGAGGAAAAAGAGGAGAAAAAATCAGCTACTAAGAAAACCACAACAAAGAAAATCACAGCTAAAAAAACAACTACTAAAAAGACCAAAAGTGTAGATACTGAGGAAAAGCCAAAGAGAACAAGACGTAAAAAAGCAGATGTGGAGGAAACTGTAAATGCATAATAATGTAAGCGTGATTGGTGCAGGTCTTGCAGGCTGTGAAGCAGCATGGCAACTTGCAGAACGTGGAATAAATGTAACACTCTATGAAATGAAACCAGAGAAAAAAACTCCTGCTCATCATTCAGATGATTTTGCTGAACTTGTTTGTTCAAACTCATTGCGTTCAAATGAACTAACTAATGCAGCAGGTCTTTTAAAAGAAGAACTTCGTCGCTTAGGCGGTCTCATTGTAAAATGTGCTGATGAGAACCAAGTTGAAGCGGGTGGTGCATTGGCAGTTGATAGAGAAGCATTTGCAAAGGCTATAACTGAAAAAATTAAAAATCACCCAAATATTAAAATTGTTTATGGTGAAGTTACTGAAATTCCTCAAGATGGTTATGTTATTATAGCTACTGGACCACTTACTTCTGATGCATTATTTGATGCCATTCATAAAAAGGTTGGTGGTGATTTTCTGCATTTCTTTGATGCAGCAGCACCTATTGTAACTTTTGAATCTATTGATATGGATAATGCTTATTTTGCTTCTCGTTATGATAAAGGTACTCCAGACTATATAAATTGTCCGCTTTCTAAGGAGGAGTTTGACCCATTTTGGCAAGCTCTGACAACCGCAGAAGAGGCAGAAGTGCATGGCTTTGAAGATAAGCTTGTATTTGAGGGCTGTATGCCTATTGAAGTAAATGCAAGACGTGGACATGATACATTGCTTTTTGGTATCTTAAAACCAGTAGGTCTGCCAGACCCTAAAACTGGTAAAGACCCTTATGCGGTTTTACAGCTTAGAAAAGATAATGCACAAGGTAGTCTTTATAATCTTGTGGGTTGTCAAACTCATCTAAAATGGGGCGAGCAAAAGCGTATTTTCTCCATGATACCTGCACTTAAAAACGCTGAATATGTTCGTTATGGTGTTATGCATAGAAATACTTTTCTTGACTCTCCTAGACTGCTTGACCACAATTTTGCACTTCGTTCAGACTCAAGAATACGTTTTGCAGGTCAGATGACAGGGGTAGAAGGATATGTTGAGTCAAACGCTTCTGGATTTTTAGCAGGTCTTGCAACAGCAAATCAAATTTTAGGTAAGAAAGAACCTGATTTCCCTCAAACAACTGCTATTGGTGCATTGGGACATTATATTTCCAATGAAACAGTTGTTAAATTTCAACCGATGAATATAAACTTTGGCATTTTAGAGCCATTAGGTTATAAAATCCGTGGCAAAAGAGAGAAGAATATGAAAATCTCTGAAAGAGCTTTGGAGATTATTGACAGCTTAAAGGGGGATATTTAAAATGAAAATTGCAGTTGACGCAATGGGTGGAGATAATGCACCTCTTGCACCAGTTTTAGGTGCAATTCTAGCAGTTAAAGAATATGGTGAAGAAGTTGTTTTAGTTGGTCAAGAAGATAAAATCAAAGCTATTTTAAAAGAAAATAATGCTGAAAACCTTTCTGGACTTCATATTATACATGCACCTGATATTGTTGATATGCATGATGACCCATCAACTGTACTTCGTAAAAAACCACAAAGTTCTATGGCAGTTGCTTTAAAACTGGTTAAAGATGGTGAAGCTGATGCCATTGTTTCCGCAGGCTCTACAGGTGCATTGCTTTCTGGTGCTACATTGTTTTGTAAACGTATAAAAGGTATTAGAAGAGGTGCTGTTGCTCCTGTTATGCCTTGTGCAAATGGTCAAGTTATGCTGGTTGACGCAGGTGCAAACACCGAATGCACAGCAGAATATTTATTACAATTTGCTTTTTTAGGTTCGCTTTATGCTGAGAAAATCAGAAAAATTAAAAATCCTCGTGTGGGACTTGTAAATAATGGCACTGAGGACTCAAAAGGCGACGCTATTCGTAAAGAAACCTATGCACTGCTTAAAAAAGCCCATGATGAGGGTAGACTAAACTTTGTCGGCAATGTAGAAGGTAGTGATGTGCCACTAGGTAAATGTGATGTAGCTGTTTGTGATGGTTTTTCTGGCAATGTAATGCTTAAAACTATTGAAGGTGTTGCCAAATTTATGGCGGCTGAAATTAAAAAGGTATTTACTAGAAATATGGGCACAAAAATTGGTTATCTGCTTTGCAAAGCAGGTATGGACGAATTTAGGGAAATGTTCAATCAAGATGTTATAGGTGGTGCACCTTTCCTTGGAATTGCTCACCCTGTTATAAAGGCTCATGGTTCTTCAAATGAAATCGCGGTTATGAATGCTATACGTCAAGCGATAGAATATACAAAAAGCGGAATGATTGAAGCAGTAGAGCAAAATATAGAACATATGACAGTAAATAAGGAAGATTGACAAATTTGAATAGTAAACAAATCAAATTATATAAAATTATATCCAAGCAGTTTGCTATAAAGTATGAAAAAATTACAGATGAAACAAGTTTTCATGATGAATTATACGCTGATTCACTGGATATAATGGAATTATGCGATATTTTAGAAGGAGAATTTGACCTTCCAACACTCACACAAGATAAAATAGCTAGTATTCATAAAGTTGGCGATTTAATGAGGCTTATTGAGCCATCGTATACAGGCAATAGGGAATAAATTTTTCCCTATTGTCAAATATATTTAGAAAGGATTGAGTTTATATGCTAAAAGATAAGATTAAATATGAATTTAAAAACAAAGTATTACTTCGCAAGGCTTTAACACATTCATCTTATGCTAATGAACAAAGAGCCAGACATTTGCAAAATAATGAAAGGCTTGAGTTCCTTGGCGACTCCGTACTGGGTTTTGTAACAGCAGATTATTTATATAATCAGTTTCCAGAATTACCAGAGGGCGAACTTACAAAACTTCGTGCAGCTATCGTTTGTGAGCAGGCATTGTATGAAGTGGCCAAAGAACTTGGAATAGATGGAGCAATTTGTTTAGGTCATGGCGAAGAGAGTAGCGGTGGTAGACAGCGTCCAAGTATTTTAGCTGATGCAGTTGAAGCTTTATTAGGTGCAATTTATTTAGACGGTGGTATAGAACCCGCTAGAGAGTTTGTATTAAGTTTTATACCTAAGAGTGCTGAACGTGCAAGACAAGGAAGAATGTTCAAAGATTATAAAACCACACTTCAAGAAATAGTACAAAAAAACCGTCAGGAAACTTTAGAATATCGTCTTGCTGGCACAAGTGGTCCAGACCATGATAAAACATTTGATATGGAATTATTGCTAAATAGCAATGTTTTTGCAAGCGGTCAAGGCAGAAGTAAAAAAGAAGCCGAACAAATGGCAGCAAAACAAGCTCTTGCACTTATGGGTTATCAATAAAATTTAACGGGTATGGTAAAATCAAAAGCCGTACCCGCTTTTGTGTTAATTTGCATATTTCTTGATTATAAAGTGTGAACGTGTTACACTTAATATATTAAAACACTGCATAAATGAGGATACCATATGATTTTAAAGAGTTTATTGCTACAAGGCTTTAAATCCTTTCCAGATAAAACAGAAATACGCTTTTCGGGCGGTATGACAGCGATTGTAGGCCCTAATGGCAGCGGAAAATCAAATATTTCAGATGCTTTGCGTTGGGTGCTTGGTGAACAATCATCACGAATGCTTAGAGGTGCTAAAATGGAAGATGTTATTTTCGGTGGTACATCTAAAAGAGCTCCTCTTGGATTTGCGGAAGTTTCGCTTATTTTAGACAATAGCACTGGTATCTTTCAAAGTGAACATACTGAAATTATGGTAACCCGTAAATATTATCGCTCTGGTGAAAGTGAATATTATTTAAATAAAAAGCATTGTAGATTAAAAGATATACATGAACTTTTTATGGACACTGGCATTGGTAAAGAGGGTTATTCTATAATCGGTCAGGGTAGAATAGATGAAATTTTATCACTTAAAAGTGAAGACCGTAGACAAATATTTGAAGAAGCAGCGGGCATAACTAAATTTAGATATCGAAAAGAAGAAGCACAAAGAAAACTTGCAGAGACAGAAGAAAATCTAATAAGAATAAGGGATATTTATAGCGAGCTTGAAACACAAACAAAACCGCTTGAAAAACAAGCGGAAAAAGCAAAAGAATATCTATCACTTAGAGATGAACTCCGTGAAGTTGAAATCACGCTTTGGCTTTTAGAATTAGATGAAATTAAAAAAACTCAGTCTGAAGGCACTTCAAAACTTGAAATTTGTCAAAAACAATTAGATACTACCAGAAAATTAGTATCTGATTTATATGAACAGACCGAAAATATATCAAGTAAAATTCATAAAACAGATATTGATGCTGATGATGTTAGGCGTTTATTAAGAGAAGAAGAACAGAAAAATGCTCAAAGACAAAGTGAAATCGCTGTTTTAAAGGCAAATATTCAAAATGCAAAACAAAATATAGAACGTACAAAGCAAGATGAACAAAAAAGATTAGAACAATCACAATCAATTAAAACTCAAAAATTACAACATTATAAGCATTGTAAAGAGCTTGAACAAAATCAAGCGGAATTAAAAAAGGCTATATCTTTATCTGAGCAAGCAATGCAAACTCAAAAACAGCAAAAAATTGAACTTGTAAAAAATCGTGATGAAATTCAGAATAAAATAGCAATTTTAGATGGTGAAAATTTTAATATTTCAATGAAAATTACGGCCGCAAAAACTGCTCTTGAGAGTATGAGTGGAAGAACAAATAATGTAGATAAAGAAACTCAAAATATACAAGACCAGTTAAAACGTGAAAAACAAATTCAGCTTGCATATGAAAATAAATATACAATCTGTCAAAATAAAATTTATGAGCTTGAAAAACTGATAAATGACAAAAAAGAAATTGTTAAATCTACCAATGAATATCTGTTACAACTGCAAAAACAGTATAATGATTTAAATTCTCAGAGTATAGATTGTCAAAATCGTTTAAAAATGCTTGCAGAAATGCAAAAAGATTACGAGGGTTTTTCACGTGCTGTAAAGCTTATTATGAAACAATCGCAAAATGGTCAAATGCAAGGCATAAGAGGTCCTGTATCATCACTTATTGGCGTTGGTGCTGATTATGTTATTGCAATAGAAACTGCTTTAGGTGCGGCAGCCTCTAATATTGTTGTTGAAAGCTCTAATGATGCAAAACATGCGATAAATTTTTTAAAGCATAATGACGGTGGTAGAGCTACATTTTTACCAATGGACACTATTAAGCCATTGAGTTTAAAAGAAACAGGTTTTGAAAATATGACTGGCTGTTTAGGTACAGCAGATAGACTTGTAGATTGTGCAGAAGAGTATCGCGGTATTATTGAAAATCTACTAGCTAGAACAGTAATAGTTAAAGATTTGGACTGTGCAATGCAGATTGCAAAAGCTTATAAAAACCGTTTCCGCATAGTAACACTTGATGGTCAAATTATTCAAGCAGGTGGTGCTATGACTGGCGGTTCTGTTTCAAAAACAACAGGTGTTATTGCTCGTGCCGATACATTAAGACAGCTTGAGCAAAATAACAGTGATATTAAAAAACAGCTTGATTTAATAAGAGAAAAAATAACACAAACGGAAAATGAGTTTAAAACCGCTAAAATACAGCTTGAAAGTTATATAAATGAAAATCAACAGCTAAAAGGCGAGCAAACTAAACTTGATGCCCTTAAAAATCAGCACAAAACTATACTTGAGCGTGTAAATGAACAGTTTAATTCATTGGCTTTAGAGCAAACCGATATTTCAAAAGCTAAGCTAGGTTATGAAAATGCAATTTTAGAGCATGAAAACACTAAAAAAGAGCTTTCTTATAAATTAAATGCTTTAAAACAGGATTATCAAAATGCTTTAAATGCTATTGCTGAATGTGAAAACAAAATAGCAGAACAAGAAAATGAGCTTATAACACTTCGTACTAATATGGCTCAGAATAATGCTGAAATTACATCAGAAAAACGTACTATATCCGACCTTGAAAATCTAAGTTCGGAAATGGCGAAAGGTTTAGAGCAAATAAAACAAGCATATTTGGAGTTTGAAAAGCAAATAAATGAATATAAAAACAAAATCTCTGAGCTTGTAAACAGTCAAAATCAAAATAAAGAAAAACAGCTTAAAGAGCAAATTCAAGATATAGCTAAAAAAAGACTCAAACTCGAAAGCGAAAAAACAAACACTGAAAAACGTATTCAACACACAAATGAAGAGCTTTTGTCACTTGAAAGAGAAAATGCTAGGCTTACAGCTCAAAATATACAGATAGATGAAAAGAAACAACAAATTTTGGACAAAATGTGGGAGCAATATCAGCTTACGCCAAATATAGCAGAAAAATATAAAATTTCAATAGACAATAAACCTTCTGCCAATAAAAAAATGCTTGATTTAAAAGATAAAATGCGTAAACTTGGCAATGTAAACCTTGATGCTATCGAGCAGTATAAAACTATTATGGAGCGTTTCACATTCTTAGGTGAACAAAAACAGGATTTAGAACACGCCCAAAATGAATTATATGGTGTTATAAACCAGTTGACCGATAATATGAGTAAAGTTTTTGCAAGAGAATTTGAAAAGCTTAATACATATTTTGGTGAAACTTTTAAAGAGATTTTTGGCGGCGGTACAGCAGAACTTAAACTGGTTGATAAAAAAGATATTCTAAATTGTGGAATAGAAATTTTAGTTTGTCCTCCAGGAAAAGCAGTTAAAACGATAACACTTTTATCTGGTGGTGAAAAGGCTTTTGTTGCTATTAGTTTATATTTTGCTATACTTAAATTAAGACCTACTCCATTTACTGTATTAGATGAGATTGAAGCTGCTCTTGATGATGTAAATGTTGCTAGATTTGCCAAATATGTAAAACGTCTTAGCGATAAAATTCAGTTTATTGTTATCACTCACCGCAGAGGTACTATGGAAAAATCAGATATGCTCTATGGTGTTACAATGCAAGAACGAGGAGTTAGCAGACTTTTAATGTTAAATCTTGCTGAGGCAGAAAAGAAATTTTCAGGCGAAATAAAATAAGGAGTTTAAAAAATGGGATTTTTTGATAAAATTAAAGCAGGGCTTAAAAAAACTACCGATGCTGTAAGTCAACAATTTGGAGATATTATGGCATCTTTCGTTCAAGTTGATGATGATTTATTAGATGAACTTGAAGAAGCTATGATTTTATCTGACCTTGGTGCAGGTGTTGCTGCAAAGGCTAGAGAACAGCTTAAAAAAGCGGCTCAACACAAAAAAGTTAGTACTGCAAATGAGCTTAGAGCATTGTTAAAAGAAGTATTAACAGATATGATGTTAGAAGATATACATTTAAACACTGAAAATGAACCAGCAGTTATTTTAATTATCGGTGTAAACGGTGTAGGTAAAACAACATCTATTGGTAAACTTGCTGCCCGCTATGTAGAACAGGGGAAGCGTGTAATGCTTGCTGCTGCTGATACTTTTAGAGCGGCTGCCGCTGACCAACTTGAAGTATGGGCAAAACGTGCGGGGGCTGAAATTGTGCGTCATGGCGAAGGTGCAGACCCAGCGGCTGTTGTATTTGATGCAATCGCTGCGGCAAAAGCCAGAGGTTGTGATATAATTATTATTGATACAGCGGGCAGACTGCATAATAAGGCTAATCTTATGAATGAACTTGCTAAAATCGACCGTATTTTAACAAGAGAACTTCCAAATTCATCAAGAGAAACTCTTTTGGTACTTGATGCAACCACTGGACAAAATGCCGTACATCAAGCGGAGCAGTTTAACAAAGCGGCTGAACTTACAGGAATTATACTGACAAAGTTAGATGGAACAGCAAAGGGCGGAATTGTTGTGGCAATTTCAGCGGGACTTGGCGTTCCTGTAAAACTTGTAGGTGTGGGCGAGGGCTTAGACGACCTTATGGACTTTAACAGAGATGAATTTTTGGAAGCTTTACTTCCACCTATTAAATCTGAAGAATAATAAACCGAAGGGAGAAGAGATATGGCAAGACCAGATTTAAGACGCAATGATGAAATGAGAAAGGTTAAAATTACACCTAATTACACTATGTATGCAGAGGGTTCTGTTTTAATTGAAGTTGGCAATACAAAAGTTATTTGCACTGCAAGTGTAGATGAAAAAGTACCTCCTTTTCTTGAGGGAAAGGGTTTAGGCTGGGTTACTGCTGAATATGCGATGTTACCTCGTTCCACCCAAACAAGAAAGAAAAGAGATATTAAATCATTAAAACTTGATGGCAGGTCAAGCGAAATTCAAAGGCTTATCGGTAGGGCGTTACGCTCTGTTGTTGACAGAGAGGCTTTAGGAGAAAGACAAATAGTTATTGACTGTGATGTTATTCAAGCTGATGGTGGTACTCGTTGTGCATCTATAACAGGCGGTTTTGTGGCTTTATGGCTTGCTTGTAAAAAGTTACTTGATGAGGGCAAAATAACAAAAATGCCTCTTACAAGTCAAGTTTCAGCCGTTTCTGTTGGTATCTTTGAGGACGAGCCTATTTTAGATTTAGATTATGCTGAAGACTCTAACGCTATTGTGGACTGCAATGTTGTTATGACTGGTACAGGTGATTTTGTAGAAATTCAAGGTACTGGCGAGGAACGTCCATTTACTAAAGATGAATTAAATAAACTGCTTTCACTTGGCAAAAAAGGAACAGCTAAATTGTGCAGAGAACAAAAGAAAATTACAGGTGAGCTTGGTTAAAATGAAATTTATACTTGCATCTCATAATAAGAAAAAGTTAAAAGAATTAGCTGATATTTTAAATAAATTTGGTATTGAAATAGAAACTTTGCCAGAAAATGCACCAGAACCAGAGGAAAACGGTAAAACTTTTGCAGAAAACGCAAAGATTAAAGCGGTTTCAGCTATGAAATTTACTGGACTTCCTGCAATAGCTGATGATTCTGGTTTATGCGTGGAGGCTTTAGGCGGTGCTCCTGGCATTTATTCAGCCAGATACTGTGAAGGCACTGATGAAGATAGAAATGCATTGCTTTTAAAAAACATGCAGGGTAAAAATAATAGAAAATGTTATTTTGCTTGCTCTATATGCTGTGCATTTCCTGATGGAAGCTTTATAGAAAGCTTTGGCAAATGTGAAGGTGAAGTTTTACAAAGTGAACAGGGGACAGGCGGATTTGGTTATGACCCTATTTTTTATGTTCCAGAATATAAATGCACTTTTGGCGAACTCAGTCAGCAAACTAAAAATGAAATCTCTCACCGTGCGATAGCACTTAGAGAATTTACAGATAAAATTAGTAACAGGAGAAATATTTTATGTTAACAAGTAAACAACGTGCACAGCTTCGCAAGCTTGCAAATCCACTTTCAGTAACACTTCATATCGGTAAAGATGGCGTTACAGATGGTGTTTTAGAACAATTAGATGTGCTTTTGGAAAACCATGAGCTTGTAAAAGGTAAGGTTTTAGAAAGTGCTATGATAACACCTAAAACCGTAGCGGAAGTGTTAAGTGAAGAAACTGGTGCGGATAGTGTTCAGGTTATCGGTACAAAGTTTGTTTTATACCGTCAGTCATCTGATAAGGACAAGCGTAAAATAGTTTTGGAGAAGTAAAAATGTGTACTGGCATTTTAGGCGGCACTTTTAATCCGCCCCATTATGGTCATTTACATGCGGCTAAACAGGTCAAGGAAACATTAAACCTTGATAAGGTGTTATTTGTTCCAACTAATTTGCCACCACATAAGAAAATGCCAAAAGGTTCTGCAAACACTCGTGAGCGTTGCGAAATGATAAAATTAATGATTGATGGTTTAGATTGGGCAGAACTTAGCATGATAGAAATTGAACGTGGTGGTTCAAGTTATACTATTGACACTTTAAGGCAGTTAAATGATAAAAAAATTTATGGTGAGCTGTTTTTTTTAATGGGTACAGATATGCTTATGACGCTTGATACAGGCTGGAAAGAACCAGAGGAAATCTGTAAACTTTGTACACTGGCAGTTGTAGCAAGAGGACTAAATGAGCAAACTATACTCAAGAAAAAAGCACAGTTTTTAAAAGAGAAATATAAAGCAAAAATTTGTCTTATAAACTCAGATGTTATGGAAATTTCCTCAACCGAGATTAGAAACGGTCAGAAATTATCCGAGATGTTACCAAAAACGGTGCTTGACTATATTCGCAAAAACCGATTATATATGGATTTAACAGAATAAAATTTAATCTGAAAGGCGGTTTTTATAATGTTGTATGATAAGAAAATACGTGAGGATATACTTTCCAGATTAGAAGGTTATCGTTATACCCATACTTTAGGGTGTGAAAAGGCTGCAATGTGGCTAGGTGAAAAATATGGTGAAGACCCTAAAAAATGCTCTCTTGCAGCGGTACTACATGATATTACAAAAAGACTTTCTCGTGAAGAACAGTTGTATTTATGCGATAAATACGGTATAATACCCTGTGATGTCGAAAAAATAGAATGGAAAATGCTCCATGGCAGAACAGCCGCAGCAATTGCCAAAGATGTCTATAAAATCCCTGAAGATGTAGCCCATGCTATTGAATATCATACAACAGGGTGCGAAAATATGACAACACTCGATAAAATTGTGTATTTAGCAGATTTTATTGAAGAAACTAGGGAGTTTAAAGGGGTAGAGCCAGCAAGAGCACTTGCAAAAAAAGATATAGATAAGGCTTTGCTGTATTGTTTTGATTTTTCACTTAGTGATTTAATCGAACGAGGAAAACTAATACATAAAGATACAATGCAGGCACGCAACTGGCTTATAAAGCAGGGGGTAGTGCGTTCCTGATGGTGTTTTAGGAGGCAGTAACACATGAAAATTTTTGGCGGAGGCGGTTCAAGACACGATAAGTCTTCAAACTCAAAACCCACAGCCAAAAAGGCAAACAAAGTAAAACCAAATCAGCAGACATCTGACCTTTCATATATGTCAAATCAGATGAAAAGTAGTAAAAATAATGTTAAAATCGCTAAAAAACAGAAAAAACCAAGGTCTATTGTTACAAAAATACTTTGTTTTATAGCTTTTTTAATTGCACTTGCAATAGTTGCAAGCGGTGTTTGGCTCGCTGTTAATGTAAAAAAACCTGATATATCACAACCTCATCAAAATGATACCACTGTAAATGACCCTGAAAATGGTGACAATCCAGTTGTCAATCTAAATCAAGGTGACCGTATAGATGATTTCTTTACTTTTGCAGTTTGTGCAACAGATATTGACGGCACGCGTACAGATAATATTATGGTTGTAGCATTTGATGCCAATAAACACACTGTTAATATTATGAATATCCCTCGTGATACCATGTCAAATGTAAACAAAACAGGTGCAAATAAAAAGATAAATGCTGCTTATGCAAAAGGTATTGAGCAAACTAAAAAACAAATAGCTCAAGTTATGGGCTTTATCCCAGATAAATATATTGTTGTGGACTTTAGCGGTATCGCTGATATTGTTAATGTTATAGGTGGTGTTGATTATGAAATACCATTCCCAATGATGTATTCAGACCCAACTCAGGATTTAGAAATACATTTCCCGTATGCAGGTATGCAACACTTAGACGGTGAACAAGTTGTAGAATTTTTACGCTGGAGAAAAAATGGTCCAGGATATACACAGTTAGTTCCAGATGAATATTTAAATGGTGATGAAACCCGTATAGCTAAACAACAGGAGTTTTTAGTTTATCTTGCAAAACAGATTTTAACCCCTGCTAATGCTTTTAAATTTAAAGATATAGCAGATGCAGTATTTAATAATGTTAAAACTGATATAACAGCGGGTGAAATGATTTGGCTTGCAGGTCAAGCGTTTAAAATTGATACTGCAACAGGTATAAATATGTTTACTTTGCCAGGTTACTCCTCTATGAGTACAGCAGGAACAAGCACTTCACTTTCTTTCTACTTTGTAAATGAAAGCGAGGCTTTAAGCCTTATAAATCAATATTTTAACCCTTACGACCAACCTATAAGATATTTAGACCTTGTTTCAGGGCCTACAAAGTCAAGCTCATCATCAGAAGATGATGATGAAGATTATACGCCATCTGATGATGATTACGATGATGACTATGACTATTATGATGAGGAAACTCCATCTTCAACAAGCGATGGAAATAGCTCAGATGATGATAATACCAATAATTCTGATGAAAATAACAGTTCTGATAATACCACAGATAATAGTTCAAATGAAAATAATCTGGATAGTAATACATCAGATAACAATAACTCAGATAATAGTAATAATAATTCAAGCTCTGAAACACCTAATTCTTCAGATAATTCTGGTGATAATGGCTCAAGTTCTCAAAATTCACCAACAGATAGTAATAATAGCTCGGAAAATAACTCATCAAGCTCTAGTGGTTCTACTGATATATCCAGCAGTACATCTGATGGTTTATCTTCAGACCCAGAAGCATAAAAAGGAGAAGTATTATGGAAGCAAAACAGCAAGTAAAACATATTTGTGAAGCTCTTTTGGAGCGTAAAGGACGTGAAATTGAAGTTCTTCGCATTGAAGAACTTACAACCCTTGCAGAATATTTTGTAATCTGTTCTGCAACATCTACAACTCAGGTAAAAGCTCTTGCAGATAGCGTAGAGTTCCATTTAAAACATGACCATGATATTATGCCTCATCATGTAGAAGGCTTTGAGTCATCTTCTTGGATTTTATTAGATTATGGCGGGGTTTTAGTGCATATATTCCTGCCTGAAACAAGAGATTTTTATCGCCTAGAAAACCTATGGAAAGATGGAGAAAAAATTTCTTTATCAGATTTAGGTATTGAAAACAAACAGGCATAAAATAAATTTTAAACCTTTGGGGGGTTAGCGTAATTGAATAAGTACGAACACAAGCAAATCGAAAAAAAATGGCAGGATATTTGGGATAGTAAATCTTGCTTTGTAGCTCCTCAGGACTACACAAAACCAAAATTCTACGCTCTTGTAGAATTTCCATATCCATCAGGTCAAGGTCTGCATGTAGGTCACCCACGTTCTTACACAGCTCTTGATATTGTAGCTCGCAAAAAGCGTATGCAGGGATTTAATGTGCTGTATCCAATGGGTTGGGACGCTTTTGGTCTTCCAACTGAAAACTTTGCAATTAAAAACCATGTGCACCCAGCAGAAGTTACAAAGAAAAATGTAGCTCGTTTTAAAAGTCAGTTAAAAGCTTTAGGTCTTTCTTTCGACTGGTCAAGAGAAATTAACACAACTGACCCTAGCTACTATAAATGGACACAGTGGATTTTCTTACAGCTATTCAAAAAAGGTTTAGCTTATAAAAAGGAAATGAATGTAAACTGGTGTACATCTTGTAAGTGTGTACTTGCAAACGAAGAAGTTGTAAATGGTGTTTGTGAGCGTTGCGGAAGTGAAGTTGTTCACAAGACTAAAAGCCAATGGATGCTTAAAATCACAGAATATGCACAGCGTTTAATTGATGACCTTGATGATGTTGATTTTGTTGAACGTGTAAAAATTCAGCAGAAAAACTGGATTGGTCGTTCTACTGGTGCAGAAGTTGATTTTAAAACAACTACTGATGATATTTTAACAGTTTATACAACTCGTCCAGATACTCTATTTGGTGCAACATATATGGTTATTTCTCCAGAGCACCCAATGATAGAAGAAAAATGGGCGGATAAAATTAAAAACATAGATGCAGTACGTGCATATCGTGAAGAGGCTGCTCGCAAATCCGATTTTGAGCGTACAGAGCTTAACAAAGAAAAAACAGGCGTATGTCTTGACGGTATCAAAGCAATAAACCCTGTAAATGGTAAAGAAATCCCTATTTTTGTATCTGACTATGTGTTAATGGGTTATGGTACAGGTGCTATTATGGCTGTTCCTGCACATGATGACCGTGACTGGGAATTTGCTAAAGCTTTCGGCTGTGAAATTATTGAAGTTGTTTCTGGTGGTGAAGATGTTCAAAAGGCGGCTTTCACTGCTAAGGACGAA
The DNA here is from genome assembly GCA_944384745.1 of uncultured Butyricicoccus sp. Classification (GTDB taxonomy): domain Bacteria; phylum Bacillota; class Clostridia; order Oscillospirales; family Butyricicoccaceae; genus Butyricicoccus_B. The sequence goes on from CALWUO010000001.1 coordinate 149,019, forward strand.
ACAGGTATACTTGTAAATTCCGATTTCTTAAACGGTAAGACTGTTAAGGACGCTATTCCAGCAATGATTGAATGGTTAGAGCAAAAGGGAATTGGTCATGCTAAGGTTCAATATAAACTGCGTGACTGGGTATTCTCTCGTCAACGTTACTGGGGTGAGCCTATTCCACTTGTTTGGTGTGATAAGTGTGGTTGGGTTCCAGTTCCAGAAGACCAGTTGCCACTGACTTTGCCAAATGTTGATTCCTATGAGCCAACTGAAAACGGTGAGTCACCACTAGCTAAAATGACCGATTGGGTAAACACTACTTGTCCATGCTGTGGCGGTGCAGCTAAACGTGAAACAGATACTATGCCACAGTGGGCAGGTTCTTCTTGGTATTTTCTACGTTATATGGACCCACATAATGATAATGCTTTAGCCTCTAGGGAAGCTATGGAATACTGGGGACCTGTTGATTGGTATAATGGCGGTATGGAGCATACAACTTTACATTTGCTTTACTCCCGTTTCTGGCATAAGTTCCTCTATGATATTGGTGTAGTTCCAACTAAAGAACCTTATGCTAAACGCACAAGCCATGGTATGATTTTAGGCGAAAATGGCGAAAAAATGTCTAAATCAAGAGGCAATGTAGTAAATCCAGATGAAATTGTTGAAACCTATGGTGCAGATACCATGCGTTTATATGAAATGTTTATCGGTGACTTTGAAAAGGCTGCTCCTTGGAGTCCTAAGTCAATTAAGGGTTGTCGTAGATTTGTTGAACGTGTTTGGAATTTGTTTGAAAAAGTTCAAGATGGTGATACTTATTCTAAACAGCATGAAGTTCTTATGCACAAGACCATTAAAAAGGTTGGCGAAGATATCGAAAATCTAAAGGCTAATACTGCTATTGCTGCTATGATGAGTATGGTCAATGATTTCTATGATAAGGGCATTAATAAAGCAGAATATAAAACACTTTTAAAACTTGTTTGCCCATTTGCTCCACATGTTGCCGAAGAGCTTTGGAGTATGCTTGGTGAAACTTCTGTGCTGTCCCTTGAGTCTTGGCCAGAATATGATGAGAGCAAAACTCAAGAATCTTCTGTTCAAATTGCAGTTCAAGTAAATGGCAAATTAAGAGCTACTATTAACTTACCTGTTGATTGTGAACAGCAACTTGCTATTGACACCGCTTTAGCTGATGAAAAGGTTCAAAAGGCTGTCGAAGGAAAAAATATTGTTAAGACAATTGTTGTAAAAAACAAAATTGTAAATCTTGTTGTAAAGTAATTGATAAAAAAACTTGACAACTAATATAAAAAAAGATATAATAATCTTACGGTTTTGTTCAGAGGTATAACTATGTAAAAAAATACTAGTTATATTTGGCAGAACGTGCTTTTAAGCGTCCGAATAACGGTTCGCGCGGAGGGAGGGAAAACGATGTCGGAAGTCCGCGTAAAGGAAAATGAATCCTTGGACAGTGCGCTGAGAAGATTTAAGCGTTCCTGTGCAAAGGCGGGTGTGCTTTCCGAGCTCCGCAAGCGTGAGCATTATGAAAGCCCTAGCGTAAAGCGCCGCAAGAAGTCTGAGGCTGCACGTGCAAAGAAGCGTAAGTTCAGATAAGGCACTGCCTAAGTCGATTCAAAGATGCTGGAGACTATCTCTTCAGCGTCTTTTTTTTATTATATTCTGTTCATTAAAATTTGAATTTTCTTTCATGAAAATGACACAATTTGTACACAAACTTAATGTAATATAATAATAGTTCAAACGAGGACTCCCCCTCCTCGGGTGAACACTCCTTTATCCCCTATTTTTTACCCCTCTTTGTTTTGTCATTTTTTACCCGTAGACAAAGCAACAACCACTCTTTTTTTACCAAGACAAAAGCGTTCGGATTTTACTCCGAGCGTTTTTTGTTTTCTTAGAAAAATATATTTAAAATTATTGTAAGTATTAAACCATAAATCCCTAAAAATGCAGTAAGTAAAACAGTTAATATGTTAATTGATATGGTAATACCTAGAAAATCACCAAATACACCAACTATAACTAAACCTAAAAAACCAAAAATAGAATTTATTAAAAGTTTTAAACCAAGTCTTATTGGTGTAAATAATGCACTAAGTGCAAGTATTGCAATAAGTATAAAAAATACATAAATTAAAGCTTGTGCCGCGTCCATCACAACCCACCTCCATAATTATATATATGTTTCAAAAAGATAAGATATACGAGATAAATTTGACGTTACATAAATTAGTTGTTATAATATAAGCTGATTAAAAATAAATCAGGAGAGAATTCATATGACTAAAGCCAAAAATTCTTATGGCAATGAAAGTATATCCGCCCTAAAAGGAGCAGACCGTGTCCGCAAACGTCCAGGCGTTATTTTTGGCTCTGATGGGCTTGACGGCTGTCAACATGCAGTTTTTGAAATATTATCCAACTCAATAGACGAAGCAAGAGAAGGTTATGGCAATCAAATTACAGTAACCCGTTATTCTGATGGCTCAATAGAAGTTGCTGATATGGGACGTGGTATTCCAGTAGAATGGAATGAAAATGAAAAATGCTATAACTGGGAACTTATCTTCTGCGAGCTTTACGCAGGTGGTAAATATAAAAACCAAGAGGGTGAAAACTATGAGTTTTCACTAGGTCTTAATGGTTTAGGCACTTGTGCCACTCAATACGCCTCTAAATATATGGATGTAACTATAATGCGTGATGGTTTTGAATATAGCCTGCATTTTGAAAAAGGCGAAAATAAAACCGATAGTAAAGAGGGTTTTATAAAAAAAGAAACAAACTCCAAAAAAACAGGTACAAAAATCCGTTGGCTTCCAGACCTTGAGGTTTTTACAGATATAAATATTCCATTATCCTATTTTGAGGATACACTAAAACGTCAAGCGGTTGTAAATAAACATTTAAAGTTTATTTTAAGAAATCAAAACGGAGGTAAATTTGAAACAAGCGAATTTTGTTATGAAAATGGTATAATCGACTATGTAAGTGAGTTATCAGAAGATAAAGCTCTTACATCAGTACAGTTTTTACAAGCTGAACGCAAGGGTAAAGATAGGGCAGACAAGCCAGAATACAAAGTTAAACTAAGTTGTGCTTTTTGTTTTTCATCAGCAATAAGCAAAACAGAGTATTATCACAACTCATCTTGGCTTGAGTATGGCGGTGCACCTGATAAGGCGGTTCGTTCAGCTTTTGTTTCTGCCATTGACGCATATATAAAGCAAATTGGCAAATATCAAAAAAATGAAAGCAAAATTTCATTCCAAGATGTAAGCGATTCACTTATTTTGGTTACAAACTGTTTTTCCACATATACTTCTTATGAAAACCAGACAAAAAAAGCAATTACTAATAAATTTATTCAAGACTCTATGATAGAGTTTTTAAAAGAGGGTTTGGAAGTTTATTTTATTGAAAATAAAACTGAGGCTGATAAAATAGCTGAACAGATTTTAATAAATAAACGCAGTCGTGAGCAAGCCGAAAAGGCAAGACTTAATATCAAGAAGAAATTATCTGGAAATATAGATGTTTCTAATAGAGTACAAAAATTTGTTGATTGCAGAACTAAAGATACAAAACGTAGAGAATTATATATAGTAGAGGGCGACTCCGCTTTGGGTTCAGTAAAACAGGGCAGAGACGCAGAATTTCAGGCGGTAATGCCTGTTAGAGGTAAAATATTAAACTGTTTAAAAGCCGATTATGGCAAAATATTTAAAAATGATATTATAACAGACCTTTTAAAGGTGCTGGGTTGTGGTGTAGAGGTTCAAACTAAAGCGTCAAAAGATATGTCAGCATTTGATTTAAATAGCCTTAGATGGAATAAGGTTATTATTTGTACTGATGCTGATGTTGATGGCTTTCAGATTAGAACCCTTATTTTAACTATGCTTTATAGATTAACCCCTACACTTATAGAAAAAGGTTATGTTTATATCGCTGAATCACCACTTTATGAAATAACTTATAAGGATAAAAGTTATTTTGCATTTGATGAAACAGAAAAAGCTGTAATTCTTAAAAAGTTGAACGGTAAAAAGATAACCATTCAACGTTCTAAAGGTTTGGGCGAAAATGAAGCGGATATGATGTGGGAAACAACTATGAACCCTGCAACACGTAGACTAATTAAAGTGCAAATGGAAGAAGCAAAAGCCACAAGTGATATGTTTGATTTACTGCTAGGAGATAATCTTGCAGGTAGAAAAGAATATATTGCAGAAAATGGACATGAATATTTAGAATTTGCAGATATTTCTTAATAATTTAGAAAGGTAGAGCCTAATGGCAAGAAAAACTGAAAAAAATTCTGAGATTATAAAACCATTAGAACCAACTGTACAGCCTATTACAGATACACTTAGAAAAAATTATATGCCTTATGCAATGAGTGTAATTGTATCACGTGCTATTCCAGAAATAGATGGTTTTAAACCCTCTCACAGAAAATTACTATATACAATGTATAAAATGGGACTTTTAAACGGCACTCGTAAAAAGTCAGCTAATATAGTAGGTCAAACCATGAAGTTAAACCCTCATGGTGACCAAGCTATTTATGAAACTATGGTGCGTTTAACCCGTGGTAATGAGGCACTTTTAACCCCTTTTGTTGACTCAAAGGGCAATTTTGGCAAAGTTTATTCACGTGATATGGCTTATGCTGCCTCACGCTATACCGAAGCTAAACTTGACACAATTTGCACAGAGCTTTTTAAAGATATAGATGCTGATGCCGTTGATTTTGTAGATAATTATGATGGGGAAATGAAAGAGCCAGTTTTACTACCAACAACATTTCCTAATATCTTAGTTTCTGCTAATACTGGTATTGCAGTAGGTATGGCGTCTAGTTTCTGTGGTTTTAACTTGCATGAAGTTTGTAAAACCGCTATTGAATATATTAAAAAACCTGAGCATGATATTTTATCAACACTTCCTGCACCAGATTTCCCAACAGGTGGCGAAATAATTTTTGATGAAAATGAAATGCGTAAAATTTACGAAACTGGTAGAGGTTCATTTAAAGTTCGTGCGTGTTGGAATTATATTAAAAAAGAAAATATAATTGAAATAACTGAAATCCCTTATACAACAACTATTGAAGCGATAATTGATAAAATTGCTGAACTGGTTAAGGGCGGTAAAATCAGAGAAATTGCAGATATTCGTGATGAAACAGATTTAAGCGGTTTAAAAATAGCCATAGATTTAAAACGTGGCACAGATGCTGATAAACTTATGGACAGACTGTTTAAATTAACCCCTCTTATGGACTCATGTTCATGTAACTTTAATGTGCTTATAAGCGGTATGCCTAAAGTATTGGGAATAGGTGGAATACTTGAAGAATGGACTGCTTGGAGAACTGAAAGCATAAGAAGAAAAGTTTATTTTGACCTTAATAAGAAAAAGGATAAAATGCATTTGCTTTTAGGTCTTAGAAAAATCTTACTTGATATAGATAGGGCGATTAAGATTATCCGTGATACTGAACTTGATAGTGATGTTGTACCAAATCTTATAAGCGGGTTTGAAATTGACCAAATTCAAGCCGAATATATCGCAGAAATTCGCCTAAGAAATATAAACAAAGAATATATTTTAAAGCGTACTAAAGAAGTTGATGAGTTACAAAAAGAGATTGAAAAGTTAGAGGGTATTTTGCAAAGCAAAACAAAACAGCGTAATATTATTATTAAAGAGCTTGAAAACGTTATAAAAAAATATCCTGCTGAACGTCACTCTAAAATTATTTATGCTGATGAAGTCAAGGAATTTGACGCAGATGAACATATTGAAGATTATAATGTGTTGTTATTCCTAACAGAGCAAGGTTATTTTAAAAAGATTACTCCTGCATCATGGCGTATGTCTAGTGAACATAAGTTAAAAGATGGAGATAAAGTCGCTTGGCAAACTGAGGCAACAAATAAACAAGAGATTATTTTTATGACAAATCAGCAACAAGCCTATAAAGCAAGACTTTATGATTTTGAGGATAGCAAAGCATCTGTACTTGGTGATTATTTACCTCAAAAGTTGGGTATGGACGAGGGAGAAGTGCCTATATTTGCATTTTTACCTATTGATTATAAAAGTACAATGGTTATTGTTTTTGAAAATGGTAAAGTTGCAAGATTTTCTCTTGAATCATTTGAAACTAAAACAAATAGGCGTAGACTTACAGGTGCATATTCAGATAAATCACCAGTTGTTGAATTTTTTGCACCTGTAAACGATGAAACAGAGATAACAATTTTTGGAACATCTTCACAGGGTATACGAGCATTAACAATAAATGCAGGTATGCTTGATATAAAATCAACACGTTCCACACAAGGTGTACAAGTTATGACATTAAGAGGTAAACATACAATTACAAATGCGACTTTAACACCTGATTTAAATGAACCAGAACGCTATAAAGCAAAGAATATACCAGCACTTGGTGCAGTATTAAAAGATGAAGATTTACCAGAACAACAGATGACATTATAAAAAAAGACCTTGGGACTAGATTTTTTAATCCCGAGGTCTTAAAATTTTTTACTTTGCAGCGATTACATGACTCATATCATAAAGACCAGCTTTAGTCTGCTCTGCTAAAAAAGCAGCCGCATCAACTGCACCTACTGCAAACACTTCACGAGAAAGGGCAGTGTGTTTTAGCTCTATGATTTCATCTCGACCGGCAAACATAACAGTATGTTCACCGACTATTGTTCCGCCACGTACAGCATGAATACCTATTTCATTATGTGGACGTTTTTCACGTCTTTCATGACGGTCATAAGTGTATTCTGCTTTATATGGCAGTGCCTCTGCAACCGCATCAGCAAGCATTAAGGCTGTGCCGCTTGGTGCATCTAACTTTTGATTGTGATGTTTTTCAATGATTTCAACATCATAGCCATCACCCAAAACAGAACCACATTTACGCAGTAAATCCATAAGTAGGTTAATACCAACAGACATATTTCCTGAGCGGAAAACAGGAATTTGAGTGGCAGCCGCACCTATTTGTGCGAGTTGTTCAGGGGAATGACCAGTTGTACAGATTACAACAGGGGTTTTATTTGCAATACAATATTTTAGCAGATTGTCAGTGCAAGATACATTGGAAAAGTCAATAACTACATCTGCACCGCCAGTGTATTCCATTGGGTCGGCATAAACTGGAAAATCAGCAAGTTTTGCAGTATTAACATCAAAACCAGCTACAATTTTCATGTTTTCTTTTTTTTCACAGATATCAGTAATAGCTCGACCCATTCGACCATTGCAACCAGAAAGTGCAATTTTCAGCATTTTTATAAATCTCCTTTTGACACTCGTTTCATATCTTATTTATTTTTAGATTTCGCAACCCATTTGACCGAGTGCGGCACGTATACGGGCAGTATGTTCTTCAGTTGGCTCAACAAGAGGTAAACGGAGTTTACCAACATTCCAACCTAAAATCTGCATAGCCTTTTTAACTGGAATTGGGTTTACTTCACAGAATAGTGAATTAGCAAGTTCCAAATAATCAAGTTGCATTTTAGCAGCTTTATCAAACTTGCCATCAAAACATAATTGGCAAATATCATGAACAGCTTGTGGAGCTACATTAGAAAGCACAGAGATTACACCCTTGCCGCCCATAGAAATTAAAGGCACAATCTGGTCATCATTGCCAGACCAAACATTTAGTTCATCGCCACAAAGTGCCATAGTTTCAGCGATTAAAGAGAAATTGCCGCTTGCTTCTTTAACACCATTTATATATGGGTGCTTGGAAAGCTCTTTATAAGTATTAGCTGTAAAACTAACACCTGTGCGACTTGGAACGCTGTAAAGTATAACTGGAATTTCACAATCAGCGATAGCATTAAAGTGTGCAATAAGTCCAGCTTGAGTGGTTTTGTTATAATAAGGAGTTACTGAAAGCACAGCGTCAGCACCGCTTGCTTTAGCACTTTTAGTCAGCTTAATAGCGGTTTTAGTGTCGTTAGAACCCGCACCAGCGATAACAGGCACACGACCTGCAACATGTTTACAGCAGAAATCCACAATTTCTTCATGTTCATCTTCTGGGCATGTTGGGGACTCGCCAGTTGTACCCATAACTATAATAGCGTCTGTGCCATGCTCAATTTGATGGTCAATAATTTTGCCGAATTCCTCGTAATTTACTGTTTCATCATCAATAAATGGGGTAACGATTGCAACACCAGCACCTGTAAAGATAGGCTTCTTCATAAATAACCCTCCAAAAAAGTTAGTCCATGTAACCCTTAGCACATAAAAGCTCTGCCATTAGCACTGCACCGCCAGCAGCACCACGCAGTGTATTATGAGATAGACTTACGAATTTATAATCATACACGCTATCCTCACGCAGACGACCGATAGAAACACCCATGCCGCCTTCTAAATCACGGTCAAGACGGCTTTGAGGACGGTTTTCTTCCTCGAAATATGTGAGGAAATGCTTTGGAGCACTTGGCAAATTCATTTCCTGAGCTGTGCCAGAGAAATTATTCCAACGGGAAATGATTTCTTCCTTGCTTGCCTTGTTTTTCAGTTTCATAAATACAGCCGCCATATGACCATCAGAAACTGGAACACGTAGACATTGAGCTGTGATTTTAGGGCTAGTTGCATGTTCAATGTGGTCACCTGCAACATGTCCCCAAACTTTCATTGGTTCTTTTTCGCTCTTTTCCTCTTCACCACCGATGTATGGAATTACATTATCAATGATTTCAGGCATGGTTTCAAAGGTTTTACCAGCACCAGAAATTGCTTGATATGTACAAACAGCAACTTCTTCAACGCCTAAATCCCAAATAGCAGTTAATGCTGGAACATATGACTGAATGGAACAGTTTGATTTAACCGCAATAAAACCACGCTTTGTGCCAAGACGCTTTTTTTGAGCAGCTATAATATCAGTGTGATTAGCATTGATTTCTGGGATAATCATTGGTACATCAGGTGTCATGCGGTTAGCTGAGTTATTAGAGCATACAGGACACTCAAGTTTAGCATAACGTTCTTCAAGTGCTTTGATTTCGTCTTTTTTCATATCAACTGCACAGAAAACAAAATCAACCATAGAAGCAATTTGTTCTGCATCAGCAGTTGCATCAAAAAGCACCATATCACGATATTTTTCTGGCATGTCAACTTTCATTTTCCATCTGTTTTCACAAGCCTCAGCATAGGTTTTACCTTTATTTCTACCACTTGCAGCAAGAACAACCACATTAAACCATGGGTGATTTTCAAGCAGCAGGGAAAAACGCTGACCTACCATACCAGTAGCACCGATAATACCAACTTTGTACTGTTTCATCTTTATAAAATCCTCCTCAATTTAGTGGAATAGTCAGAAATGGGCTATAACACTTATTTTATCTGTGTAAGAAAAAAACCGGTTGAAAAACCGGTATAATCTATACTATAATGAAATGGATATATAAATTCCATTCATTTTGATAGCTCTCCACCGGTAAAGGTGACAGACTAGCAGATATTATCCGACCAATCCAGTGCGAACCTTTCGCAGTCAGGTTATCGCCTTCGGCGGATTTACCCTTTCTCGTTGGTTTAACGGGACTGCGAATCCCTACCCAAACAATACTAATGAAAAACCGCACCTCTATCTAATACAATATTTAGCTTGCAAGATTATTTTAGAGGAATAAAGTTATTTTGTCAATATGTGAGTAAAAGGAGTTATGCTATGAAGCGTATTTTTTGCAGTTTTTTTGCATTTATTGTCATTTGTTTAAGTTCATCAGCGTCAGCAGCTTATACAGATATTATCCGTGTGGGTTTGGCTTATGGCTCAACCGCTAAAGCAGTCGCAACAATTAAAAGTCAATCGGGTTTTAAACTTGGCTCTATGAACGGTTTAACATTTAATAGTACAACCACAACAAATGAAACAACACTTAATATAACATATGCAAATGGAATATATAATGTTACAAATTCTTCAGGGGAAAGTATTTATACAGGTGAAAATGTAGCGACTGAAGCAATTTCGGGTACAACAAATTTTGATGGATATAATTATTATGGTGCATTTGGTTTTAATGCTGAAAGCTCAGGCAAACTTACAGTTATAAATTATGCCAATATCGAAAATTACATTAAAGGTGTTTTGCCTTATGAAATGAGTGCAAGCTGGCCTATTGAGGCTTTAAAAGCTCAAGCGGTTTGTGCAAGGTCATTTGTACTTGGAAATCTAAACAAACATAAATCATATGGCTTTGATGTATGCAATACAACAAATTGTCAGGTGTATCACGGCACAGAAAGAGCCGATGTAAATTCGGATAGTGCAGTAGACCAGACAAAAGGTCAAATTTTAATGTATGATGGAAAACTTGCAGTAGGTTACTTTTTTTCATCTTCAGGCGGTGCAACTGAAAGTAATGAAAATGTTTGGGGCGGCACTCCTATACCATACCTTCGTGGTGTAGTTGATATATATGAAGATGCGTCAGCATCATCTAAAAATGTATGGAGTGTTACACTCACAGCAGAACAAATTGCAGATAAATTAAAATCGGCTGGTTATAGTATTGGTCAAGTTGCAGATGTTAAGGTTACAAAACGCACAGAGATGGATAATGTAAATCAGGTAACAGTGACTGATACAACAGGAAAAAGTGTTGTTATAGAAAATGATGATGTTAGAACAGTTTTTGGATTAAATAGTATTAGATATACAATAAATGGTGATAATTCATCAAATAATAATAATTCATCATCTAATGGAAGTACAGCTAATGCAGTTTATGTTAATGGCTCTGGGGTTACAGATGGTTCATTTTATGCCATAGGTGCAGATGGTAGTAAAGCTTATATTGGTTCTGTAAATGGAAAAACAGTGCTTACTGGTTCTGGAACACAAAAAATTTCACTTGCAACAACTAAAACAATATCTAGTGATAGTTATGTGTTTTCTGGCACAGGCTGGGGACATAGTGTAGGCATGAGCCAATATGGTGCAAGGTCTATGGCAAATATGGGATTTACTTATACTGATATACTTCAATTTTATTTTACAGGTGTTACAATATCTCAAATGTGATAAATAAAGGAGAAAATATGAAAAAAAGCGATTTTTATTTTGATTTACCTGAACACTTAATAGCACAACACCCGTTAGAAAAACGTGATAGTTCAAGGCTTTTAGTGCTTGACCGTAAAAGCGGTGATATAGAACATAAACATTTTACTGATGTTATTGATTATATGCAAGCAGGCGATTGTCTTGTTATGAATAATTCAAGAGTTATTCCTGCAAGACTTATGGGACAGGCAGAGGGCAGAACTACACCAATCGAGGTTTTATTGCTTACTGACCATGGCAATGGTTTATGGGAATGTTTAACCCGTCCAGGGCGAAAAACAAGAGAGGGTACAAAATTATCATTTGGTGATGGACTTTTAACAGCTACCGTTGAGTCAGTAAATCCAACAGATGGAAATAGAATGATTCGTTTTAAGTATGATGGTATCTTCTTAGAAATTCTCGATAAATTAGGCTCTATGCCACTTCCTCCATATATTCGTGAAAGATTGGACGACCCAGAACGTTATCAAACAGTATATTCAAAAACTCCAGGTTCTGCGGCAGCTCCTACTGCTGGACTACATTTTACAAAAGAGCTTTTAAAGAAAATAGAAGATAAGGGAATAAAACTTGCATTTGTAACATTACATGTTGGTTTGGGCACTTTCAGACCAGTAAAAGCCGATGAAATAACCGACCATATTATGCATTCTGAATGGTATACAATGGACGAACAAACCGCACAAACTATAAATGATACCCGTAAAAATGGCGGTAAAATCTGGGCAGTAGGCACAACCGCAACCCGTACACTTGAAACAATAGCTGATGAAAACGGTTTTGTTGAGCCAAAATCAGGTTGGACTGATATTTTCATTTATCCAGGATATAAATTTAAAATTGTTGACCATCTTATAACTAATTTCCATTTGCCAGAGTCAACACTTATGATGCTTATTTCCGCATTCGCAACCCGTGAACAAGTTATGAATGCCTATAAACAAGCAGTTGATAATGAGTATAGATTTTTCTCATTTGGAGACTCTATGATGCTTTATTAAACACAAAAGCCACAGTTTAATACTGTGGCTTAAATTTTTAGTTTTCTGCCCAGTGCATACTGCGACTAACTGCTTTATCCCAACCATAAAGCAGTTTTTTTCTTGTATCAGTTTGCATTTTAGGTTTAAACACTTGGTCAACTTGCCAAAGTGCTTTAAGCTCATTGGTATTTTTCCAAATGCCAACCGCAAGCCCTGCAAGGTATGCAGCACCTAAAGCTGTGGTTTCACGGATTTCAGGGCGATAAATATCGCAATTTGAAATATCAGCCTGAAACTGCATTAAAAATGAATCTCTACTTGCACCGCCATCAACTTTTATTTTATCAAGTGGTTTTTCAAGCTCGTTTGTCATAGCTTTTATTAAATCTTGACACTGATATACAATAGATTCTTGAGCAGCACGGATTATATGTTCTCTTGTTGTGCCACGGGTTAGACCTATTAAACAGCCTCTAGCGTACATATCCCAATGAGGTGCACCAAGGCCAGTAAAAGCGGGAACTAAATAAACTCCACCTGTATCCTTGACTTTAGAGGCATAATATTCTGCATCTCGGCTTTCACTAAAAAATCTAAGTTCATCTCTAAGCCACTGAATAACTGCACCGCCTACAAATACACTACCCTCAAGTGCATAACTTACTTTATCGCCTAACTGTATAGCAATGGTAGTCAGCAGTCCATGAGTGCTATGTATTATTTTTTCACCTGTGTTCATAAGTAAAAAGCAACCTGTGCCATAAGTGTTTTTTACTTCACCAGTATCAAAACAGCTTTGACCAAATAAAGCCGCTTGTTGGTCACCTGCAATTCCAGCAATAGGTATTTCAGCTTTAGGCATGGACACCATTCCATAAATCATACTAGATGGGCAAACTCTAGGAAGCATACTATCTGGAATATCAAGAGCATTAAGTAAAGTTTTATCCCAACACATATTATGTATATCATAGAGCATGGTTCGAGAGGCATTTGTAGCATCAGTCACATGAACTTGTCCGTTTGTAAGTTTCCATACAAGCCAACTATCAACTGTACCAAAAAGCAAATCGCCATTTTCTGCTTGTTTTCTTGCGTCAGGCACATTGTCCAAAATCCATTTTATTTTCGTAGCCGAAAAGTAGGCATCTGGTATAAGTCCAGTAGTTTTTCTTATATGCTCATCAAGTCCGTTTTCTATAAGATTATTTACAATGGGTGCAGTTCGTCTGCATTGCCACACAATAGCATTATATACAGGCATACCCGTGTGTTTATTCCAGACAATAGTTGTTTCACGCTGGTTTACAATGCCTATACCTGCAATATCATCTGCGGATATATCAGACGCAGCTATAACTTCCATCATAACTGCATACTGAGTGGAATAAATCTCCATTGGGCTTTGTTCAACCCAACCCTCTTTTGGAAAAATCTGTGTAACTTCCCTCTGAGCAGTTGCGATTATATTTTGATTGGTGTCAAAAAGTATAGCACGAGAGCTTGTTGTGCCTTGGTCAAGAGCGAGCAAATAGCGTTTCATATCAAAATCTCATTTCTTCTGTATTTTAATCATAATAACGCTATTCATATTAACATGTCAATAGAAGTATAGTTTGTTGCATTATAAATAAAAATATGATATCATAATGAACAAGTATGGGTATGTCTATACATCAAATTAAGATAAAAAAAGGAAGTAAAATATATGAGTGAAGCTAAAAAAACCATATTTTCTGGTGTTCAACCATCAGGTAAATTGACGCTTGGTAATTATCTGGGTGCAATTCGTAATTTTCCAATTCTTCAAGATGAATATAACTGTATTTATTGTGTGGTTGATATGCATGCAATAACAGTGCGTCAAGACCCTGCACAGCTTAGAAAACAAACCCTTGAAGTGCTTGCACAATATATTGCTTGTGGTTTAGACCCTGAAAAAAGTATATTATTTATACAAAGCCATGTACCAGCACATGCAGAACTTGGCTGGGTATTAAATTGTTATACAATGTTTGGTGAAGCATCAAGAATGACCCAGTTCAAGGATAAATCCTCCAAACACGCAGATAATGTTAATGTAGGTTTATTTGATTATCCTGTGCTTATGGCAGCAGATATTTTATTATACCAAACCGAACTTGTGCCAGTAGGCGTTGACCAGCTTCAGCATATAGAACTTGCTCGTAATATTGCACAGCGTTTTAACGGTGTGTATTCAGATACATTTAAAATGCCAGAGCCATATATACCAAAGACTGGTGCTAAAATTATGAGCCTTGCAGACCCAACTCGCAAAATGAGCAAATCAGATGAAAATCAAAATGGCTTTATATTGTTAATGGATAAACCAGAAGATATTATGCGTAAATTTAAAAGAGCTGTTACTGACTCTGACAGCCGTATTATTATGTCTAAAGATAAAGCGGGTGTATCAAATCTTATTACAATTTATTCTCTTGCAACTGGTAAAAGTGTAGAAGAAGTAGAAGCTGAATTTGCAGGCAAAGGATATGGAGAATTTAAACCAGCAGTAGGTGAAGCAGTAGTTGAATTACTTCGTCCAATCCGTGAAAAAACCGAAGATTTATTGAAAAATAAAGACTATCTGGAGAGCGTATACAAAGATGGTGCAAATAAGGCAGCATATATGGCAAGAAAAACACTTGATAAGGTATATCGCAAGGTTGGCTTTGTTAAGAGATAAATATGCATTTTTGGTATAGAAAATTTTCTATGCCAAATTTGTTAAATAGAGAGGTTAAAATATGTCAGAATATCAAGTCATTGGAATGATTGTTGGTGCATTTATACTATCTGGTATTCTCTCTTATGCACTTACACCATTTGTAAAGCGTTTTGCTTATAAAATTGGTGCTATTGATGTCCCTAAAGATGCCAGACGTATGCATAAAAAGCCAACTCCTAGACTGGGCGGTTTAGCAATATTTATTGGATTTATGGGTGCAATGCTTGTGTTTTTTGAATTTGATGTGCAAATGCTCAGTATTTTAATAGGTGCAATGTTAATTGTTGTGCTAGGTATATTTGACGATGTTTTAGCACTTGGTGCAAAATTTAAATTTATCGTTCAAATTATAGCCGCAGCAATACCTGTATGTATTGGCGGTATGAAAATAGCATTTTTCTCAAATCTTAATCCATTGTCAGCAGAGCCTTATTTTTCACTTGGAATATTTTCAATCCCTGTAACTATTATTTGGATTGTTGGCATTACAAATGCTGTAAATTTAATTGATGGTTTAGATGGCCTTGCAGTAGGTGTTTCATCTATTGCATCTCTTACTATGCTTGCAGTTGCACTTTTAAATTATGAGTTTAGTGTGGCTGTAACTATGGCTTGTCTTACAGGTGCTTGTTTAGGTTTTATTCCTTATAACTTTAATCCAGCTGAGATTTTTATGGGTGATACAGGTTCAACTTTTTTAGGTTATATGCTTGCTACTATGTCAATTAGTGGATTTTTTAAATTTTATGCCGTTGTATCTTTTGCAGTTCCACTTCTTATTCTTGGACTTCCTATTTTTGACACGGCATCTGCAATTACTCGCAGAGTGCTTGAGGGGAGAAGCCCTATGAGTCCAGACAGAGGTCATGTACATCATCGTCTGGTTGATATGGGCTTTAATGTAAAACAAGCAGTTGCAATTTTATATGCAATAAGCGGTACTCTTGGACTTGCAGCCGTTGTACTTACAACAAGCGGTGAGGCTAAGGCTATGTTACTAATTTTAGCTGTTATTTTAGCTATTGCAGTAGGTGGCTGGATAATTGTAAACAGAAGAAAAGAATCACGTCAAAATATAGAAAAAGCTTTAAATGACTCTGATAAAGAGCAGGAGGAAACTCAAGATGAGTAAAATTAAGGTAATGACTGTTTTTGGTACAAGACCAGAGGCAATTAAAATGGCTCCACTTGTTCATGCAGTTGAAAAAAATGAAAATATGGAGTCAATAGTTTGCGTTACTGCACAACATCGTCAAATGCTTGACCAAGTGCTTGAAATTTTTAATATAAAGCCAGATTATGACCTTGATATTATGCAGCCAAAACAGACACTATCAACTATAATGGAAAAATCTTTGCATGGCTTAGATGAAGTTTTAAATACTGCTAAACCTGATATTGTTTTAGTACATGGAGATACTTCAACCGCTTTTGCTGGTGCTTTAAGTGCGTTTTATCATCAAATTCCAGTAGGTCATGTTGAGGCTGGTTTGCGTACATTTGATAAATATTCACCATTTCCAGAGGAAATGAATAGAAAACTTATTGGTCAAATTGCAGAACTTCATTTTGCACCAACTCCAAGAAATAGCGAAAATTTAAAACGTGAAAATATATGTGATGGTGTTTATATTTGTGGTAATACTGTTGTTGACGCTATTCATATGACTGTAAAGCCAGATTACAAATTTAAAGATGAAAATTTAAATAAACTGGATTTTGAAAATAATAGAGTTGTGCTTGTAACTGCCCATCGTAGGGAAAACTATGGCGAGCCAATGGAAAATATTTATAATGCAATCTTAGAATTAGCAAATAAATATACTGATGTACATTTTGTATATCCTGTGCATTTAAGCCCGTATGTTCGTGAAACATCGCAAAAAATTCTAGGTGGTCATAAAAGAATACATCTTATTGAGCCTCTTTCTGTTGATGAAATGCATAATTTAATGTCACGCTGTTATATGATTATGACAGATTCAGGTGGACTTCAGGAAGAAGCACCTAGTCTTGGTAAACCTGTTTTAGTTTTAAGAAAGGAAACCGAACGACCAGAAGCAGTTGAAGCGGGAACTGTTAAACTTGCAGGCATAAACAAAGAAAATATTTATAAACTTGCATGTGAACTATTTGATGATAAATCAGCTTATGAGAAAATGGCTCATGCAGTAAATCCTTATGGTGATGGTCACGCTTGTGAGCGTATTTTACAGGCAATAGAACATCATTT
>CALWUO010000002.1 GCA_944384745.1 uncultured Butyricicoccus sp.
TTGTCAATACCTTTTTTCAGGTTTTTCAAGTTTTTTCTTTTGATTTACTGTCCTCATCAGACAGCTTGATTAGTATATGACATTATTCTTCTTTTGTCAACACTTTTTTAAATATTTTTCTAACGATTTTATTTTACCCATATTTTAGAGTTATATACAAAAAAATCGGTCAGTATTTAAACCAACCGATTTTAATATTAAATTATAGTTTCAACTGTTTGACCATCATTCAAAAAATACAACACAGTTTTTTTAACTTTCTTTCTGAAAACTTGTTCAACTGCCTGAGCATAAGCCAAAAGTTGAGGTTTGTATTCTTCTGCACGTTTTAAAGTCATGCTACCTCTAACCCTATCGGTTTTAAAATCAATAACTGTAAATCCTTCGTCAGTTTCAAGCAAACAATCTATAACACCTTGAAGTAAAACTTTTTCATTACTAAAATCTACAAGCTGAGGATAATAATCACTAGCAGGCAAAACAACAGAAAATTTAAATTCACGTTTTACAATAGAATTTGTAAACTCTTGAGTATATAACTTTGACTTAAAGAAATTCTCTATACGTTCTATTTTAATGGCATTAGCTTGTTCATTAGATAAAATATGCATATCACGCAAACGCATTAGTTCATTTTTTACTCCATTTGGTTTTTCACACTCTTTAAAATCACAAAATTGCATAAATAAATGATGAGCAGTACCTTTTTCAGTTGGAGTAAGTCCTCTAAGTTTTTGTGTGAAATCTGGCTGACGTAAATTTTTATTTGGTCTAATAGCAGTTGTATCTTCTGAAGTTTCATAGGCTTTAAAGCCCTCTTTTAATCCTGTTGCAGTAAGTTTTGCAGGAATATCTTTTAAAGCATCAGATTTTTCTGGTAAAGCAAAATCAAGCTTAATATTTTCATATGTCAAATTTTCAAATGAGACAACTTGATTTGTTTTATCAAATACTTGTGGTTTTACTATTTTAATATCAAATACATCAGGTGCATTTACATCAATAGAACATGTCCCTGTTTGCTCTCTTAGATTATCTGCTTTAGGGTGTTTAAGTAGTGGAAGTAAAATCCAAGGCAAATAAGAATTCATATTAGTGAGTGGATAGGTTGGAATAGGTGACATTTGAGAAATAACTGAAAGCTTTTTTATTTCATTTATAAGCCTAGCACTAGATGCGGTTATAATTAGTTTTTCTTTTGCACGGGTTAAGGCTACATATAAAACTCTTAATTCTTCACTTACCGCCTCACGCCTTGCCCTTACAGTTATAGCTTGACGCCAAATAGTCGGATATTGCACCATTCTTTGAATATCTCTGCATTTTGGACCAAGACCTAATTCTGGGTGTACTAATATAGGTGCTTTTAGGTCTTGCTCATTGAATTTTTTTGCACAATCAGCAACAATAACGACAGGAAATTCCAAACCTTTTGATTTATGGATAGACATAATTTTTACTGCACCGCCCCCCTTTACTTGAACGGCTTGCCAATCCTCTCCACGTTCTGCCATACCACGAAGCATAGAAGTAAATCTAAACAAACCTTGAGTAGAATTTTTTTCAAATATTCTTGCACGTTCAAAGAAAGCGAGTAAATTTTGTTGACGCTGTTTACCATTAGGCATAGCACCAAAAACCCCTATAGCATTTGTTTGTTCAAATATTTTTTGTATTAAGGTACAAACAGGCAAATCGGCTGATATTTTTCGCCAATTATCAAGCATACTTAAAAAATCTATTGCTTTTTGATTTCCTTGCTCGGCTGAATTTTTAATCAGTTCATAAAATTCTTCTTTTTTATCCAAAACCCTCATATCTGCTAATTCTTGTTCATTAAATCCAATTAGCGGTGAACGAAGTGCACCTATAAGTTCAACATCTTGTCTAGGATTATCTATAATATGTAAAATAGATATGATAGAACTAACCTCACTTGATGAGAGTAAACCAGATGTTTCATCGGTTTCAGCAGATAAACCAATCTGTTCAAGAGCCTTTCTAAAAATAAATGCTTTTCTATTTATAGAGCGTAATAATATTACAATATCACCAGCCATAATGTCTCTTGTAATATTTCTATCTCTATCATATATAGGGAATTTATCATCAAGTAATTTTTTAATGCGTTTTGCAACCATTTGGGCTTCAAGCATAGTTTTTTCTGGTGCATCATCATCTGTGTTTTGTGTATCCAAAAGAATGACTTCAGTTTTATAACGCTCATCTTCTGGGTTAGGATAATCAGCACCAGTATAAAGTGCCTCTTTTTCAGTATAATCCAAATCGCCCAAAGCTTTTCGCATTATATTTTTAAAAATATAGTTAGTTGCTTCTAATACCTGTTCACGTGAACGGAAATTACGAGTTAAATTTAATTTTCTTGGTTTACCATCTTTTGCATTTTCTTTGTCGTCCCAAGATTGATATTTTTCAAGGAATATATAAGGGTTAGCCAATCTAAAACCATAAATACTTTGTTTTACATCGCCAACAAAGAAAAGATTTTGACCATTTTGACTTACAGCATTAAAAATAGTTTCTTGAACGGAGTTACTATCTTGATATTCGTCGACCATAATTTCATCAAAACCGCTTGCAATTTCATGTGCTAAAGGTGTAGGCTTACCATCTTTGACAAGTAGTTTTACAGCAAAATGTTCAAGGTCATTAAAATCCACAGCGTTTCTTTTAAGTTTTTCCTGTGCAAAAATATCAGCAAATTGTCTAACAGTATAAATTAACGCTTTCATTGCAGGATTGATTAGCTGTGCAGATTTTTTATGTTCTTCATTGTTTTGACAAATAAGACGAGATTTTATCTTTTCAAGATTGGTTTTCCACTCATCACGCAGATTTTTTATATAATCCTGAAAATCCTTATCTTCATAACCTCTTATAGCTCCAAGTCTTGCATGTTTTATTTGATTTACTGTATTTATAGCATTTTCCCAACCTGTATTTATAGCATTTATAAGAGTTGTAGCGTTATTTAAATCTTGTGTTAACGCCTCTTGATAAGCATTTTGTAAATCTGGTTCAGTTTCAAGTTCTGAAAGAGCTATTTTAATACATTCTAAACCATACTGAGCGGCATTTTTAGCTTCTTCAAGCAATATAGCTTTATGAATATCTGCACCATTTTCTTTTATAAACATATCTGCTACTTGAGATAAAAACTCGTCAGGGTCTGCGTGGCTTTGAATTTTATCAAATATTTCTAAAACAACATCACTAAGACGTTTGTCATCACGACCAACCGAAAGCAAATCACTTAATAAAAGAAAACCTTTATCACCGCTTTCATAACCGTTTTCAAGTGCAATTTCAATGGCTTCCTGTTTTATTTCAGCTACTTCACCCTCATCAGCTATACGGAAATCTGGATTTAAACCTATAAAAGAACATTGTTCACGAATTATATTAAGACAAAAAGAATGTACAGTTGTTATCTGAGCTTTGTGAATTAACATAAGTTGTCTGCGAAGTCTGGTGTCATTAGGCTCAAGAGCTAATTTTTTTGTCATAGCTAAAGCGATTTTACTACGCATTTCTGACGCTGCCGCATTTGTATATGTCACAAGTAAAAATCTATCAATATCTGTTGGGTTTAATTTATCGGTTAAACGCCTTATTACACGCTCTACTAAAACAGCGGTTTTGCCCGAACCAGCAGCCGCAGATACAAGCAAAGCCCCTTTATTTTCATCTATTGCATTAAGCTGTTCATCAGTCCAGTTTGGCATTTACTCATCACCTCCAATTTTATTCCAAAATTCATCATCTTTTATATTGTCCAAAGCTCTTATATAATCGCCTAAACTTTCGTCAAACTTACAAGCCGACTTATATTCACAGTAATCACATCTAACTGATTGACCTTGTTTACAAGGGGCGGCAGGAATATCACCCGTTTTCATTTCCCTTGCCATTTCAAGAAGTTTATCCTGAGCAAATCTTGCGAGTTTTCCAAATTTTTCAAGACTTGCAATAGCTGAAGTTATAGCAAGTTCTGGTTTAGGCTCTGGATTTTTCTTAGTTGGCTTAGGGGTTTTAAATTTCACAGGTAAGAATTTACTTTTATCCTCAATACCATTTTCCATAGCCTCTAATATAGATATATCATCACAAACAAGTCCGCTTCTTTTAAGTGCTTTCTCTCTAAGAGTTTTTATAACATCATCTGGTTGATTTTGGTCAAGGTCTAACAGTTGTTCTTTAGTTGGAATATATAAAACACCAGCGGGATTTATTTCTTTTATATCCTGATTTAATTTATTTTTATAATGTTCTAAACCGTTTTGCTGTATAGCATAAAGATAAAGTATCATTTGCAGATTAAGACCATTCCAAATATCATTAAGAGAAAATGATTTTGTTCCACTTTTGTAGTCCATAACTCTTATATTGAGTTTACCATTTTTAATATAGCCGTCCACTCTATCAGCCGTACCAGAGAGTGTAACAGCATTTTCATCATCATGACATTTAATTTCTGGTAAATCTCCATTGAAACCGAACTTAAGTTCATAATCTATTGGCATAAAATCAGAAACTTTAAGTTCATCTAATACATCTTTAAGAATTTGCTCCATAGTTTTTATAAGTCTGCGGAAAAGATATTTAAATCTAGCTGTTTGTTTTTCCAAATTTCCGCCCAAATATTCTTTTATATAGTTTTCTATACATTCATGCATTATTTGGTTTATTTTATTTTCATCTTTTATATTTTTAACACTACCAAACTGTTTGGATATTTCATTTAAAGTGTTTTCAAGCACATAGTGTATAAAAGTACCTGTTTGAGGTGCAGCAAATTCCGCTTTTTTTCTTGGTTTAGCTTTTAAGCCATGTCGCATAAAGAAAGCAAATCTGCAAGTATTAAATAAATCAACACGAGAGGCGGTAAGACTTGGAATTTTCCCATAAAGAGCATTTATAGTGTCAATGCTTGCAATTTTTCTGTTGTTAGTCTTTTTGATTTTAGCAATATCATCTTTAAAATAATTATAAGCTGTTAAAGCGGCTGGAGTATCCAAACCAGAAAGGGTTGCACAACCAAGTTCAAACGCTGGACGCTTTGCACAAAGTCTTGCGTTTTCAAGTGCATTTTCACCCTGTTCTATTGGCATGTTTAATAATTTATTTTCTATTGCACCAAGTAAGTAAGATGGTCTTATTTCTTTACCATCTGAGGTTGATGTATGGCAACATAAAAGCATTTGTTTAGTAGCACATGATAGAAATCTATACATAATTTCTTGTTCCATAAGCATACGTTCTGTTGCACTAGCTGAAAGGTTTAATTCTTCGCATTCAAGCAACATACGCTCATGGTCGCTTAGAACACCACCAGTTTTAGGAGCACTTGGAAGAACACCGTCATTAACACCCAATACAATCAGATATGGGTAACGTTTAGCACCACAAACTCTATCTATTGCACCACATGTAACTCTATCCAAAGAAACAGGAATGGAACTAACATCATATTGCCCTAAAACAAGGGAGAAAAGTTCAGCGAAACGTTGACTATTTGTTTCAGAATTGCCACAAATCCAAACCATTTCTTCCATTGCTTGAATAATTATTTCCCAAAGCTGACGGTATTCATCAGCAAGCTGTAAATCACCATTGTTTTCATAAAAATCAGCTCTTTCAGTCATACGCTCTGGAGTTTGCATCATAACAAGAAAATCATATAAAGCCTGTATATGTTCAGTTATAGTTTTAGCGTTTTTAAGTGAATTTTCTAAACTTTCAAAAGGCTTAATCATTGTTTTTCTTATATTTTCTATGTTTTGCAGTTTTTCATTAGCCTCATCATCTAAGCTTTGACCATAACCATCAGGGTGATAAGTAAAAGGCTTAATCCACATATTGCCTTTTATACGCCAACAAATTGCATAATTTTCTAAAACATCAATTTCATCTGGTGATAAATTACAAAGTCCTGTTTTAAGGCAAGCAATAACATCTTCAGTTTTAAAACCGTTTGTTATAACTCTTAAAGCGGTTGTAAGAAGTGCAAGAGGAGGACGAGCAAGCAAATCTGTTTTATTACTATAAAAAATCGGCACATCATAACGAGCCGCTGTCATATTTAGTGCCGCTTCATAACTTGTACCATCACGTGACACAATAGCAAAATCACGCCATTTTGCATTTTTAGTTTGCATGGTTTTACGTATAAAAGCCATTGCATATTCACACTCTGCAAAAGGGTTTGCAGCATAATAATGCTTAACACTTTGACCGTCTGATTGTTCAGGTTCACCCACAGGCAAAAGAGCCTGTTTTTCAAGCAAATCCAAATCATGTGGTTTAGGTATTTTGCAATCTCCAAAATTTAAAATTTCGACTTTTTGACCGTTTCTTTGAGCCATTCTTTTAAGCAGTTTAAAAGTATGAGCTGAAGAAACAAAAATAGATTTATCTTTTTCATCAAAAGTCAAAGCAATAGTTATTTCCATTTTGCGTTTTACAAATATTTCGATTATACGCATTTCTTGAGGTGTAAATGACTGGAACGCATCTATAAAAAGTTCTACACCATCAAGCAGTTTACAGCTTGGCAAAAGTTCAGCCATACGGGTTAACATATCTCTAGGGTCAGGCAAGCTTTCATCACAAAGTTTTTCATAAGCGGTATAAACCTGAGATAAATCTATCAATTTTTCTGACAAAGCGGGAGAAGTTTCTTTTAGTTTTTCTGCCACATCGAAAGTGTGTTCTGGTTTTACACAACATGTTTTACACTCATCAAAAAGTTCTAAAAATTCATTTAATATAGCTGGTTTTTGATAAAGCCCACGATAGAGTTTTAAACCAGCATCAACTTTTCTTGCAGCTTCTGTAATAGTTAGAAGTCTGCCAGCAGGAGTTAGTGATTTATCAGCAAGACCGCCCATTTCAGCAAAAACACGACCTGTCAGTCTGGTAAAGCTTATAACTTCAGCAGTTCTTCCGCCTTTGTTGTCTGTTGCCTCAGCTAGTCTGCGTTCATATGTATGGGAATAAAGCTCAGGTACAAGTATAAGTTGTTTACCTTGATTTTTTTCAGCTTTAGCGGCAATATTACGCAAAATAGCCTCAGTTTTGCCACTACCGCCACGACCTATAAAAATATTCATAATATTTACTCCTTATCATATGGGAGAATGATTTATAGAGATATGATAACACAAAAAAAAGACACCGTCTATTGACAGTGTCCCTTTAGATGGAGCGGATGACGAGGCTCGAACTCGCTACCTCCACCTTGGCAAGGTGGCGCTCTACCAGATGAGCTACATCCGCAAATATGGTGCCTCCGGGCGGAATCGAACCACCGACACGGGGATTTTCAGTCCCCTGCTCTACCGACTGAGCTACAGAGGCAAATTGAAAATGGCGACCCAGATGGGGCTCGAACCCACGACCTCTAGCGTGACAGGCTAGCGCTCTAACCGACTGAGCTACTGGGCCATTTGCAAAGTGCTTATTTATAATACTTCAAAAAGCGATATTTGTCAACAGCTTTTTAAAAATTTTTTAAATTTTATTTTTTAGGATTTTTATTTACTTTTAAATATGATAGTAAGAGCGTATAATATAAATATATTAAATGTTAATTATATTCATAAGAAGGAGGCGATTTTTATGAATAAAAACAAAATATTAAAACTGCTTAAAAGACCATTAAAAATTGATGAACTAAGAAAATTTTTTCCTGAAGAAAGTAAAAAAGAACTTATTTCTGCACTTAATGAACTTATAGCCAATGGTGAAATAGTTAAAAATAAAAAAAACAGATATGCTCTTTCATCACATTTTGGTTGTATATCAGGAACATTTCTTTCTACCTCAAGAGGATTTGCTTTTGTAGAGCCAGATGAAAAAAAAGATGATGAAAAAGATATATATATTCCAGCTGGGGCATCATGTGGAGCATGGCACGGTGACCACGTGCTTGTAAAGCTCACCAATATACGCTCATTCAAGGGTAAAAAAGGTCAAGAGGGCGAAATTATAAAGATTTTAAATCGTGCTACAACCGAAGTTATAGGAAGCATAAGAAAACAGCGTAAATCATTTATACTTGTGCCAAACTCAAATAAATATCCTACAATGCTTATACCAAAAGCCCATATGTCAACAGCACAAGTTGGCGATAGTGTAGCCGCAAAAATAATGTTTTATGGTGATAGACGAGTTTTACCACAAGCGAGTGTGACCGAGGTTTTTGGCAAAAACGGAGCTATGCAAGCCTCTATTGCAGCAATTTTGCATGAAAACGGTATTAAAGTACCATTTTCCGATGATGTTTTATCAGAGGCTAGAAATTTTGGTGATAAAATACCGCCTAACTCAGTAAATGGCAGAAAAGATTTAAGAGATAAGCTTATTTTTACAATAGATGGTGATGATGCACAAGATTTTGACGATGCAGTATCACTTGACAAATTGAAAAACGGTAATCTCTTATTAGGTGTTCATATTGCTGATGTATCACATTATGTAACCGCAGGAAGTGAACTTGACAATGAAGCGTTTTATAGAGGAACATCAGTTTATTATCCATGTCATGTAGTGCCAATGTTGCCATTTGAATTATCTGCTGGACTTTGTTCGCTTAGACCTAATGAAGATAGACTTGCATTTTCTGTTTTTATGGAACTTCAGCCAAATGGAAAAAAAGTAAAATCACATTTTTATAAATCGGTTATTTGTTCAAAAGCAAGAATGACCTATCACAATGTCAACTTAATTTTAAATGATGATAAAGAGCTTTGTGAAAAGTATTCATTTTTAGTTGATAATATAAAAGAGATGGCTATTTTATCAGGTACACTGCATAAAAAACGAATTACAAGAGGAGCATTAGAACTTGATATTCCAGAGCCAGAGATTTTAACCGATGAAACGGGCGAACCTGTTAGCTTGTCTTATAGAGAAAGAGAACAAGCAGAACGCATGATAGAAGAATTTATGCTTATAGCAAATGAAACGGTTGCAGAATATATGGAAAATAATAATTATCCTACTGTTTACCGTGTGCATGAAAACCCAGACCCGCAAAAATTAAGAGTTTTCGCACAGTTTGCTAGACCATTTGGTCATAAAATAGATGCGTCAAAACCTAATGACACACATCAATTCCAAATTGTGCTTGATGCGGTTAAAAATGACCCAAGACAAAAAGCACTTCCGACTTTACTTTTACGCTCGCTTGCTCGTGCAAGATATTGTGACGAAAATTTAGGGCATTACGGTTTACAAGCTAAATATTATTTGCATTTCACCTCCCCTATCAGACGTTATCCAGATTTAATAACGCATAGAATGCTTACAAGAGCATTAGAAAATGATACTTTTACAGCTAATGATATAATGGCAGTAGAAAATGCCGCTTCTCAGTCTACTACAAGAGAGCTTGCCGCAGACAATGCAGAAAGAACAATAGATAGACTTTACATTGCTGCTTATATGGAACAATTTCTGGGTGAAGTTTTTGATGCGGAAATTTCAGGTGTTCAATCATTTGGCGTATTTGTAACACTTCAAAATAGTGCAGAAGGTCTGGTTAGAATAGAAACTTTATCAGGATATTATGAATATGATGAAGAAAAAATGCAACTTATAGGCAAAAACGGAGTAAAACTCACTATGGGTACACCTATGAGAGTTCGTTTAATAAGAGCCGACCGAATTTCTGGTCAAATAGACTTTGCACCAGCCGCAGAACAGGAGAAAGTATGCCAGCACTAATTTTAGAGGGCGGAACAATGCGTCCTATCTTTACTTGTGGTGTATTAGATGCACTGCTTGACCATGATTTAATGTTTGATTATGTATCTGGGGTGTCAGCGGGAATAACCTATTCGTTTTCTTATTTATCCAAACAAAGAGGTAGAAATTTAGGAGTTTTTCTTAAATATCGCAATGATAAAAGATATTTATCACTTAAAAATTATAAGATATGTAAATCAATGTTTGGTCTTGACTTTGTGTTTAATGAAGTTCCAAACAAACTTTCACCATTTGATTGGGAAACATTTAAAAAATATAATGGCACAGTTTTAGTAGGTGTAACCAATGCAAAAACTGGACAAATTGAGTATTTAAACGGAAAAGATTTAGATGAACAATGCACAATGCTTAGAGCAACTTGTGCAATACCTTATTATTTCCCAGAAATTAAGCTTAATGGAAATGTATATTATGATGGTGGTCTTTCTGACTCTATTCCTATAAAAAAATCACTAAAAGATGGCAATACAAAACATCTTATAGTTTTAACAAGACCAGATGGATATTTAAAAAAGACCTCTTTAACAACACTGGCAGCCGCTAAAAAGATAAGCTATAAATATCCTAATTTAGCTAAAACAATGTTAAATAGAGCTAAAATGTATAATGAAACCATAGCACTATGCAAAGAACTAAAAAAACGCAAACCAAATGACACGGTTATTTTACAGCCATCGCATAAATTAAAGTCATTTGAAAGCGATGTAAATGTTTTAAGAGATAGCTATGAACTTGGTTATCAAACC
This sequence comes from uncultured Butyricicoccus sp., assembly GCA_944384745.1. Classification (GTDB taxonomy): domain Bacteria; phylum Bacillota; class Clostridia; order Oscillospirales; family Butyricicoccaceae; genus Butyricicoccus_B. The sequence goes on from CALWUO010000002.1 coordinate 10,539, forward strand.
GCAATAAACAACTTAGATGCTATAAAAGCATTGTTTTTAACTTCCTGATTTTTTCAGGGAGTTATTTTTTGGTTTAGTTATATTGTTGACACTAAAAGCATAGCAATTTATAATAGAAACGTATGCTGACCGACCAGTCGGTCGGAAATATATATTTAAGATTGGAGGACGCTATGTATAAAAAAAATATATCAGCTATTTTGTTATCTGGTGTAATGCTTTCAGGTTTATCTGCAAATGCTTTAACACCAAAACAAACAAATGATATTGTTGTAAGTACAAGTCTTATATCATTACAAACATCACTTAATAAAGAAAATATTTCACTATCTGGCGATAGAACCAATTATGTTTATTTTGCTTCTATTGATAGATTGGTGAGAGAAAACAATGAAAGCATAAAAAGCTTTAAAAAAACACTTGCCAGTGTGCTTGGAACTGACACATCAGCACAGTTTAAAGACCAAATAGCATCATATGAAATTCAAAACGCATCTTTATCTCAACAAGCCGCAAGTTATCAAACCTCAGCTGATGAACTCTTTAAAGCGGCTGAAAACTCTAAAGATGACACAACAAAAGCTGCACTTGAAGCACAAGCCAATGCAATGGCTTTGCTTGCCCAACAAGCAAAAATGAATATTGCAGTAAATGAAGGCATTATATCAGGCTTAGAGGACTCTCAAGAAGATACACAACATCAAATTGAAGATACATACACTGCAACAAAAAAACAGCTTGATAATGCTGCTGACCAGATTGTTATTGGTGCTGAAACACAATATATAACACTTGTAACAATAGATAACAATATAAATACTTTAAATCGCTCTATTGCGGCTGTTGACCGTTCTATTGATGTTATGAAAGTGCAACTAGAAATCGGTATGGCATCAGAAATGGATTTAAAAACCCTAGAAAATCAGCGTCAAACACTTGAAAGCAATCTTGAAACATTAAAATCACAACAAAAAACTTTACAACAAAGCCTGTCATTAACACTAGGAAATGAAGTTGGAACATATGTTGAAGCAAGAACCTTGCCTTATATGAACAATTATAGACTTCAAAATATAAACTATGATGAGGATTTAGAACAAGCTATGGATAATAGCTATGCAATTTGGCAAAAATGGGACACCGCTAGAAAAGCCTCAAATGATTATGAAGATAATATAACATCAACTGCTGATGCATATCAAGCGGCTAAAATAGACCTTGAAGCAACAAAGGAACAAACCGAAAATAGTTTTAAAGCACTCTATGATACACTTTTAGAAAAACAACGTCTGTTTGAGCAAGCAAAAGAAAATTTAGAATTTGCAGAAGAAAATTTCAAAGTAGTTGAAGTTAAATATAATATGGGAAATATTTCAACATTAGAATATGAAAATGAAAAAGATACTGTTGAAAGTGCTAAAGATGCAGTAACAACAGCAGAGGTTGATTTTTTCACCGCTTATAACAATTATCAGTGGGGAATTAAAGGTGTAATTTAATCGGGAGAATAATAAAAAATGCAAAAAAAGAATAAATTTTTAGCGGTTATTTTGCTTTGTGCTGTGCTTTTGGGTGCATGTAGCACTACTAAAGAAACAGAACAAAAGAAAACAGAAACTGCAACTGCGGTTGAAACTCAAACTGTTTCAAGTGGTGAAATGTCATCATCAAACAAAATTGCGGGACAAGTAACACCTGTTGAATCCGTGCAGGTTTTCCCAATGTTAGCGGGCAAAGTAACCAGTTTAAATGTTAGTGATGGAGACATAGTATCACAAGGACAGGTGCTTTTTACTGTTGATACATCAACTGTAACATCAACATTAGGAGCATTACAGCAGAGTTATAATGCTACAAAAGCGGCAACCGACCAAGCAATAAATACTGCATCGCTTGGTGTACAAAATGCAGAGCTTGCAGTAACACAAGCACAAACTGCACTTGATAATATAAATGCATTATTTGCGGTTGGTGCAGCATCTAGCCAACAAGTAACACAAGCTGAACAAGGAGTTCAACAAGCACAATCTGGACTTCAACAAGCACAAACAGCGGTTGAACAAGCTAAGGCTTCACAGCAAGCTTCACTTGCACAAATACAGGCATCTATTGACCAAATAAATGCACAAGTAGCACTTGGAACAGTCACTTGTCCTGTAAACGGTAAAATTTCTAATCTAAATATTTCAGTAGGTGGTATGGCGTCACAGTCCTCCCCTTCTATGACAATAGCGGTAAATAATGAACTTATGCTTTCTGTTTTTGCAAGCGAAAATATAAGAAATGGTGTTCAAGTTGGTGATGTGGCTGATGTAACCATTAGTTCTGTATCAAGTGACCCTATGGCTTGCACAGTAAGAAGTATATCAGAAACGGCTGATGCACAAACAAATCTATATGAAATAACACTTTATTTGCCTGCTGATTTAAATTTACCAGTTGGAGCATTTGCAGATGTTGTGCTTTATACCGATAAAAAAGAAAGTACAATACAAATTCCAACCGAGTGTATTTTAACTGATGGCGAAGAAAAATATGTATTTACTATTGCTGATAATAAAGCTAAGAAAATTTTGATAAGCACAGGACTTGTGGGCGATGGTGTAACCGAAATTACAGAAGGACTTGCAGGCGGTGAAACTTTGGTTACTAAAGGTCAAAGCTATCTTTCTGATGGTGCAGATGTACGCATTGTAAATGGAGAGGATAGTGCTGAATGAAATTTGCAGATTTTTGTATAAAACATAAAGTTACAACTATCATGGCATATATAATGATAGTAATTTTCGGTATATTAGGTTTTTCCTCACTTCCACTTGCACTAATGCCAGACATTGAACTTCCAATGGCGGTTATTATGACAACATATACAGGTGCAGGTCCTCAAGAAGTTGAAAATCTAATTACAAAACCTATTGAGTCTGCTTGTGCAAGTGTTGCAGGCATGGACACTTTACAATCTCAATCAAGCGAAAATGTCAGTACAGTTATGGTGACATTTGCTGATGGAACAAATATGAACGAAGCTCTTGTTGATGTTAGAGATAAAATAGACCAAGCAAGTGCAATGTTGCCTGAAGATTCTTCTACACCAATGGTAATGAAAATGAATATCAATTCATTGCCAATAGTTGAAATAGGGCTTAGAGGTGCAAGCCTTTCACAGCTTCAGCAAATAGCAGAAGATGACCTTTCACCTGCTCTTGAAAGAATAGACGGTGTAGCTTCTATAACTATATCTGGTGGTTATGATAATGAGGTTGCAATATATACATATGCTGATAAAATGAATGGTTATGGGCTTAGTATTTCTTATATTTCACAAATGCTTGCCGCTGAGAATATAGCAATTCCAGCAGGTGATGTACAAAATGGCTCACAGACATTATCAGTAAGAACAACAGGTGAATTTAATTCGGTTGATGATATAGCAAATATGCTTTTACCACTACCAACAGGTGGCTCTGTGCGTTTAGGCGATATTGCCGATGTATCTATGCAACCTACTAAACAAGAACAGATTTCCAAAATAGACGGTGAACCTTGTGTAACTTTAACTGTTCAGCAACAATCAGATGTAAACACTGTACAGGTAGCCGAAAAGGTAAAAGAACAACTTGAAAAATTCACTTCTGAAAATCCTACTTTAGAAACAACATTGCTCACAGACCAATCAGAATATATAAATCTTTCGGTTGATTCTGTTGTGCAAAATATTTTACTTGGTGTAATCCTTGCCGCTATTGTATTGTTTGTATTTTTACGTGATATAGGTGCGACTGCGGTTATATCCATATCCATGCCTGTATGTATTATATCTGTATTTCTAGTTATGATAGTTATGGATATAACGGTTAATATGATGAGTTTAGGCGGTCTTGCAATGGGTGTTGGTATGATAGTAGATAACTCTATTGTTGTACTTGAAAATATCTTTAGATATCGCTCTGATGGATATAGCAGACTGGATTCATGTATAAAAGGTACAGGCGAGGTTGCACTTTCAATTTCAGCGGGTACACTTACAACAGTTGCTGTATTCCTACCTATTGGACTTTCTAGCGGTGTCGCAGGCATGATGTTTAGAGAATTCTCTATTACAATTTCATCGCTACTTCTTGCATCACTGTTTATTGCTTTAACCCTTGTGCCGCTTATGTGTTATCTTCTACTTGATAGAAGTAAAGAAGGCAGAAGACTTATAAATAAAGGTGGAGATATAGCAGATAGACCACTTATGCGTAAATATAAAGGTCTTCTTAATTTGTTTATAACACATAGAAAAATAGGTGTTATTACATCTATTGCAATGATTTTGGTATTTAGTTTATCTATTGCGATTGCAGGCTTTGAAATGATACCAGCAGTTGATGAGGGCGGAATTTCTGTTACTATTGATATGCCTGTGGGTTCAGAACTTGAGGACTCCGCAAGCATTGCTGATAGAGTAGCAGATATAGCAATAAAAACAATACCAGAGCTTAAAACACTATCTTACACATCAGAAGAAGATACAACTATGAGTATAGATATAGGTTCTAAATCTGATAGAGATAGAGATGTTTGGGAAATAATGAATAAGCTTAGAGATGATGTGGCAGATATAGCAGGCTGTAAAATTTCAATATCATCATCAGGTACAATGGATATGTCTGCAATGAGTGGTGATGCTATTTCGGTAACTCTCCGTGGTGATGACTATGAACTTTTAACTGAAACTGGTGATAAACTTGTAGATGAACTATCAAAAATCCCAGATGCAACCAATGTTTCATCTTCAGCGGGTGATGAAGTACCACAGGTAGAAGTCACATTAAAACCAACCAGTGCTGTAAGATATGGGCTAACCGCTTCATCAGTAGGTCAAGCGGTAAGAAGTGAACTTGCAGGTTCAACAGCTACACAGCTCAAAATATCGGGCGATGAGATAAATGTAAGTGTTAAGGGTGATGTTACCTCTGCTAAAAGCCTTGATGCACTTAAAGCAGTTTCAATACCTACACAATCAGGCGGTACAGTTCCACTTAGCTTGGTTGCAAATGTAGATGTAGTGCTTGCACCTCAAAATATAGTAAGACAAAATCAAAGCCGAACAATTACAATAAGTGGTGATAGTCGTTCAGATGACATTATTACTATGAATGAAAATATAAATGCTATACTTGATAATTTTGAACTTCCAAGCGGTATAACCATAGAATCTGGTGGCGAGATGGAGGCAATGACCGAATCATTTATAACCCTTGGTAAGGCTCTTATTGTTGGACTTGTGCTGATTTACTTTGTACTTGCCAGTCAGTTTGAATCATTTATAATGCCTATTATGGTAATGATGATTTTACCAGTAGGTTTAATGGGTTCACTTATTGGTTTACCGTTTACAGGTCAAAAAATCTCTATGATAGCATTTATAGGTGTTATAATGCTTTCAGGTACGGTTGTAAACTCATCTATTGTACTTGTAGACTATATAAACACACGCAGAGGCAGAGGAGAAAGCAAAAATGAAGCTATATTAAACGCTTGTCCAAGACGTGTAAGACCAGTTTTGATGACCACATTGACAACTGTTTTAGGACTTATACCAATGGCATTAGGCACAGGAGAAAGTTCTGAGCTTATGATACCAATGGCTGTTGTAATGATAACAGGTATGATAATATCAACTATTGTTACACTGTTCTTTACCCCAGTTTATTATTCCATTATAGATAGTATTTCACAATGGTTTAGAAATCGTAAAAATAAAAACAAACCTGCTTTTGCTGAAGTAGAGCAAGAGGAGGAAACCGCAAATGTCTGAATCAAGAGAAAATAGACGCTCAGAGATTTTAAAAGCCGCATGTAAAGAATTTTCAGAAAACGGTTATGATAGCACTAAAATGGAGCAAATCGCCAAGCGTGTGGGTATAGGCAAATCAACTATATATGAGTATTTTCCATCTAAAAACGAGCTTTTAAAAGCATCATGTGAATGGATTTTTGATAATATATTATTTGATGTAGCTAATTTAATGAAAGAAAATATTCCCTTTGCTGAAAAAATTACAAGATATATAAAATATATATGTGAAATTTTAAACTCCGTAGGCAATGGAATGATTATTCTATATGGAAAAACCGATTCTGTTCAAATTCTTAAAAATAATGCAAATATGTTTCATGTGAAACTGTTAGATATTATCGAGCAAGCAGTTTGCATGGCAACTGAAAATGGTGAAGTTCGACAGGATATAAAATCCAGAAATGTAGCTAAAATTATAACTTTTATGCCCTCTCCTATTGTTTGTGAAGAGATAAAAAAAGGCAATAGTGATGCTATTGATGATATGATTTCAATACTTATAAATGGATTTTCAAAATAAAATATTTGACAAATAATTATTTTGTATTTACAGTATAAGTATATTTAAAATTAGTGAGGTAAATGTAAATGCTTACTATTGGAATTAAAGGAACAAAGGAACTCAAAGTTACAGACGAACTTTTAGCAAAAAATGTTGGAAGCGGAATTGTTTCTGTATATGCTACCCCAATGATGATAGCAGGAATGGAAGGCACAGCTGCTGAATCTGTTTCAGAATATCTTGATGCTGGTAAAACAACAGTTGGTACACTTATGAATGTAACCCATGTTGCTGCAACACCAGCAGGTATGAATGTACGTTTTGAAACCGAGCTAACCGAGATTGCACCAAATGGCAAAATTTTAACTTTTCATGTTGCGGCTTATGATGAAGCAGGTCTTATTGGAGAAGGCACTCATCAAAGAGCTATCGTAGACATTGAGCGATTTGAGCAAAAAGCACAATCAAAATTAAATAAGTAAAGCAAATAAGCACTCGAAAAAATCGAGTGCTTTTATTTTTAGATTTTTTATTCAACTGTAAAACGGTAAATAGTTTTATTATTCCAAGTTTCACCCTTACGGATTACAGGCTGATACCAGTTTTCATGATGAATAGCATCTGGATAATATTGAGTTTCCAAACACAATCCACTTCTTTTTGGATAGTCAGCATTATTTTTTCCTACTAAAGCAGAGCATAAGAAATTACCTGTATAAAGCTGCACACCTGGCATAGTAGATAAAACTTCCATATTTATTCCAGAGCTTGCAGACTGAACATTAGCAATGGTGCGAAGTTCGCCCATTTTGCCATTTAATACAAAGTTATGGTCATAACCAGAACCATTTTTAATTTGTTCGTTATCATCGTCCCAATGAGTGCCAATCTCTGTAAACTGGCGTAAATCAAAAGGAGTATTGTCAACTTTTTCATTTTCTCCAAGTGGTATTGAATGTGCATCTATTGGTGTATAATAATCGGCATTTATTTTAACCTTTTGTTTGTAAACACTGCCGCTTTCATGACCATCAAGATTAAAATAAGAATGATTTGTTAAATTACAAAGTGTAGCACCATCAGTTGTAGCCTTATAGTCAATTACAAGACCTTGATTTTCTAGTTTATAAGTAACTTCAATATTGAGTTTTGAAGGATAGCCCTGTGCTCCATCTTCACTTACAAAAGTAAATACAACAGAATTATCCTTAATTTCACTATTCCATATGGATTTATCAATCACACCGCCACCATGTAAACTATTATCACCATCATTTTTAGGCAGTGAATATGTTTTTCCGTCTAGTGTAAACTCTGCATTAGCTATACGGTTGGCACATCTTCCAACTACAACTCCAAAAAATACATCTTGTTTTTCATAGTTTTCTACATTGTCATATCCTAAAACTATATCTTTTGTATCTCCATTTTTATCTTTTATGCAAATAGATTGTACTGTACAGCCCAAGTCTAGCACCTTAACTGTCATAAAATCATCATCAAGTATAAAACGGCTTACAGGTTCATTATTTTTAGTGTAACCAAACAATTCTTTGTTAATACTGTACATTGATATTACCTCCAAACTTTCTTCTCTTGTGCACAAATTATGCTAAACTAAGCATATCACAATAAATATCAAATTAAAAGAGAAATAAAAAAACAGAGAGTATTTTTTACTCTCCGTTTATAAAAACTTAGAAATATCTATTTGTGAGTATAAGCCCAAGTGTAGAACAATATTCCCTTAAATGACTTACCGATTTAAGTAATATATATGGTGTTGGGGCTGGCATACCATAAGCATCTAATCCCGCCTGTTTCATAAGTTGCCTAGCTCTTGCTAAATGAAATTCATTTGTTATAACTGCGGTTTTATAGTTTTCTAAGTTGTAAAGCTCTTTTGCATTTTTTATATTTTCAATAGTGTTTTTTGATTTATCCTCAACTAAAATTTTATCTTCACTAACACCATTTTGCAAAAGATAATCTTTCATCATATGGGCTTCTGGCATAATTTCATTATTGCCCTGTCCACCACATACAATTAAAACCGCATCTTGATTTTCATTTAAAAGTTCTATTGCAGTATCAAGTCTACTTTGAAGTGCCGCAGATGGACGATTATCATATATGCGTGAACCTAAAACAAGAACTCTATCCGCATTATAAACCTCATCATCTGTATGTTCACCAGATATAATAATATACTGAATACTTATAAAACTTATTAAGAATAAAATAAATATTATACGTCCTATTATTGCGGTTATTTTAAAAATTTTATGTTTATTTTGCATTTTAATTACCAGTGCTTCACCTGCACAACCGATAAATAAAGCTCCAAAAAACAAACTTCCAAATCTTATTGGTTCCCAAAAAAGACAACCAAAAGCTAAAAGTAAAAAAACACAAGAAAGTATAAACCAAAATTTTATTTCATGGCGTTTCATTAGCCCTCAAGCTCCTCGCTTAACTTTTCCCATTCTTCCATTTTTTCTAATAAATTCATTTCAAGTTCTTCTTTTTGGCTTAAAAGTTCCATTAACTTACTTGCATCAGCGGCTGATTTATTTATAAGCTCATCAAGCTTTGTTTGCTCATTTTCAAGGTTTGTTATTTCTCTTTCAAGCACATTAAGTCGTTTACTTATATTTTTAGTACCGCCTTTTTGTTTTGGCTTTTCTTTTTTCTCTTGAGGCTGTTTTTTTACAACAGGCTCATTTGTTTTTAATCGCTCACGATAATTTAGAAAATCGGCATAAGAGCCTGTAAAATCTATATATTTACCGTTTTCCAAATAGATAACTCGTGTTGCAAAACGTTCTACAAAATATCTATCATGCGATACAAATAAAAGCGTACCTGTGAAAGCCTCCACAGCTTCTTCAATCCATTCTCTGCTTAATAAATCAAGATGGTTTGTAGGCTCGTCCAAAATAAGCATATTAAGCGGGTCATACATAAGTTCACAAAGTCTTAGACGGCTTTTTTCACCGCCTGACAACTTGTTTACTAATTTTAATTGGTCTTCTCCTGAAAACTGAAAAGCTCCTAATCTATTTCTAGCTGTTTGCATAGTCACATTTTTATCGTAAATAAGTGTATCTATGAGGTTTCTGTTTTCATTTGCAAATTTAACTTGTTGAGGTAAATAAGCAGGACGTAAACCAATACCCTTTTTTATTGTGCCATCGTCTGCGGTTTCTTCACCCAGTATAATTTTAAGTAAAGTGGTTTTACCTGCACCATTATCACCTAAAATTGCGACACGTTCACCATTATGCACATTAAAAGTTACATTTTGTAATATAATTCTATTATTATAACTTTTGGTAATATTTTTTACTTTTAATACATCTTCGGTTTCATAATTTGGGTCACCAAATGAAACATTCATACGTTTATTTCGTTTTGGTCTATCAGTTACTTTCATTCGTGCTATACGCTTATCAATAGACGCAGCACGTTTTGCAAGTAGTTCTGTGCCATGCTCATGCATAGTTCTTGAAACCGCTTCAAGACGTTTAATTTCTGCCATTTGATTTTCATGCTCACGCATTTTTTGCTCATATCTTCTCTCACGCTCAACAGCATAAAATGAATAAGAACCTGCATAAAATTCTATTTTGCAGTCATTAACCTCTATAATACGTTCACAGCACTGGTCAAGAAAATAACGGTCATGCGATACAGTAACAATAGTACCCGCATAATTTTCTAGGTAATCACCAAGCCAGCGTACAGCCTCCATATCAAGGTGGTTAGTCGGTTCGTCCAAAAGTAAAATGTCAGTTTGTTCTAAAATAATACGAGCGAGATTTATTCGGGTTTTTTCACCGCCTGAAAGCTGATTAAAAGGTTGCATACGACGCTCTTTAGGAATATCCAAGCCATTACAAACTTTATCTATTTCAAAGTCACGGTTATACCCGCCCATAGCATCTAACTTTTGCTGACAAATACCATATCTTCTTAATAAATCTTCATTTTCAGGCTCAAGGCTCATTTTATATTCAAGCTCTTTCATTTGAGCTTCTATAATATGGGCATCATGAAAGGCGGTTTTTAGTACATCTTCCACTGTGGTATTGTCTGGATAAGATGGCATCTGGTCAATCATACCAACTGTTCTTCCATCGCCTATTGAAACAATACCACTATCATAATCAAGTCTACCAGCTAAAATATGCAAAAGAGTGGTTTTACCTGCACCATTTGGACCTAAAATAGCGATTTTTTCGCCTGCTTGCACATCAAAAGTTATATCAGATAAAATCAGTTTATCACCATAATATTTGGTCAAATTTTGTACTGTAATATCAGCCAAAATATAATCAATCCTTTTCTTTATATTTTAAAAAGCCGCAGCAGGCAAAAATAAACCTGTGCGGCTGTTATCTGCTTTTTATTCAGCATTCATAATTTGAGCTAGTTGTGGGAGCAGTGCTGAAGCTATATCAGGTCTATCAGTTTCGATAAAGTTTACACCCTGACGATACATTTTTGCCATTTCCTCTGGGTCAGATGTTGATTTAGAGGCTAGGAATAAGCCACAAAGTAAAGCTTGTTCGCAAAGTGTTGGTGTTAATAATTTAGGTTCAGCTCTAATGCCGAAAAGACCTGTTTGTTGAGCAAACTGAACTAAAGTTGCAGTTTCCTCCATAGGAGCATTAAGCTCTGCCATAACATGCAGCTCTGGGTGTTGGTTTACAATTCTTGCAGCATTTGCAGGGTCTAAACCACCTATATAAGATTGCTCAAGGTAATTAGACTGACGCAAAGCAATCATTGCCTGCATACACACCTGAGGGCTTTTAATTTCAATTCCAATTTTTCTTCCGCAAGATTTAGCAAGCTCCACTGCTTGACCTACTGCGACCATTTTAGGAAACATGCGACGCAGTGAAAAGAAATCTGTTTCATTTACTGCATGGAAAGTGCTGTCATCAGTGGTAAAGCCACCATTTGTGCAAAGTACAGCAATGCCGTCCTCGGTGGTGTCCAGTGCAATAATGCAGCCGCTCGCCCCGTTTTCATTGCCCACCATAATTGATTCAAGGCTATCTGGATTTGTGTTCATGCAGCCATGTGCGGACATAATAAATTGATTTCGATTGGTATAGTGCATCATGCTCTGTACGCCTCTTTTTGATTAGATTTTTTCTGGTTCTGGATAAGTTTCACCGAAAGTATCAACAGTAACCTTTTTCATTTTTTGTTCTTGACGTGGGCGGTCATGCCAATCTCTAGGAGTGTTAACTATTTCATCAGCAACTTCCATACCTTCGATAACCATGCCGAAAGAAGCATAATCCCCATCAAGATGAGGTGAATCCTCTGTCATAATAAAGAACTGTGAACCAGCAGAATCTGGTATACTAGTTCTAGCCATGCTTAGAACACCACGAGTATGGTTTAAATCATTTTGAAAACCATTAGATGTAAACTCGCCCTTAATTTCATAATCTGGGCCACCCATGCCAGTACCCTGTGGGTCACCACCCTGAATCATAAATCCTGGAATAACACGATGGAATATAGTACCATCATAGAAACCCTTGTTAATAAGAGAAATAAAGTTATTTACTGTATTAGGAGCAACATTAGGATAAAGCTCTGCTTTAATAATGCCGCCATTTTCCATCTCAATAGTAACGATTGGATTTGCCATTATATTTTCACTCCTGAATATAATCAATTTTCACCATACATTCTAAGTATAGCCTATACTAAGTATTTTAACAAAGGATTGCTAATGTTACAAGTCAAACTGTACTCTTTTTTTCTCTCTTTTGCATAATTTGCGTATTTTGGACGTATTCACGCCAAAATTTATTATAATCGTGTTTGTAGTTTTGGCACAGTTGACAATATTTTATAAACCTTATTTTTGTTATAATGTACATATCTTTGTATGGATATTTATTTTGGAGGCGATATAATGAATTTAATCGTTTTTCTGCCTATTTTAGCCGCTTTATTTGGTGTATTAGGTGGAATTTTTAGAGGTCTAAGCCTTTTAAACGGTTATGAACCACAAACACATTTACCAATTTCATCAGATAATTTTCAGTTAATGCTTATTATTTTATCTGTTGTTTCAGTTGTTATTTTTCTTGCTCTATGTGCAAAAATTAAATTTTCAACTGTTCCTGAATTTGAGAAAGCATTTATAAATAACTCTGCTGGTCATAAAACTCTTTGTGTGCTGTCAGCTTTAATTATAAGCTTATGTGGTGCAGGTGGTTTTTATTTCGCACTGACAAATAGTGATAAAAGCTTTTATTCACATATAACTGAATTTCCTTTGTGGATACTTGCAGTATTTACAGGGGTTTCAATAATCGGCTTAATAAACACAAAAAAAGATATAACTGAATCAAATGCATATTTAACACTTATTCCTATGTTTTGGGCAGCTTTTGACCTTATAGTTATATTTAAAAATAATTCTTCATCTCCATTTGTTGGATATTATAGCTTTGAACTTATACCATCTATATTTTTAACACTTGCTTTTTATTCATTGGCTTCATTTTTATATTCCAGTCCAAAACCTAGACTTATGTTATTTACAAGCTCTCTTGCAGTTTTGTTTAGCTTAGTTTGTGTTATTGGTACTATTATGGCTTATATTTCAAATTCCTCTCTATGGGCATTTGAAATGCAAACACTTATGCGTACTGGCTGCCTTTTAGGTGGGGCGTTATATTTATTTGCTCTTGACCTAAATCTTTGTAGAAACATATGAAAATAAGACAAACTTATACATGTCCACTAGAGTTGGTACATGATATGATAAAAGGCAAATGGAAACCTATAATTTTATGGCGACTACGTTTAGGTAAAACCAGTTTGGCACAGCTTGAACGTGATATAGAAGGTATAACACAAAAAATGCTACTTGAACAGCTCAAGGAATTAACCGAATTTGGATTTGTTGATAAAGAGGTATCATCTGGCTATCCACTAAAAACCGAATATTTTTTAACAAGTGAAAACGGTGAAAAAATACTGTCAGCTCTTAAAATAATGCAAAAAATAGGTATAGATTATATGAAAAAACATAATATGCATGATATCCTTCGTGAAAAGGGTTTGCTTTAAATCATACCCACAAAAAAGTGGGTAATTTACTAAAATTAAAACACTTGATATAATAACCTCACTTAAAGGAAATTAAGGAGGTTATTTTTTATGAAAGTTATAAGTAATGCTATTAAAAATGGAGTAATTGAAGATAAATATGGTAAACATGGTGAGCAATTTAATGTAAACGGTGTTCCTAGCTATTCCATACCTTTTGAAATTGTAGATGCACCGAATGGAACAAAAAGCTTTGCACTATTTTTAGAAGATAAAGACGCATGTCCTATAAGTGGTGGTTTTTCATGGGTACACTGGGTTGCTGCTAATATCACAAGAAATAAAATTGAAGAAAATGAAAGCCTAACTGCAACCTATTTTGTACAAGGTTTAAACAGTTGGATTAGTATTCAAGGCGGTCAACAGGATAGAGAGTTATCACGTTTTTATGGCGGTATGGCTCCACCAAACGAACCACACACATATGAACTTCACATTTATGCTCTTGATTGTATGTTAGATTTACAAAATGGCTTTATGTTCCATGAAATGTTTAGACAAATGGACGGTCATGTGCTAGAACAACAAACAATAAAAGGAGTGTATCGAAATTGAGTGTTTTAGAGGCTATCATGTTACTTTGTTTTGGTGCTGCATGGCCTTTCTCAATTACTAGGTCGATAAAATCCAAATCTACACAAGGAAAAAGTTTTGGATTTCTTATTATATTGATTATAGGTTATATCGCTGGTATAGCAAACAAAATTTTATATCACAATGATATTATTTTATATCTTTATATTTTAAATTTAATTATGGTGTCAACTGATGCTATGCTTTGGCTAAAAAATCGAAAATATGAGCTTTCAAATAAATAAATTTTTATATGCAGTTTACATATAATATATTATAATATAGTAAATAACCTAAAGGAGATATAAACAATGGGATTATTTATTTGTTATGAAAAATGCTCTACATGCAAAAAAGCTCAGAAATTTTTAGATGACAACAACATTTCATATGAAATCCGTGCTATTAAAGAACAAAATCCTACTATTGATGAGTTAAAACAATGGCATAAGAAAAGCAGTCTTCCACTCAAACGATTTTTCAATACATCTGGTCAGCTTTATAGAGGTATGGAATTATCAAAAAAACTGCCTGACATGAGTGAAGAAGACCAATTTGAAATACTTGCAAGTGATGGAATGCTTGTAAAACGTCCATTATTTATCAATGATGATACTGTTTTAGTCGGTTTTAAAGAGGCTGAATGGTCTGAAAAGTTAAAATAAGCCTATTTTTAAAGAGAAAGTCTAATTTTTAGATTTTCTCTTTTTATTTCACATAAATTACATATAAACTATATTGACTTATATTTATGTATATAGTAAACTATGTTAATAGTTAACTATGTTTACTATTTGAAAGGAGGTTATAATTTGAAAATCGGCATGGAGCTTTTTATAAGAATGCATAATTTTAAACAGCTTAGAATTGTAGATAAACTGAATACTTTGCCAAATAATGGACATATGATATTGGGAATGATTATTTCAAATGAGAAAAAAAAAGGTACAGCTTATATTTCATGTACTGAGCTTGCAAAACATATGTCAGTGAGTACAGCCGCAATTTCAAGAAGTTTAAAGCATTTAAGAGAAGCTGGATTTATTGAAACCACAATAGATAAAAATGACCGAAGAGGTGCAATTATTTCAATAACTGAGCTTGGGAGAAAGACTATGCATGATGATTGCAAACGACTAGAGGAGCTTATGCAAAAAGCAACAGCCAATATCCCAGAAAAGCAACTAGAAAACTTTTTTTCTACATTTGATATGTTATATAATGGCATTTCAGATGAGCTTACTAAGCTAGACTAAATTTTTTGAAAGGAATATATTATGCGAAGTATATTTAAACGGCTTGCAAGCCAGAAAAAACTTGTATTTCTTATTATAATTTTTCTATTTGTGCAGGCTATATGTGATTTATCACTTCCTAATTACACATCTGCACTTATTGACACGGGTATTCAAAATAGCGGTATTGAATACGCTGTGCCAACAAAAATAAGTTCTAAAGCATATGATATGATTTCTGCTAATATGAATGAATCGGAGCTTGAACTTTGGGAAGAAAATTATATCCCAGATGGTGATAATTATATTTTAAATACTAAAGCTGATATAAAAGCTCTTGATAATGCTTTTGCTTATCCAATCGCACAAACAGTAATGAATATGAGAGGAGTAACAACATCAAGAGAAAGTCTTGATACACTTGGCTCTCAGATAGTACATTCAACTGCTGTTTCATTTATAAAAGCTGAATATCAAAATCTTGGCATGGATTTAAACTCTATGCAAACCAATTATTTAGTTAAAACGGGCGGTAAGATGCTTGTTATGGCTCTTGGTATGGCGATAGCTGCGGTTTTAAGCAGTTTATTAGCTGCAAAAATCGGTGCATCTATCGGTCGTGATTTGCGTGGTAAAATCTTTGAAAAAGTTGTCGGCTTCTCAGGTGCGGAGTATTCTAAATTTTCAACCGCCTCACTTATAACACGCTCAACAAGTGATGTACAGCAAATACAACTTACACTGACAATGTTACTTAGAATGGTAGCCTATGCCCCAATCCTTGCAATAGGCGGTATAATTATGGTTTTACGCACACATTCAAATATGGAATGGATTATAGTTTTAGCTGTTATTATACTTTTTATACTTGTTGGTACACTTATGGCAATTTCAATGCCAAAATTTAAAAAAATGCAAACTCTTGTTGATAATGTAAATAGAGTTGCTCGTGAAATCTTAACTGGTCTTTCAGTTATAAGAGCATTTGGCAGAGAAAAAGTAGAAGAAGTTCGCTTTGATAAAGCCAATACTGATTTAACACGTAATATGTTATTTACAAGTCGCTCTATGAGCCTTATGATGCCTTGTATGATGTTGCTTATGAATGGTATATCTGTACTTATTGTTTGGACTGCATCACATAAAATAAATTTAGGTGTAATGGGTGTTGGTGATATGACTGCATTTATAACCTATACTATGATGATTGTTATGAGCTTTTTAATGCTTGCAATGTTAAGCGTTATGCTTCCTAGAGCTGCTGTTGCAAGTGAACGTATTGATGAAGTCCTTGCAGTAGAACCTACCATTCACAATCCTAAAAATCCTGTAAAACCAGAAAATATAAAGGGTGTTATTAGATTTGAAAATGTGTCCTTTAAATACGATAATGACAGCGATAATGTATTGAGCAATATTGATTTTACTGCTGAAACAGGTAAAACAACCGCTATTATTGGTTCAACTGGTTGCGGCAAGTCCACACTTATAAATCTTATTCCACGTTTTTATGATGTTACTGAAGGAAAAATAACCCTTGATGAAATAGATATTCGTGAATTTGATTTACATGATTTAAGAAAACAAATAGGTCTTGCACCACAAAAAGGAATATTATTTTCTGGTACTATTGCGTCTAATATTCGCTATGGTGCTGAAAATGCACCTGATGAAGTTGTATATAAATCGGCTGAAATCGCACAGGCTACCGAATTTATAGACAGTAAACCAACAAAATACCAAAGTCCAATTTCTCAAGGCGGTACTAATGTATCTGGTGGACAAAAACAACGACTTTCTATCGCTCGTTCTATTGCAAGAAATCCAAAAATTTATATTTTTGATGACACATTCTCTGCACTTGATTTTAAAACAGATGCTGCACTTAGAAAAGCTCTTGCACCATACACAAAAGATAGTACAGTGTTTATTGTAGCTCAAAGAATTTCAACTATAATGTATGCTGACCAAATTCTTGTACTTGATGAAGAAGGCAGACTTGCAGGTAAAGGCACACATAACGAGCTTATGGAGTCTTGTGAAACATATAAGCAAATTGCAAGAAGTCAGCTTTCTGAAAGCGAACTAAACCAAAAGGAGGGCATGTGATATGGAACATAAACAAAATAATAGACCTGTTAGACATGGCCCTGGAGCTGGCTTTGTCCCTGGAGAAAAAGCTAAAAATTTTAAAGGCACAATTAAATCATTATTCCATTATATAGGTGCTTATCATCTTGCTTTAGTGCTTGTGGCATTATTTGCTATAAGCAGTACAGTTTTTAATATATTTGGCCCTAAAATCTTAGGTAATGCAACAACTGAGTTATCAACTGGTCTTATGGCTCAAATTTCTGGCACAGGTTCAATAGATTGTTCAGCTATTGGCAAAATACTACTTACAGCACTTGGTTTATATGTTATAAGTGCAATTTTAATGTTTTGTCAAAGCTTTATCATGACAGGTATTACCCAGAAAATATGTTATAGAATGAGAAAAGAGATAACCGAAAAAATCGACCGTATGCCAATGAAATATTTTGAAACTAGAACATATGGTGAAGTGTTATCCAGAATAACAAATGATGTTGACTCACTTGGCACAGGTTTAAATCAAAGTATAACACAGCTTATAACTTCAGTTTCAACTATTATCGGTGTGCTTGTTATGATGCTTACAATATCCCCTATTATGACACTTATTGCAATTATTTTGCTTCCAATAAGTATAGGGCTTATCGGTACTGTTATCACTTTCTCACAAAAGTATTTTAGAGCACAGCAAGAGATTTTAGGCGATGTAAACGGTCAAGTTGAAGAAATATATAGCGGTCATCATATTGTTCAAGCTTTTGGTCAAGAAAAAATGGTTTGTGATAATTTCCATAAAACAAATGATGCACTTTATAACTCTGCATGGAAAAGCCAATTTTTCTCTGGACTTATGCACCCTATTATGATTTTTGTAGGCAATCTGGGTTATGTAGGAATTGCTCTTTCTGGTGCATTATTCGCTGCTCGTGGTGTTATATCAATTGGTGATATACAGGCGTTTATTCAATATACAAGAAACTTCACCCAGCCAATACAACAAATAGCACAAATTACAAATATGCTTCAGTCTATGGCGGCAGCGGCTGAAAGAGTATTCCAATTTTTAGATGAGGAAGAAGAACAACAACGCTCAGAAAATGACTATCACCCACAAAAAATTACAGGTGATGTTGTGTTTGACCATGTGCGTTTTGGTTATAATCCAGAACAGGTTATTATAAAAGATTTCTGTGCAAATGTTAAAGCAGGTCAAAAAATAGCTATTGTAGGTCCAACTGGTGCAGGTAAAACCACAATGGTTAAATTATTACTGCGTTATTATGATGTCAATAGCGGCAATATTTTGCTTGATGGTCATAATATAAAGGAATATGGCAGACGTGGACTTAGAGATGCCTTTGCTATGGTTTTACAAGATACATGGTTATTTGAAGGCACAATTATGGAAAATCTGCGTTATGGCAGAATAGATGCCACTGATGAAGAAGTTATTGCCGCTGCAAAAGCTGCACATGTACACCATTTTATTAAGACATTGCCAAATGGTTATAATATGATGTTAAACGAGGAAGCGTCTAATATTTCTCAGGGACAAAAGCAATTACTCACTATTGCTCGTGCAATTTTGGCAAATAGACCTGTTCTCATTTTAGATGAGGCAACTTCTTCTGTTGACACCAGAACTGAAGTTCAAATACAAGAAGCTATGGACAACTTAATTAAAGGTAGAACCAGTTTTATTATAGCCCATAGACTTTCAACAATTAAAAATGCTGACCTTATATTGTGCATGAAAGATGGTGATATTATAGAGCAAGGAAATCACGAAGAACTTCTTGCTAAAAACGGATTTTATGCAAATCTATATAACAGTCAATTTGAAAAAGCATAAATTTAAATTTCCCTTGATAGAAATTGTCGAGGGAAATTTTTTTCTTGAATTTTTGTGCAAAATGTATTATCTTAGATAATATAAATTTTCTTTTATCATGTTACAGTATTACATTATTATAACATGAAATAAAAGTGAAAAAGGAGGCGTTTTGCTTGAAAAAGAAACACTTTAGAGATTCATTTGCAAGCCGTTGGGGATTTATCCTTGCATGTATTGGCTCTGCGGTAGGTATGGGCAATATCTGGATGTTTCCTATGAGAGTTTCCAAATTTGGTGGAGGTTCATTTCTGCTTGCTTATTTTATCTTTGTGTTTATACTTGGGTTTTCGGGTGTTATTGGTGAAATGGCATTTGGCAGAGCTACTCGCTCTGGTCCTATTGGTGCTTTTTCAAAAGCAGTTGAATCAAGGGGTAAAAATCCGAAAATAGGTGCAACTATTGGTGCAATTCCTGTTTTAGGTTCTCTTGCTCTTGCAATAGGCTATTCAGTTGTTATGGGTTGGATTTTAAGATATCTTATAAGCTCAGTTACTGGTTCTGTTCTAAAACCTAATGATGTTGATGGATTTTCTGCACAGTTTGGTAGTGTTGCAAGTTCTTTTAGTAATAATGCATGTGTAATTTTAAGCCTTGTTTTAACATTTTTAATTATGGCTTTTGGCATTGCTTCTGGCATTGAAAAAGTAAATAAATATATGATGCCATTGTTTTTCTGTTTATTTGTTGGGCTTGCTATTTATATGTTATTTCAGCCCAATGCAATAGATGGCTATAAATATATGTTTAGAATAGACCCTGTCGCTTTAAAACAGCCACAAACATGGATTTATGCATTAGGTCAAGCGTTTTTCTCTTTGTCTCTTGCTGGCAATGGCACACTTATTTATGGTTCTTATTTAAAAGATAGTGAAGATATTATAAACTCTGCATGGAAAGTTGCATTGTTTGATACTATTGCTGCTATGCTTGCCGCTTTAGTTATTATTCCAGCTATGGCAACAGCAGGTCAACAATTAAATAATAGTGGTCCTGGACTGATGTTTATTTTCTTGCCTAATTTATTTAAAACCATGCCTGCAAGCAATATTATTGTTATAGTTTTCTTTGCTGGTGTATTCCTTGCTGGTATCACTTCACTTGTAAATTTATATGAAGCTCCAATAGCTACACTTGAAGAAAAACTAGGACTTGACAGAAAACATGCTGTACTTATAATTGCCGCTATTGGTACAGTTACCGCTGTATGTATACAGGGTATTGTTGAAGACTGGATGAACTTTGTATCAATCTATGTATGTCCTCTGGGTGCTGGTCTTGCTGGCATAATGTTCTACTGGGTATTTGGCGAAAAGTATGTGCGTGAGCAGTTACAAAAAGGTAGGGCTAAACCTATCGGCAAATGGTTAGAACCTATGACCCGTTATGTGTTTTGTATTCTAACAATTATTGTTTTTATTCTTGGAATTATAACTCCAGGGGGAATTGGTTAAAAATTTAAATGCGTGTTGAACTCTAAGTCAACACGCACTTTTTTATGCACTAAATTTTTGAATATATCCCATTACAAATACAAATAGAACTATAAGAGGTAAAATATAAGTTACATATAATCTTATAGCACTTGGGAATTTTAAGCCCTTACCTGAGTCAGCTTCAGTGATAAAATTCTTCCAACCCCAACCATAACGAGAGGTACAGAATAATAAATAAACCATAGAACCAAGTGGAAGTAAATTATTAGATACAATAAAATCTTCTAAATCTTGAATTGTGCCCATTTTAGGAATGCTAACGCCAAAGCCAAACACACATGGAAGTGAAATAATCAATACAACAAATAAGTTTACAATAACTGTTTTCTTTCTATCCCAGCCCCATAAATCCATGCCAAAAGAAATTATATTTTCAAATACAGCAATAATTGTTGAAAATGCTGCGAATGACATAAACACAAAGAATAAAGCACCCCAAAGTCTGCCTGCTGGCATTTGGTCAAAGATATTAGGCAGTGTTACAAAAATAAGTGATGGACCTTGACCTGCATCAACATTAAATGCAGATGCCGCAGGGAAAATAATAAGACCAGCAGTTAATGCAACAAATGTATCAAGCACACCAATACTTATTGCTTCACCTGTAAGACTTCTATCTTTATCAATATAAGAACCAAAAATAGCAAGTGCACCAATACCAAGTGATAATGTAAAGAATGCCTGTCCCATAGCGGCAAAGATAGTTTCCATTAGTCCGCCCTCAGCCTCATAAAGCTTTGCAAAATCAGGCATTAAATAGAATTTCAAACCTTCTGATGCACCATCAAGAGTTACAGAACGGAAAACCAGTAAAATCATAATAGCAAGCAATGCAAGCATCATAACTTTATTTACTTTTTCTACACCGTTTTTCAGACCTCTTGAGCATACACCAAAACAGATAAGCACGGTTATAACCATCCAAAACAGCATATACAAAGGGTCTGCTAACATATTATTAAATATATTGCCTACTTGTTCTGGTGTTTTGCCTACAAAATCACCCATAACCATTTTAAAGAAATAAGCTACCATCCAGCCGCCTATTGTGGTATAGTATGCCATAAGCATATAGTTGCCAAGCATAGCACCATAACTGTATAAATGCCATTTAGTGCCTTTAGGCTCAAGCACATGAAATGAACGTGCGGCTGATTGCTGGCTTGCACGGCCTACTGAAAACTCCATAACCATAATAGGTAGTCCAAAAAACAGCAAGAATACTAAATAAACTAATACAAACGCAGCACCGCCATATTTACCTGTGATATATGGAAAACGCCACACATTGCCTAGACCAATAGCACAGCCTGCCGAGATAAGAATAAAACCCAATCTTGAGCCAAACTTTTCTCTTTGTTTCATTTGTAAAAAAACCCCTTTTCGATTTTTGTCGTAATTTTTATTATATCAGACTTTTATATTATAAACAAGTAATAAAGACAGACCAATAAAACTTGACCTGTCTTTTTTCACTATGCGTAATTTATCATTATGCCTGTGCCTAAAATTATAAAACCAATTATAAATATAATTAAAATACATTTCCATTGTGAGCGAATCCATTCACCCCAACTAACATGTGATATAGCAAGCACACCTATCAATCCACCTGATGTTGGCATAATCAAATGTGATAATCCTGCTCCAAGTTGAAAAGCTAAAACTGAAATTTGTCTACTTACACCAAGACTTTCTGCAAGTGGTGCCATAATTGGTATAGTAAGTGTGGCTTGTCCTGAGTTATTAGGCACAAAAAAGTTAAACACAAACTGAAAACCATACATAACCCATGAAGCAAGCACACTAGGCACATAACTCAAAACTCTTACCACCCAATGAAGTAAAGTATTTAATACAGATGCGGCTGTTGGGTCTATACCCCCAAGCAATAGCACCATACCTTGTGCCATACCTATTGAAATTACAGCACCTAAAAAATCAGCAGCACCAGATTGAAATGCTTTTGGTATATCAGAGAACTGCATACCATTTAAATTGTAAACTGTACCAATAGAACCAACCACAATAGCCATAGTAAAAAATATGGAAGCTATTTCAAATAAACCATACTCTTTGAAAGCTATTCCCCATATCATCCATATAAAAGATAACAATGAGGTTATCATAACCAATCTACTACCCACACCATAAGGGGTTTTTCTATCTCTAAGATTTTTAATTTTACCTCTTAAAAGCGAATCATTTTTATAAGAGATAGCTTTTTTACTGCCTGTGTGTATCTTCCACGCTCTTATTGTAATATATATAATACATAAAAATGTTACAATCGCCCATGAAATCATTCTAAAACTTTGACCAGACTCTATTGGAACACCTGCCAATGTTTGAATAATAACCAAATTAGATGATGCTGTCCAACTAAAAGCTGTACCTATTTGGACTGCACCATAAGTACATATAACACCTGTTATAGCGTCAAAATCCATTGCAATTATCATCGGTATAATAATAACAGTTATTGGAATTATATATTCTGTAAATCCAAATAATGCACCGCTTAAAGAGAATATTAAAAACAATACAGGAGGTATAATCATAACATAATCTTCTGTGCGTTTAACAATACGCAAAATAACTTGGTCTATAACACCTGTTCGCATTAGTATTCCAAAAGAACCGCCTATCACAAGCAAAAATGGTATAAGTCCTACTATTCCAGCCGCTTGAGTGCTACCCCTAAGCCCTGCAAACATAACATTCATAACACCAAGCTCTTTATGTGCTGAAACACCAAATAATGGTGCGGGATATACCACTTTTTGACCGTCCTCATCAAGTACATAACGGAAACTATTTGCGTCTACCATTTTACTTGATTGCTGAATACCATCAAGCACATAAGAAACTTCTTTAACCTCATATCTTCCAAGCGGGACAACACATGTTAAAACCATTGCAAACAAAACCGCCCCAAAGATTACAACAAATGGATGCAGTATCTGTATTATATTTTTTTTAGGCTTATCTTTTTTATTATTTTCGGTCATAAGCTGCACCCCCTTTATTTATATTATCTAATTTTTTATTTTTTTGCAATATAAAAAGCATGGTGAAATGTTTTTTCACCATGCCTAAATTTATACAATTTCTTTAGCTAAAATTTCCTCTTTACGTTCTATAAGGTCACCATTAAGCAACATGTCAATAGCTTTATCTTCTCCAATTCTATCAATCATTGCTGCAAAACGTTCACCTTTTTGACCTTGGTCTTTAAATAATAACATAGCTTTTTCAATCATATCCAAAGCCTGCTCTTCAGTATAAAGCCCTGGTAGTGGAGTACCATGACGAGTAATTCTGCCCCATCTGCCACCAATATATAATTTATATGCCACTTCCTCAGCATAAATTGCATTAAATGGGCATTTGCCTACACAATAACCACAATTATTGCATACACTTGTATCACGTTGCATTTTTTTGTCTACAACTTTCATGCAACCCATACGACAGAATTTTTCACAGAGCTTACAGCCTTTGCAAAGCTCCTCATGTAGCTTTGGAGGGTGCTGACCTACAATACCAAAATCATTTAAATCAGGTTTTATACAGTTATTTGGACAAC
The DNA here is from genome assembly GCA_944384745.1 of uncultured Butyricicoccus sp. GTDB lineage: Bacteria > Bacillota > Clostridia > Oscillospirales > Butyricicoccaceae > Butyricicoccus_B. Next base: position 34,913 of record CALWUO010000002.1, read on the forward strand.
CACCAACAGCAATTTTAAATTTATGAGGTAATCTTACATTTCCCATACCTACATAAAATCTATCATGTACTTTTTGACCCAGTGCTTGAGTATCATAAAAACCAAATACACAAGTTGTACCTTTACAAGCGGTTACAGGGCGAACCTTTGCACCAGTGCCGCCAGTTGTAAGGTCATATTTAGCAAGCTCTGCTACTACCTCATCAATTTTATCATAAGGTACACCTGTAAACTCAACAGTCATACGAGTGGTAAACATACATTTTCCATCACCATATTTTGCTGCAATTTCGCCTACTGCTTTCATCTGTTCTGCGGTTAATGTTCCATTACCTGTTATAACTCGACATGAAAACATATCAGTATTTCTATTATGCAAGAAACCCATAAGTTTTACTCGCATAATATCTTGTTTAGATAGTGCCATTTTAAATCCTCCTCAAAGCTTTATAGTATTATACCATAACAATAATTTTAGTTTCTATAATTTATCTATAATTATTTATTATGCTTATATTAGAATTTATTATTCAATACCATACCCATAAACTAAAACACCATTATCAATCCAAGGTATATCACTATTTAAATCATAAAAAACTGCTCTTTCATCATTTTTACTTTCGGCAATCAAAATATATTTATCCTGCTGACTGTTATCTGGGGTTAAAACGGCTGTGGTTATATTAAATTTATCAAAATCTATACCATTGTTTAAAAGAAATGTTTCAAACTCAAATATTTCATTAGTATCATATTCATATATAGTTATATATCCCCATTCATCAAAATCATTGCCAGTTACATAATATGTTCCATCACTAAATATATTGAAATCAACTTCATTATCCAAATTATAAAGTTTTGTTACCTCAACAGATGTATCATCATCTGAAACTGGTTCAACCTGAACATTTAAAAATTCAGGTTCATTTGATATATTTGAGGCAATATTAGTTATTAAAGCAAGAAATACACTTATAAGTATAATTATTACAACAGCAATAATTGTATTTCTGCCATCTTTTTTAGGTTTAGACCAAGAAGTTTTTTTCTTTGAGCCTAAATCTAAAATGCTTCCCATAGAGTCAGTATTTTTGTTATCACTGCTTGCAGGATATGCAGTTTCCTTTGCAAGGTTTGATTTATCCTTTGCAAAAAGTGGTTTAGGTGCACCACACATCGGACATTCTCTATCCGAATCATCATAATATATGCCGCATTTTGGACATTTCATAAAAAATACCCCCTCTCGTATATTTTTATCATACCAGAGAGGGGATATATATTCAAGCGAAAAACGTTATTAACCAAATAAAACTGTGACAACCCAATAAGCCATTACAATACCGCCTAAAATTATACGATACCAACCAAAAGCCTTAAAATCATGCTTTTTAACATAGCCCATTAGAAATTTAATTGCAAATATAGATACAATATAAGCGGTAACAGTGCCAATAGCAAGTATTACCCATTCAAAAGCACTATATGAAAATCCAAGCTTAAAGAATTTAAGTAAGCTAGCACCAAACATAACAGGCACAGCTAAAAAGAAAGTAAATTCTGCTGCGGCTGCTCTTGAAATACCTATTGCAATACTACCTAAAATTGTTGCACCAGAACGAGAAGTTCCAGGGAATATAGCTGCAATTAACTGGAATAGACCTATAATAAACGCATCACGATAACTTATATCATTTACACTTTGCACTCTAATACGTTTTCCCTGATTTTGATTTTCAACCAATATAAATGCAACACCAAATATAATAAGTGCAAGACCAACTGTTTGAAAATTATAAAATAATGCGGTAAAGATATCATCAAATAAAATTCCAATAATTGCGGCAGGAATACAAGCAATTATAATTTTAAGCCACAAACGAAATACCTTAGGGTCAACCACTGTTTGACCTTTACTGTTTTGTTTAAGGGGAATAAATCTTTTAAGATAGATAGTAAGTACAGCCAAAATAGCACCAAACTGAATTACAACAAAAAATAATTCTTTAAATGCTTCAGAGGCTTTAAGCTGTAAAAATTCATCTACCAAAATCATATGACCTGTACTGGAAACAGGTAACCATTCAGTTATACCCTCGACTATACCGAGAAATATAGCCTTTAAAATCTCTATCATACTATTTCTCCTTTTATCTGGTAAATACGCCTGTTATTTCACCTGAAATAGTTATACTTCCATCTTCTCCATATGTGAAAGTAATATCACGAGATATGTCTTTTGCAGTGTTTCCAGTTACTTGAGCTATACCACCATCTTCACCATCATCTATCATATATTCAAAAGATTTGTCGTCCATTGGTAAAAGCTCAAGTGTTCTTGTACCATCGGTGAATATACCTTCCCAATCGGCATTCATATCAACCTGTGGGTCATATAGTTTAAAATTTGAGTAATCTTCTATTGTGTTTTCACCTTTATAATTAAACTTTTCACCTGTTTTGCAATCAACTGCTATTTGACCAACTGCTTTATTATCTGATTTATTAGCGATTATAAAAGTATGATATTTATTAGAATTAATTTCAAGATTTGTTTTTCCATCTAAAATTAAATAAGTATCTGTGTCAATGGTTTCAGCCACAATCCTACGAGCATCAGAAACAGACAATTCATCTGATATTACTGTTGTATCCTGATTGTTTTCTGGCTCAACAGGTTCAGGCGTTGCACTGCTTACCTGACTTTCAACACTTGTTTCAGATTTAGTTTCTGAAGTTGATGTATTTTGTTCTGGTTTTGTATTATTACAAGCTGTCATAGAAAAAACGCATGTAAATGCGAGCAATGCGGAGACAATATTTTTTTTCATTGCGATTTCCTCCTTGTTATTCTTATGTTATAATACCTAAATTTTTGAAAAAACGCAACTAAAAATTTATGACAACCCAAAAATAACATAGTTTTGCATTATTTTTCATCATTTGACACATTTGCAGGCGGTAAAGCTTTAGGACTGTTATCAGGCACAAAAAATGTAAATTCTATGCCATTATTTACATTTCTTGCATCACATTTACCGCCTAAAACCTCTGCTGTTGCTTTTACAATACTAAGACCTACTCCAGTTCCTCCAAGTTCACGAGAGCGAGCCTTGTCTGTTCTGTAAAACTTTTCCCAAAGCTTAGGAATTTCACTTTCTGGTATACCTTCGCCCTCGTTAAATACACTTATTTGTACTCCATCAATCTGTTTATATGCAGAAACAATTATCTTTCCTCCTTCTGGTGTATATCTTATTGCATTACTTAGATAATTATTAACAACCTGTTCTATCATACCATAATCACTGTAAATAATAAGACCGCTTGAAATAGTTTGTATATCTTGATTTTTGGCATCAGCTAAAACCCTAGCTTTACTTGTTGATGTGTTTATAAGCTCATCTATATCTATTTCACTTACATTTACATTTTCTCCACCAAGCTCAAGCTTAGATAAACTTAAAAGTTGCATAACCATTTTATTCATGCGTCTAGCTTCATCTACAATAGTTGAACAATAGTAATCCCTATCTTCTTCACTTTCAGCTATACCCTCTTGTAAACCCTCTGCATAACCTTGTATAAGTGCAATAGGTGTTTTTAGCTCATGAGATACATTTACAATAAACTCTTGACGCATATTATCTATTTTTTCTTTTTGTTTTATCTCATGTTCAAGTCTAGCATTAGTGCTTTTTAACTGTGCTATTGTCTGCTCTAAGTGTTCAGATAGTCTGTTTATAGACAAGCCTAATCTTCCTATTTCGTCCTTTACAGGACCATCATATTTTTTTGAAAAATCCATTTCAGCCATAGCATTAGCCACATCACCAATAGCAATAAGCGGATTTGTAAAATGCCTTGCAATAATAAAGGCTAAAATAATACATATAACAAGTGTTAATCCGCCTGAAACACCCAAAAACAACAAATTAAAGCTTGAGTTTTGCTCTAAATATGTAAAAGGTATTCTAGCTATAATATAATTTCCTGTGTTATCTAATATGCCAACTAGACATAAAAATTCTTCTGCACGGGATTTATCATATACATTTACAAAATCTGTTCCAGTAGTTGCTATTTTTTCTTTGTCAGCGATATTTACCGCATTTTGTGCTATTTTAAGACCATAAAACAGTGTTTCTCCTGTTTTTTCTATGCCCGTAAGCTGTTCATTCATAGTTGAATCATATATTACAGTACCATTTTTTGAAATTACTGAAACTCTTACACCCTCTGTATCTTCGCTGTAAATAAGTTCATTTATAAATTGCTCATCACCTTGTTTATTTGCTTTACATAATTCAGTATAAACGTCTGTAAGTGATTTTTCTCTTTGCCAAAGATAATAATTATCATAAAAAGTAAGGCTTATAATGCTCAAAATACCCACAAAAGCTATTGCAATGGCACAAATAGCGGCAAAAAATTTTATTTTTATAGATTTCATTTTTTCACCTTTTAAAAATATTAAAATTAAAGGACGATTTTTTAAACCGTCCTAGTTTTATTCTTCATCATCATCGTCATTTATTTCATTAAATGCTTCTTGTGGTGATTTTCCACCATATATTATAGCAAAAACACCTTTAATATATTTATCAAACATATTAAATCCAACATATGTCAGTCTGATAACTGTCATATCAGCTAGTCCTGAATCCTCTTCAAACGCTGCAACCGCTTTATAACTCAACTCACCATCTATAAAATCAAGCTGAAAATTTCCAAGTAGCAATTCATAATTTACCATTGTAAGGTATTCACTGACAGGTTTTCGCATTTTTTCTGGTATATTCATAGGAAGAATTGTTGTAAATAAAGCTGTCTTTGAATTTACTATTCTTGCAATAAATCTGACATCTGATGTTGCATCTATATTCATAGAAAATCTTATAAGTTCATATTCAGGTTCATATGCAAATTTTAATTCTTCTTCCTCATAAATACGTTTTATATCTTCAATACCAAAAGACATATTAAATCCCCCTTTTTAGTTGATTACACCTCAAATCTATAACCGTAACCACGAACAGTTTCTATTTTACTTCCATATTCTCCAAGTTTTGCTCTTAATTTTTTAATATGGGTGTCTACTGTTCTAAGGTCACCAAAATAATCATAGCCCCATACAGCATTTAAAATTTTCTCTCTTGATAAAGCAATACCCCTATTATTTTTAAAATATATCATAAGTTCATATTCTTTTGGTGTAAGCCCTATATCTTCACCATTTAAACGCACCTCATGACGTATTTCATCTATATCAAGTTCACCAAATTTATGTGCGTTGTTATCCTCGCTTTTTCCTGCTCTAAGCAATAAATTTTTAACTCTTGCACATAAAACAAGTGGAGAAAATGGCTTTGTAACATAATCATCTGCACCACTTTGTAAACCATGAAGTTGGTCTAGTTCCTCTGCTCTTGCTGTGAGCATCATAACAGGAAGTCTTGCAGTAACTTCTTGTTCTCTTATATAACGAAGCACAGAAAAGCCATCTTTTTCTGGCATCATAACATCTAAAATTGCAAGCTCTATTTCACCATGTTGTTCAATTAGTCTTATTGCCTCTTCACCGTTTGAGGCTTCAAGCATAGTATGACCATCACGTTTTAAAAAATCGGCTACCAGTCTACGTATTCTAATTTCATCATCTGCTATTAAAATAACAGCCATATTTATCCCCTCCGAAATTATCAATATAGAGAAGTATAAACTAGTATTTTGAATATTTGGTGAAGATATTAAAGAGAAATTATGTATATAAATAATTATCTATGGTTTGAGCTGCTTTATTTAAATCATATACTATATATTCGCCAGAACTACCGCCATAATTCCATTGACCATCTTCTGGAACTCGATAATGTTCTATCTCTGGTATACCATTTGACAATGCACCTTTTACAAGTGAAATCATCTCTGTTTTAGTAAGTGAAGTTGTAATATATGGCATAAGTTTTGGCATAATTGTTATAAGCTCTGGAAGTGATTTATCTTTTATTTCGGCAAACATTGCATTTAAAACAATACCTTGTCGCTCTACTCTGCCCCAATCGTCACCTGTTCCGCCTTTTCTTATTCGTGCATATGTCATTGCTTGTACACCGTTTAAACGCTGATAGCCTGTTTGTTCAATAAGAATTGGTTCTAAACCATAGGACTCATAATATTCTGCAATATATTTATTAGCTTCTTTTCTCTCAGCATCAGATACATCAATATTAACTCCACCTATTGCCTCTATAAGCTGTGCCATTTGCTGAAAATTAACTTCCACATAGTCTGTTATATCTAAACCAAATGATTGATTTATTGTTTTAATTGCAAGTTTAGCACCGCCAAAACTATAAGCATGACAAAGTTTTTGTGTTCCATGGTCTTCTACTTCAACTCTGCTATCACGCATAAGTGATATAAGTTTTATTGTGCCATTATCAGCATTTACAGACATCACCATCATAGAGTCAGAACGCACTGGCTCACCATTTGAGCGTGTATCCACACCAAAGAGGGCTATATTAGTAACACCAGATTGTGGTTTTATATTTACTGCAAGCTCGGCATCTGATAAATTATCCAGTGAACTATCATGAGTATATGAGAAAAAAGAATTATATATATATCTTCCTCCAAAAAACAAACCAGCTATTATAATGGCTAAAATTGTCCATCGCCTTACAATGCGAAAAAATCTACGAAATGTCATAAATCCTCCCAAATTGACAAATTTACAGAAATACACAAAGTCGCACAAGCAAACATTATCACTTGTGCGACCTTAATATTACAACCATATTTTATCACAAGGTTTTGAAAATTTCAAAACAAATTGTGAATTTTTTGTTTGAGAGTTGTATCATTTATATCAGAGTAAAAATTACTCCTCCATAGCGATATTGATAGACTCTTCAGTTACCTTCATAGCACGCATAGTATTAGTATAGTTAACGTGACCTACTGGCATACCAGCAGTTATAATAATGGTGTCATCAGCCTTAACACCAACAGTTCTAACAGCAGCGTTTAGAGCCTGAACATATAGAGCTGAACCGCTTTCTGGACGCTTAACCATGCAAGGAATAATTCCCCAAGACATAGTTAGACGGTTAAAAGTCTTTTCGTTTGGAGTTGCACCAACGATAATTTTACCTGGACGGTGACAAGATACTGCACGAGCAGTTGAACCAGACTCAGTAAATGCAACAATGCACTTTGCATCAAGGTCTGCGGCAGTTGTGCAAACAGCGTGTGAAATAGCGTTTGTTGTCTTTTCGCCAACTAACTGCATGTCCATAAACTCTGGACGGGTTATACGACGACGGTCATAATGAATGTTTGCTTCAGCACTTTCAGCAATACTACTCATAGCAGCAACAGTTTCTACTGGATATTTACCCACAGAGGTTTCACCAGAAAGCATAATAGCACTTGTGCCATCATAAACAGCATTAGCAACGTCAGAAACTTCTGCACGAGTTGGACGAGGGTTTTTAGCCATACTCTCTAACATCTGTGTAGCTGTTACAACACGACGACCACGAGAAATACATTTCTTGATAAGGTTTTTCTGAATAGCTGGCAGTTCTTCAAATGGAACTTCTACACCAAGGTCACCACGAGCAACCATGATACCATTTACCTCATCAAGGATTTCATCAATATTGTTTACGCCTTCCATGTTTTCAATCTTAGCGATGATTTCAACATCTTCACAGCCTTGCTCTTTTAGGATAGCTTTAAGGTCACGCATATCCTGTGCACTGCGGCAGAAAGAAGCAGCGATAAAATCAATACCTTGAGAGCAACCAAAAATAATATCTGAACGGTCTTTCTCAGAGATATAAGGCATGTTAAGTTTAATTCCTGGAACGTTTATAGACTTACGGTTAGATAGAGGACCACCGTTAAGAGCACGACAATGAATTTCTGTTCCTTCAACGCTTTCAACTTCAAATGCAATTAAACCATCATCAATAAGGATAATAGTACCCTTTTTAACATCATTTGGAAGACCTTCATAGCTGATAGAAACAATGGTGTTGTCGCCTTCGATATCACGAGTTGTTAAAGTGAATTTCTGACCTTCAACAATTTCAATCTTGCCATCTTTATATGTTTTGGTGCGGATTTCTGGACCTTTAGTGTCAAGCATAATTCCCACTGGCTTGCCTAGTTCCTTACGAACGGATTTAACCAAATCCATACGGGTCTTATGCTCCTCATGAGAACCATGGCTGAAATTAAAACGAGCCACGTTCATGCCTGCAATAACCATGTCTTTTAGTACTCCATCAACATCAGTTGCAGGACCCAGTGTGCAAATAATTTTTGTTCTTCTCATTGGTATTTTACCTCACTTCATTTCACGTATAAAATCGTACAATATGTTGCACTATTTTACTCATCTACCTAATATACCATTCTGTTTTTTATTTTACATCATTGTTATATGTTTGACAATACCATGTTTAAAACTCTGCAACATAAACAACATTTTCATTATTTTGATACAAAACCACTTTGCAAACCGTTAATATTTATTGCATTTTGACAATATATACTTGTAAAAAGCTTAAAAATCGTTTATAATACCTCTAAAAGATGCTGTTTTTTTTGAAGAATTTTATATATTCAGGTTATTCTCTAATAAATTAATATAACATTTTGACTGTTAACTTAAATGTTTTTCTTATACGAATGGAGGTATTTTAAAATGAAAAATGCACCTGCTCTTGTTGTTATGGCGGCTGGTATGGGCTCCAGATATGGTGGACTTAAACAAATTGACCCTCTAGGTCCTAACGGTCAAATTATACTAGATTATTCCATATATGATGCATACAAAGCTGGATTTTCCAAAGTTATTTTTATTATCAAACCTGAGCTTGAAAAGGCTTTTGAAGATGCCATAGGTAAAAAAGCTAGAAAATATATGCAAGTGGAATATGCATTTCAAACCTTAGAAAACTTACCAGATGGATTAAAAGCACCTGATGGCAGAGTTAAGCCTCTTGGAACAGGTCATGCAGTTTATTGTGCTGGCAATCTTTTAGATGTGCCTTTTGCTGTTATAAATGCAGATGATTTTTATGGTGCTGATGCTTTTAAATGTATGTTTGACTTTTTAAGCACAACTAAAGATGATGATAAATACAGATATTGCATGGTAGGTTATAAAGTAGAAAATACTCTAACTGAAAATGGTACTGTTTCTCGTGGTGTATGCACAAAAGACGACAATGGATTTTTAGCTTCAATAGTTGAAAGAACGGCTATTAAAAGAGATAGTGACGGTGTAATTCGTTTTATTCAAGATAATGAAAGTGGTGTTATTGAACAAGGCACACCTGTTTCTATGAACATGTGGGGCTTTACCCCTTCTTTTGCAAAAGAGCTTGAACACATGCTATTTGATTTCTTTGAAAATACACTTCCTAACAATCCTGAAAAAGCTGAATTTTATCTGCCTTATGCGGTTGACACTTTAATACATAATGGAAAAGCTACTGCAAAACTGCTCACAACCGACTCTAAATGGTTTGGTGTTACATATCGTGAAGATAAACCATCTGTTATGAAAGCTCTTAGTGATATGACTAATGATGGAATTTACCCAGAAAATCTATAAACAACGAGGTTTTAATATGCTTTCTGATTTTCCAAATCGTTTTATAGATATTGTAAACCAAATAGAAGAAAATATTCCTAATTCATTTGAAAAAAAACGCATGGTAAATTATAATGGCAATATTGCTGCTCTTAGTGCAAGCTTTACTATAAATGAAGAGAAAAAATGGCTTGGTATAATGCCAACTGGTAAAAGTACCCATTGTCATGAATTTAGACTTGTTTATGCTTGCCCCGTTCTTAACTCAAATGAACTTGAAAAGTGGTGGAATTTTATTTGCACCCAACAAGAAAAACTAATTCCTGTTGATGAAAATCATGAATTTTCTTTTGTCAGTCTTATTTTAGTTTGTGACAATGTTAACAACGATATTGTAAAAAGCATAAAAAAACTGGATAATGAGATTAAATATAATAGTGCTGATAAAAGCGGCTGGTCCAATGCCCGAATGGTTGCAATAGACCTAGAAAATCAAAGGATTTACGCAAGCAAAAACGGTGATATATTGCGTGATACACTAAAAAATATCAATCTTAAATAACAAATTCTGCTTTTAAAATCTCCTTGCAATTATTAACTGTTTATGATAGTATAAGTTGTATATGTGAAATTTATATCATCATCTAAATCTGTTATATTTCTTAAAGAAGCGGAGGTTTTAAGTCAATGGATACACTCCATATCGCACTTAGTGTAATTGAAGTTCTGGCTTGTCTGTTTTTGATTGTAACCATTCTACTTCAGGAAGGTGCTTCTCAAGGTCTTTCAGGCACTATTTCTGGCGGTGCTGAAACATTCTTTGGTTCTAAAAAGGGACATGGTATGCAGTCTACCCTAAACCGTATCACTGGTGTTGTAGCTGTTATATTTGTTGTTATTGCTGTTGCATTAAATTTGCTATAATATGGCTGATTTACAACGTGTACTTTTGATATTATTTGCACTTTTTGCAGTAATTACCGCATTTTTTCAGCTTAGAAGTTCTATGAAAAGCGGCAGAATGCAAAACGGTGAAGCATCAGAAAATGATGTGCAGAATATGGATAAAAAAGCTCATATTTTTGCGTTTTTATCTGCAATAACACTTGCTTTGTGTATTATTCTTGGCGTAATTTCAAGGATATAAAAAAATCCGCCCAAAAGGCGGATTTTTTATTAGCAGCAGTTTAATATATTTGGGGGAGTAAGGGTAGTAAAAAGGGGGATTGTAATATTTCTTCTGCTGCATTGTTATTCGTGATCTGAATATCACAAATTCCTTATCAAACATGATTGGCAGTATATTTGATAAAGGGGTGAAAACCCAGCTAAACTGAATTTACTTCTCTGATATTATATGAAAATTAAGGAGTTTTTGCAATATCTTTTTAAATAAATTTTTAATTTTTTTTATTTTTTTAATTATATATTTCGACTATATTCAAAGGAGTTTTTATATGAATATTCAAATTTTTGGAAAAAGCAAATGTTTTGACACAAAAAAGGCTGAACGTTGGTTTAAAGAACGTAGAATAAAATTTCAATCTGTTGACCTTATAAAATATGGTATGTCTAATGGTGAATTAACCTCTGTTATTCGTGCTGTTGGCGGTCTTGATAATCTTATAGATACAAAAGCCAAAAATGCTGCTATGCTTAAATATTTAGCAAGTGAACAGGATAAAATTGAACATGTACTAGATGACCCAAAACTTTTAATTACTCCAATTGTGCGAAATGGAAAACAGGCTACTGTTGGTTATAAACCTGAAATATGGGAGAGCTGGCAATGAAAAAAGTCACTATATATACTGATGGTGCATGTTCTGGAAATCCTGGAGCTGGTGGCTGGGGTGCTATTTTGCAGTATAACGGTCATGAAAAAGAAATTTCTGGCGGTGACAAACTGACCACTAATAATAAAATGGAACTTTTAGCCGTTATCTCTGCACTTGAGCTTTTAAAAGAACCTTGCAATGTTGATTTATATTCTGACTCAAAATATGTAATAGATTCAATTACTAAGGGCTGGGCAATAGGTTGGAAAGCTCGTGGTTGGAAAAAAGCTGACAAATCCCCTGCTAAAAATGTTGAACTTTGGGAAAAGTTATTAAATCTACTTGAAAAGCATAATGTAACTTTTCATTGGGTTAAAGGACATGCTGACAATCCATATAATAATAGATGTGATGAACTTGCGGTTAATGAATGGAAAAAGCTAAAATAAAAGGCGAGCAAAAAAGCTCGCCTTTGTTAATTGTTTAGTAAATAACTACTGTTGTACCACTTGGAATATTATCATAAAGCCAATAAATGCCCTCATCTAGCATACGAACACAACCCGCAGAAACTGGGAAACCAATAGATGGGTCTTTTAATTTACTTGAACCTGGGTAATATAAACGAGAATGGAAAGCATAACCTGTTCCAGGATAGAAACGTACAACAGGTCTACATGTATAAGAACTTGTAAACCAACCTGTTTGTTTATATGTTACTTCTGTAACCCCAATAGGAGTTGGAGAACTTGCCTTGCCTGTTGCACACTGGAATTCATGAATAAGTTTCCAATTCCACTTTGAGCCCTCAAAAACATTTACCATTTGTGCTGAACGGCTTACCCAAATTAAATATTGAGTTTTACTTGAATATCCCTTTGCATTTACAAACACAGTCTTTTCATCTTGAGTATAGTCTGTATTTCCAGAATGGTAATAAGGATTTACCTTTGCTAAAACCTCACTTGCATCTGGCAAATAATGGCTTGAAGGATAATTTTCAATTTCAACATCTCCTGTAATTGCCAATGTTTCAATTTGCTCAGTCACAGTATTTTTATATGTGATTACAAATTTAACATTTTGCCAAAGTTTCATATACTTTTCAAATGTTATATCTTTGTTATATGTTGAAGTTCTGCCTTCTGTTAATTGCATTGCAGAATTTGAATATACACTGTCTGCTGAACCTTCATAATACCATTGTGCAGAAACTGTTTTAGGCTGTTTAACTCCTGTTATTGTTACAGTCGCTACTAAATCACCGCCAGGAGCTACTTTAGGAGTATTTAACGAAAGTTGTACACCATCAAGACCAGTATCAACACCACTGTCATCAAAATTATTATATGCAATATTTACAACACAATATGAACCTTTTACCTTTACATTTGTTGCAACACCTGTTCCATAAAAGTTACTGTAATTTCCATTTGCATTCACATTGTTTACAACACCATTTAAACCAATAACATTGCTTATCGCACCTATTTGAATAAGCAAATTATCAATTTGTGTATTTTCATCAATTATAACATTGTTGCTTGTTCCTGAAATAATTAAATTTTCTAATTTTGCACCTTTTAGATTTATTGTTCTTCCTGAACCTGTGATTTCTACATTTTTAATTAAATCGCTTTCTAATGTAACTGCACCATTACCACTGCCAATAACAACAGTTTGAGCGTTTAAAACACTATCTTTGTCAAGTTTTACATCAGAACCTGTATTATTTAAAACCAAACGACTAATATTTATTTTTTCATCTGAATTTTCAATTTGTGGGGTTTTTCCACTTAAAATAACTGTGTTATATGTGCTATTTTTGCTTAAAATATCTAAAGGCATATTAACAAGCATCATAGTATCAGAAACTTTATAACTATCAATATTTTGATAGTCTGAATATCCAACTGGCAATATTTCAATTTCTGTTTCTTGCTCTGAATTTATATCAGTATTTGTATTACTGCTTACATTATTATTTTCTATACTATTATCAACATTCCATGGTGTAAAAATTCTAATTAAATCGCTATCTAAAATTCTATAGACAAGAGTCATAAACTCTGCACGAGAAATACTGTTATTTGGATTTAATCCGCCATTATCCGAACCATTTAAAATTCCTTTATCAATTAAAACTGCTGCTGCTCGTCTTTGGTCAAGTGTCATTTGAGTCCAATCATTAAACTTTTTAACTGACTCTATTGATGGGTCTGCTTCAGCCAAACCAAAAGCGTTAACAAGTGCTTTAAACACCTCACCACGAGTTATATTGTTATTTATATTTAGTGAACCATCAACAGGCAAAAACCCTGCGGATACTGCTATATTAGCATCATTAGAATACCATTCAACTTGTGATATATTCGGATATAATCTTGATGTGTCACTTGTATGTAAAACACGATTTAATATTACAGCCATTTGTGCAGTTGTAAGGCTTGAATCTGGATTTAATTTTCCATCTGAGCCACTTAAATAACCATCATCTATTGCGTTTGAAAGCACATCATATGCCCAATGACCATTTACATCTGAAAAATCTGAAATATTTGTTGCATATGCCGAACCCGTAATAACAGAAACCGCACACAATAAGGCTATAAAACGTTTTTTAACCATAAAAACTCCCCCCAAAAATCTTGTTTTGAAATATAATCTAATGGTAAAATATATTTATATAAATGTCAAATATTAAATGGTTAAATTTTGGAAACATTAGAGAGGGTTTTTTAAAATGCGTGCAATAATAACAGGTGCATCATCTGGTATTGGTAAAGATATGGCTTATATATTAGCTAAAAAGGGTTATGATTTAACAATTGTAGCAAGAAGAACTGATAAATTAAAAGAGATAGCTAAAAACTTACCTGTTTCATGTCAAATTATATCCGCTGATTTATCAGATATAAATCAGTGCAAAATGGTTTATGAAAAGGCAAAAGGTAAAGATGTAGAAATTTTAATAAATAATGCTGGTTTTGGTTTATTTGGCAAGTTTTGCGAAACAGATTTAGAACGTGAAATCTCTATGATTGGAACGAATATAACCGCTGTTCATGTGCTTACAAAGCTATTTTTAAAAGACTTCAAAGAACAAAATCACGGTTATATACTAAATGTAGCATCATCTGCTGGATTTATGGCAGGACCTTTGATGTCAACGTATTATGCAACTAAAAACTATGTTTTAAGACTTACTCAAGCTATTCATGAGGAGTTAAGACGAGATAAAATCAATGTAAAAGTTTGTGCTTTATGTCCAGGGCCAGTTGAAACCGAATTTAACAATGTTGCTGATGTTAAATTTTCAATAGGTGGGCTTAAAAGCTCATTTGTAGCACAGTATGGTTTAGATAAAATGTTTGCTGGAAAATCTGTTATAGTACCTAGTCTAGCTATGAAATTAACACTTGCTGCAAGACACTTTTCACCTGAATTTTTATTGCCTCGTATAACATATAATATACAAAAAAATAAAAACGTCTAAGGATTTTTCCCTAGACGTTTTGTTATATTTATTCACTAATTTCTTCTTGTTCTTCGTGGTCAGTTCTGACAATGGAAATAACCTTCACATCATCACTTGTTCTCATAACAATAACGCCTTGACTAGACCTACCACATTCACGAATTTGTTGTACTGGTGTACGAATAATTACACCATCATCAGTGATAATCATAATATCATTATCTTCATCTACAACAGCTACACCCGCAATAAGTCCAGTTTTATCGGTTAAGTTATGCAGAGTTATTCCACTACCGCCTCTATGATGCACAGTAAACTCATCTACTGATGTACGTTTACCAAAACCATTTTCAGTTATAGAAAGTACCTTTGCACCCTTTCTTGCTCTTGCTGCTCCAACAACATAATCGCCATCAGCTAAACGGATACCCCTTACACCAACAGCCATTCTGCTCATAGCACGAACTTCTGTTTCTGGGAATGTTATAGCTTTACCGTTATGAGTTGCAATAAGAATATTTTCTGTACCATCGGTTAAACGAACATCTACAAGAATATCGCCATCATTAAGGTTTAACGCACGAAGTCCTGCTTTACGTATATTTTGCAAATCACTTAGTACAACACGCTTAATAGTGCCCATTCTTGTTACAAATACCATGTATTTATCATCAGTAAATTCACGGATTGGGAACATTGCAGTTACTTTTTCACCCTGTTGTAACTCCAAAAGATTTATAATATTTGTGCCTTTGGCATTTCTGCCCGCCTCTGGAATTTGGTATCCCTTGAGCTTATAAACCCTGCCTTGATTGGTAAAAAACAGCAGATTATCATGTGTGGAGGCGGTAAATAAACCTCTTGTGAAATCTTCTTCACGGGTTTTCATTGCATTTACACCACGGCCACCTCTATTTTGTGCCTTATATGCAGATGTTGGAATACGTTTGATATATCCAAAATGAGTTAGAGTATAAGTGCAGTCTTCTTCCTCAATTAAATCTTCAATATCAATTTCATCTGCAACATTTGCAATTTCGGTTTTACGCTCATCACCATATGCGTTTTTAATTTCCTGCATTTCCTTTTTAACCACTTCTAACATGTTATGGTCACTTGAAAGGATTTCATTAAAGCCTGCTATTTTATTTTCAAGTTCGTTATATTCATCGTTTATTTTTTGTTGCTCTAAGCCTGACAAACGACCTAAGCGCATATCAACAATCGCCTGAGCCTGAGCATCATCAAGATGAAATTCATAATGATTAGAACCATCAGCAATATCTAAAAGTGCAATCTGGTCAATCCAGAATGGTTCTTTGCATAGATTTGCCTTTGCCTCTGCCTCATTTTTAGAAGCTCTAATAATTGCAATAATACGGTCAATATTATCACTATCTGTTGCAACTTTTAAGCCCTCTAAAATATGAGCTCTAGCCTGTGCTTTTGCAAGGTCAAAACGTGTTCTACGCTCAATTACACTCTTTTGGAAAGCAATATAATAATCTATGATTTCACGAAGTGTCAATACTTTTGGCTGTACCTTATCTGGATTTGAAACAGATGGTACAAGTGCAAGTAAAATCATAGAACAGGTATCCTGCATTTGTGTATAATTATAAAGCTGATTTAATACAACTTGAGCATTAGCATCACGCTTAACTTCAATAACTATACGCATACCCTCACGAGATGACTCATCTCTAAGAGCAGAAATGCCATCTACACGTTTATCTTTTACAAGATTTGCTATTGACTCGACAAGTCTAGCCTTATTCACCATATAAGGAATTTCAGTTACAATAATTTGGCTTTTGCCCTTGTCCATCTCTTCTATGGTGCATTTAGCACGAACTTTAATTTTACCCTTACCAGTGGCATAAGCGGCTCTCATGCCAGCTCTACCCATAATAATGCCACCTGTTGGGAAGTCAGGACCTTTAATAATTGCGGTTAACTCATCAAGCCCTGCATCTGGGTTATCAATAACATAACAAACACCGTCTATAACCTCAGTTAGGTTATGAGGCGGAATATTGGTTGCCATACCTACTGCAATACCAGAAGAACCATTTACTAAAAGACAAGGGAAACGAGATGGTAAAACCACAGGTTCTTTTCTTTCCTCGTCAAAGTTTGGCTGAAAGTTTACAGTGTCTTTCTTGATATCAGAAAGCATATAATTGGCAACTTTAGCCATACGTGCTTCTGTATAACGGTAAGCTGCTGCTGGGTCACCATCAACCGAGCCAAAGTTACCATGACCGTCAATTAACGGATAACGCAGAGAAAAACTCTGTGCCATACGAACCATAGCATCATAAACAGAA
Organism: uncultured Butyricicoccus sp.; assembly: GCA_944384745.1. Lineage (GTDB taxonomy): Bacteria > Bacillota > Clostridia > Oscillospirales > Butyricicoccaceae > Butyricicoccus_B. The sequence continues at coordinate 52,121 of CALWUO010000002.1, forward strand.
GCATCACCGTGTGGGTGATATCTACCAAGCACATTACCAACGGTTGTAGCCGATTTTCTGTATGGTTTATCTGATGTTAAACCGTCCTCATACATCGCATATAAAATACGTCTATGTACCGGTTTTAGACCATCACGAACATCAGGAAGTGCTCTACCAACAATAACGCTCATTGCATAGTCAATATACGAGCTTTTCATTTCCTGATATAAGTCTACTGGTACTACTTTTTGATTTTCATATACTTCACTCATTACTTTCCTCCACTTTGTGAGGTAACACAACACTTTTAAATATCCAGATTGGTTACATATTTTGCATTTTTCTCAATAAATTCTCGACGAGGTTCTACTTTTTCGCCCATAAGCAGAGCAAAGATTTCATCAGCGGCTGCGGCATCTTCAACATTTACCTGCTTAATAACACGATGTTCAGGGTTCATAGTTGTTTCCCAAAGCTGTTCAGGGTCCATTTCACCAAGACCTTTATAACGCTGAACACGGACATTTTCACCCATTTCATCTAAACATTGACGCTGTTCTTCTTCAGTGTAAGTATATCTCACGTCCTTACCCTTTTCATTTTTGAAAAGAGGAGGCTGTGCAATAAACACATGACCATGTTCAATAAGAGGACGCATAAAACGGAAAAAGAATGTCAAAAGAAGTGTTCTAATATGGCTGCCATCAACGTCCGCATCAGCCATAAGAATTATTTTACCATAACGCAATTTATTTAAATCGAAATCATCGCCAAATCCTGCACCAAAAGCAGTAATCATAGGGGTTAATTTCTCATTGCCATAGACCTTATCAAGTCTAGCTTTTTCTACATTTAGCATTTTACCCCAAAGCGGTAGAATAGCTTGATATTTACGGTCACGACCCTCTTTTGCAGAACCGCCTGCTGAGTCACCTTCGACTATATAAATTTCAGTCAATCTTGGGTCACGCTCTTGACAATCAGCTAGCTTTCCAGGCAATGAGGCCCCGTCTAAGGCGGACTTGCGTCTGGTCATCTCTCTAGCCTTACGAGCCGCCTCACGTGCACGTGCAGCCGTCTGAGCCTTGTCTATGATGATTCTAGCAACAGATGGGTTTTCCTCAAAGAATGTTGTCAGTCTATCATTCATCATAGTCTCTACAAGAGTACGCATTTCGCTATTACCAAGCTTGCTCTTTGTTTGACCTTCAAACTGTGCTTCTTGTAACTTGACTGAGATAATAGCGGTTAAACCCTCTCTAACGTCTTCGCCTGAGAATGCCTTTTCATTTTCTTTTATCAAATTGTTTTTTCTACCATAATCATTTAGCACACGAGTTAGTGCAGATTTAAAACCTGTTTCATGTGTACCGCCCTCAACGGTGTTTATATTATTTGCAAAAGAAATCAAAGTTTCAGAATATGAATCTGTATATTGCAGAGCGACTTCAGCCATAGAGCCATCACGGCTGCCCTCCATGTAAATAACTTCTTTATGCAAAGGATTTTTGGTGCGGTTTAAGTATTCTACAAATTGACGTATACCGCCCTCATAGTGCATAACTTGTTCGGTTACTTCGTCATCACGTTCATCACGCAGAGTGATTTTAATTCCGCCATTTAAAAATGCTTGGTCTCTTAGACGTTTTTCAAGCACAGAATATTCATAAACAGTTGTTTCAAATATTTCAGGGTCAGCTTTAAAGCGTATAGTTGTACCTGTTTCACTTTCAAACGGGATAGACTCCATTTGTTTTACAGTCTTACCACGTTCAAAACTCATAGTATGCTTTTGATGACCGTCACGCACTTCTGCTTCAAGCCAGATTGAAAGTGCATTTACAACTGATGAGCCAACACCATGAAGTCCACCAGAAACCTTGTAACCATCACCGCCAAATTTACCGCCTGCATGTAGCACAGTAAGCACAACCTCAAGGGTTGGTATGCCCATTTTAGGGTGAACACCGCAAGGTATACCACGACCATTATCCTTAACGCTTATTATATTATCTTTTTCGATTGTTACTGTAATTTCAGTACAATAGCCTGCAAGAGCCTCATCTATTGAATTATCTACAATTTCATAGACCAGATGGTGCAGACCTTGAGAAGAAGTAGAACCGATATACATACCTGGGCGTTTACGAACCGCCTCAAGACCTTCTAAAACCTGAATTTGATTTTCATCATAGAGTTCAGTTACTTTAAGGTCAAGTATTTCATCGCTTATTTCTTTGTTACTTTGGATATTTTCACTCATACACAATTCCTTTACCTTGTCCAATTGGGTGAGAGCTAAAGCCATCACTCAAAATTTAATAATCAGTTTTTAAAAGGGCTTTTATTCCGTCTTGAGCACGTTTTGCAAGCGTTCTAGAGGATATTTGAGAAATATAAAGAATTTCTCCGAGTTCACCCATACAAAGCACAGCAGATTTAGGCAAATCATCGCAAACGTCAATTATTCTGCCTTCGTTTTCTAACCGACGTAAAAGCGTTCGGGTACGTTCAGATGTGGTTGCTGTGTCCATATCAAAAATACACACAATGGAGCGTAATGGCACCATGTAATCTTGTCCTATATGAACATACATAAATAAGCTAACCCACCTTTCTAAATACCGCTAAATCCCGAAAGCCACCTCACTTATTATACCACTTTTTTTGCGTTTTGTGCTAAAAAAGCGAAAACTTTTTGCTATATTCCTATACAATTCTAACCGCTAAGTGGACAAAAAAACTGTGTAAAACTTCCTTTGTTTATTTAATATTTTTATTATCTGACAAAACATGACCATTTTGCACATAAAATGACATGCCTATATTTATTTTTTTCACTATTTCCCTATCGCAGCATGTTATAAGGACTTGACCTTTATCAATTCGGTTTAATACAAAATCTTGTCTTTTAGCATCGAGTTCAGACAAAACATCATCAAGCAATAACACAGGGTATTCCCCTGAGTCATCAAAAAACATTTCACGTTCTGCAAGTTTTAAAGCTAATGCACATGTTCTAATTTGCCCCTGAGAGCCGAAAGATGAAGCAGATACATCATTTAGCATAATTTCCAAATCGTCTTTGTGAGGACCAGATAAACAGCTTTTTGAGGCTATTTCAAAGCGTTTATGAGCTATAACATGTTCTACAAGTTGTTTTTCTATCTCTTGTGCTGAAACATATGGGTCATTGACAGTTGAAACTGTTTTATATTTTATATTTAAACTTTCATTAGGTGCTATAAGTTTGTGCATTTGACAGGCTTTTTGCGAAAGTTTACGAATATAATATGCTCTATAACGGATTATAATTGCACCTAAATGAGCAAGTCTAAGTGAAAAATCATCTAAAAGTTCCAGCATTTCTGGTTTTTCTTCACTGTCCTTTAAAATTTTATTTTTATGTGCAAGCACTCTTTCATATTCGGATAATATTTTATCGTAATTCGGTCTTAGCTGGCAAAGTGCTGTATCTAAAAACTTTCTTCTTGCACTTGCACCTGTTCGAATTAGATAGAGGTCATCAGGACAGAAAAGCACTGTTTTTAAAATTCCTTTTGCATCGCTTTGACGTTTCATTTTAACGCCATTGCGATAAACTTCAGTTGGTCTTTTATTAAATAATTTAAGTTCTATGGAAAAGTTACGGTTATCAGCAGTAAATTCTCCTAAAATTTTAGCTGTATTTTGCCCGAAACGCAAACCTTCTCTTTTTTGACCAGTTCTAAAAAGTTTCATAGTTGATATAGACGCTACGGCCTCAAGTAAATTTGTTTTTCCTTGAGCATTTTCTCCATATATTACATTTATTCTGTCACAGAAAAAAACTTGCTCGGTTTTATAATTTCTGAAATTTTCCAATTTTATACAATTTATATTCATGTTTATTTCTCCATACTTGTGTTAAAAACACACATTTTGTGTGTTTTATGATAATAGCAAAAACGACACCGAAGTGCCGTTTTTTAAATGGTTAAATTTCAAAACTTAAATTCTTAAATTTTGCAAGTTTAGTATTTAAATCTTTCAGTTTTTATTATTCGATTATAACTATTTCACCTGCTAAAGAAATTTTATCACCAGAATATAATTTTTTTCCACGTTGTGTGCAAATCTCATCATTTACTAAAACTTGACCATCAGCAATTAAAATTTTAGCTTCACCACCAGAGCTGACTAAATTAGCAAATTTCAATAGGGAATCAAGTTTGATATATTCGCCTTTAATTTTTATATTTTGCATATTTTACACCTACAATTTTTATTCACCTGATTTTAAACGAACAGGAAGTACTAGATAAGTAAACTTTTCTCCATCAACTGGGTTTATAACCATAGGATTTAATGCACCACCAAGTGATAATTTAACCTTTTCATTATTGCAAGCTCTAAAAGCATCAAGTAAATATTTATTATTAAATCCAATTTCTAAGTTATCAACAGGGTTGTCAATAGGACATTCATCATAAGATTTTCCAAGAGCTGTTATACAACTCATTTTTATAACTGGACCATCAAAATGCATTCTAATTGGATTTTTAAGCTTTTCAGAAACTATAAGTGAGACTCTTTCAATTGCATTTATCATTTCTTGAACGTTTACAATCACATTTTTATCTGATTTTTGTGGAATAGCTGCACGATAATTTAAAAATTCACCATCAATTAAACGAGTTATAAATACAGTTTGGTTGATTTCAAATAATATATGTTTTTCATCTGGATAAATTGAAACTACTTTTTCACTGTTATCACTTAATATTCTTTCAATTTCTCTAAGAGCGTTTCCAGGAACTACAAATTTCATATTTTCTGGTGTATTTTGCAGTATTTCACGTCTTATTGATAGTCTATAACCATCTACTGCAATGACATTTAAATTATTTTGTTCTATCTCAAATAAACAACCTGTGTGTATAGGTTTTGCTTCATTGTCAGATACTGCAAATATTGTTTGAGCAATCATGGATTTAAGCATAGGTTGAGCCATTTTAATTTGTTTTGCACAATTAACTTCAGGCATCTGTGGAAAATCATTTGCAGGAGAAGCCACTAGATTAAATATAGATTTACCGCATTTTATTGTTGTTAATAATTTATCATCTGTTTCAAAGAATATAACATCATCAGGAAGTTTTCTAATTATATCACCTAATAGCTTTGCATTCAATACAATTTCTCCAGTTTGTATTATATCAGCGTCTAGGAATGTTCGTATTCCTATTGATAAGTCATATCCAGTTAATGTTAGTTTAGAATCTGCTGTGATTTTTAAACCTTCAAGTACTGCTATTGTTGACTTGGTAGATACAGCTCTAGATGCTGTATGAATAGCGTCGAGTAATGTCGATTTTTCGCAAGAAAATTTCATGTGTTTTTGTTCCTTTCTTTTATACACAGGGTGTTTAAAAAATTTTTAATATTTCCTAAGAAATATATAATAAATAATATATATTTATTTTAGTAGTAGTAGTAGAGCTGTGGAAACTGTGGATAACCCCCAAAAATGGGGGGACGTACCCTTGTTTTTTATCCACAGAGGGTTGTGGATAAATTGTGGATAAAAATAGCAGTTTTCCACAGGCAAAAGTTATCCACAGGTTATCCTTGTGGAATCCACAGGCAAGTTGTGGATAACTCAAGTGAAAAAAGCAGGTTTTACCCCCTCAAAAATGTAACAATTTGTTACATTTTAAAAGATAAAAAATCCGCATATTGACATAAATTTCAAGTTCAAACTTAGATTTGAAAAATGTCTGCGGCAGATTTAAGTATAAAAATAAGATAAAAATTCACGGATAAATTTATAAAATATTATGCTAACAAGTAATTATATATTTTGTATATTCTCTATAAGAGTTCTTACTATATCGTCAGTTTCAGCAAGTTGCTTTCTTTCATCTTCTATTTTATTACAGGCATGCATAACCGTTGTATGGTCTCTGGAAAAGACTTTGCCAATTTCAGGAAGTGAATAATTTGTAAGTTTTCTAACAAGATACATCGCCATTTGACGAGGTCGAACAGTGTCTTTTGAACGTTTATTTGCTAAAATTTGGTCGACAGGCATAGAATAGAAATTGGAAACTGTCTGTAAAATCATATCTGGTGTAGGATTTAACCCTGGATTTATAGATTTTACTTCTTCTATAACATCTGCAACCATTTCTGCACATATAGGTTCACCGTTTAACTCATGTTTAGCTTTGATTTTTTTAACAGTGCCCTCTAATTGACGCACATTTGATTGCAAATTTTCTGCAATTTGATACATAATATCCCTTGAAAGCTCAAAACCAAGGTTCATGCTTTTTGCACTTATAATTGCAAGTCTGGTTTCAAGGTCAGGCGGTTGAATATCAGCAAGCAACCCCCATTCAAAACGGGTTTTCATTCTATCTTCGAGCGTATTCATTTCTTTTGGTGGTCTATCTGAGGTTAAAACAAGTTGCTTTCCAGACTCATAAAGAGCATTAAAAGTATGGAAAAATTCTTCTTGAGTACGTTCTTTGCCTGCAATAAACTGAATATCGTCAATTAAAAGCAAATCTGCCATGCGATATTTACCACGAAAATCTTGTACATCACCAGATTGAATAGCGGTTACAAGTTCATTTGTAAAATCTTCACCTTTTACATAAATAATTCTAAAATCAGGGTGATTTTTATGAATTACATTTCCAATAGCATGTAAAAGATGGGTTTTACCCAAACCAGATTGACCATAGATAAAAAGTGGATTATAGTTTTCGGCTGGATTATTAGCGACTGCAATAGCTGCCGCATGAGCAAATTTATTAGATGAACCAACTATAAAATGCTCAAAAGTATATTCATCATCAAAACTAAGCCCTACAAGAGCACTTGAATCAGGTGTTTCATCGCCTACAATAATATGAATTTGTATTTGACCGCCAAGAAGTTCATTTACTGCATCATATAATGGTTGCAAAAAACGTTGTTCAATAATCTCTTTTTTAAATTGACCTGAAGCACGAATAACAAGTTTATCACCGTTTAAAGACACAACTTCTGCATCATCAAACCATGCTGATAATGTAACAGGGCTTATTGTACGCTCCATATGAGTTAATGCCATTTTTAGAATATCATTTGGTCCGTTCATATATTATTTACCTCCTTTATTAGATTTCTAGCCATAATAGATAATAGCAAAAATATATATAATATGCAAATATTATTCACACAAAGTATAAAGTTTTCCACAGGATAAAAAGGAATAAAATGGATAAAATAAAATATTCAAAAAACTGCAAAAAAACTTGACAGATACCCATAATTATGCCTATAATAAATACTGATTTAGATTGCATCGGACAGGCAGCGGCATATGCCTAAGCTGCTATAATATGGGGTGGTTTGGACCTGTGCCGGTGCCCACTCGAACAATTATTCCGTTTTTTAGTAGGAGGTGCAGAGAAAATGGTAAGAACTTATCAGCCTAAGAAGCGTCAGCGTAGCAAGGAACATGGTTTCCGTAAGAGAATGGCTACTTCTAACGGTCGTAAGGTATTGGCTCGTCGCCGTGCAAAGGGTCGTGCTCGTCTGACTCACTAAGCCTAATCGCTTAAAAATTTTATCATCTCTTGTCGAGATGGTTGGCCGTCGCTTCGTACGGCCTTTTTTTTTAAATATCTATGGTTTTTTTATTTAAATTTCGGTTTAGTAGCGGAAAAATCATAGTGAAATAAGCTACTAAACAGCTTATAGCGTTTTTTATTATATCGTGCTATAAGATTATTAAGTCAGGTAGAATTGCTCCAAAGGGCATCGGAGCATAATGCTGCCTGAAAACGCTTTATTTTAAAGGAGCGTTTTTTTAAAATGAAACACACCTATCGCATTAAACAAAATTATGAATTTCGCAGACTTTATAGACGTGGAAATTCAGTGGCTACACCTTATTTAGTAGTTTATGCTATGAAAACACGTCGAAAAGTTAACCGTATTGGGCTTACAGTTACGCCCAAATTAGGCGGTGCTGTGGTTAGAAACCGCATAAAACGTCTTTTAAGAGAGGCTTACCGCTTAAATGAGGACAAAATTTGTCAAAGCTATGATTTTATTTTTGTTGCACGAAGCAAAATGATTGGTGCTAAATGCCAAAAAGTCGAAAGTGAAATTTTGCGTGCAATGAAACAGCTTGGACTGCTTATAGAGCAGGGGGGCAAAAATGCATGAAACATTTGCTTATCTCGGGAATAAAGTTTTATCAAAAACAAATTTCTCCATCTTTACCAGCTAGATGTCGATATATTCCGACTTGTTCACAGTATGCAAGAGAGGCTATCGAAAAATATGGGGCAGTAAAGGGCAGTGTGCTTGCTGCAAGAAGAATTTGCAGATGTCACCCTTTTTCTAAGCATGATATTTATGACCCTGTGCCATAAATTTGCATTAAGGCATTTAAATTTTTATTGAAACTCAGTTTTTGGAGGATAATTCTCAACGATGGGCGATATTTTTGGATTTCTCATTGTAAGACCTCTGGGTATACTGCTTAATATTATTTACAATGCAGTAGGCTCTTATGGTCTTGCAGTTATTTTGTTTGCATTACTTGTAAAAATCATTATTTTACCTATTGCTTATCATGGTAAAAAAGGTATGCTGCGTATGAGCAAACTTCAAGGTCAAATGCAACAAATTCAAAAGAAATATGCAAATAACAAAGTTAAAATGAACGAAGAAATCAGCAAGCTATATGAAAAAGAAGGCGTAAGCCCTATGTCTGGTTGTTTGCCATCTTTTCTACCGCTGCCGATTATGATGGGACTTTATTATGCTGTGGTAAAGCCAATGAGCTTTATGATGGGGCTTTCAGGTGGAGCTCCAAATACACCAACTGGTGATATTAACCTGTTAGCTCAAAAGGTAGGCATTGAAATAACTCAGCAAAATTCTTACACTGTACAAACTGAAATAGCTCAGGCTTGTAATCAATTTTTCCACAATGGAAAACTTGATGCGGAAATCGCATCGCTTTCTGATAATATTAAAAATCTTTTACAGCCTATGAATTTTGATTTATTTGGTTTGGATTTGTCGGTAAAACCTACTCTAACTTTGAGTATTTTACTGCTTATTCCTATTTTATCTGGTCTTTCTGCATTTTTATCTTCTTGGATACTTCAAAAAATGCAGAATAATAACAATGATTCAAATGCTCAAATGCAAGGCAGTATGAAAACTATCATGTATATTATGCCTCTAATGAGCGTTTACTTTGCATTCCAGTTCCCAGCGGCTATTGGTATTTACTGGATTGCAAATAATGTTTTCACCTGTATTCAGGAAATTGTTTTGACAAAAATTATTCGTCATAAATATCCTGATATGGCGAAAAAGTAATAAAAGGGGAGGCTTAAATAATGCTAAAAAGCATTGAAATGACCGGTGCAACTCGTGATGATGCAATACAAAAGGCACTTAATACCCTTGGATTAGACCGTGATGATGTATCGGTTGAGGTTCTCGACAATGGTAAAAAGGGTATTTTTGGATTTGGTGCAAGTGATGCTAAAGTAAGAGTTACTTATGAAGTGCCAGATGAAAAACCACAGGTACAAGAACCACAAATTGACGAGAATATAGAAGAAGTTTGTGATGCAACTGAAATAAATGAGCCTGTTGAGGAAAAAGTGAGCAAGCTTCCTGACCTTAGTGAAATCGCTTTAGATGACCCAAGAAGAACAACTCCTCATCTGGTAAAAGCTGCGCCTAAAAGCACAAAACCAAGCGAAAAACCTCATAAAGAACATCAAGAGCGTGAGCCTATTGTGCCTTATATAACTCCTGTGCCAATGGCTGATGAGCTTGTTTCAGAAAATGCTAAACAGGCAGTTAAATTTATTGATGGTTTACTTGAAAAACTAGGTATTGAAGGAAAAGCCACTGTACTTGATATAAGCGAGCCAGACCATATTAAAATTGATATATCTGGTAAAGATATGGGTCAAGTTATTGGTAGACGTGGAGATACTTTAGATGCAATTCAGTATTTAACTAGCTTAGTTTTAAATCAAAATTCTGAGGAGCATTTAAGACTGACTATTGATACTGAAAATTATCGTGCTAAACGTGCGGAAAGTCTTGAGCGTTTGGCAAGAAAAATGGCGGTTAAGGTTTGCAAGTATCATAGAGCAATGACACTTGAACCTATGAACCCTTATGAACGTCGCATTATTCATGCGTCATTACAAAACTTTAGAGGGGTTACCACTCATTCAACAGGCACTGAACCTGCAAGAAGAGTTGTAATTTCTCCAGATGGTTCAGCTCGTCCACCAAGACGTGGCTTTCACCCAAGAAAAAAGTAATATAGATTTAAGTTTACGGGCGGGCTAAATAAAAAGCCTGTCCGTATTTTTTATAATTTAGAAAGGACGAAATGCAATGGATACAATAGCGGCTATTGCTACCGCAACTGGTGGTGCAATCGGTATAATAAGATTATCTGGTGATATGGCTATAAATGCGGTAAATAATATATTTAAACCCATAAATAAAAAACAGTTTTCAGATATGCCATCAAGAATGCTTGTATATGGCAATCTTTATGATAGATTAGGTAATATGTTAGATAGTTGTATGGCTGTGCATTTTGACTCAGATAAAACATATACAGGCGAACAAATGGCAGAACTTCAGTTGCATGGCTCGCCAGCTGTATTAAGTGAGGCTCTTTCTGCATTATTTGAGCAGGGTGTAAGACAAGCTGAAGCGGGCGAATTTACCAGACGAGCATTTTTAAATGGTAAAATGAACCTTATGCAAGCTGAAGCTGTTTCCGACCTTATAGCAGCCCATACACTTGAGTCAGCTCATAATGCGGTTGGTCAAATATCTGGTACTATATCAAATGGTATGGAGGAGTTAAGACAAAAACTCATTGGTTTATCTGCACATTTTCTTGCGATTGTAGATTATCCAGATGAAGATATAGACCCGTTTTTGGAAAGTGAACTTAAAAACACTTTGCTTGATATAGAAAATAAACTTCATAAGCTTAGAATATCTTATGAACAGGGAAGAATACTTCGTGAGGGTTTACCATGTGCTATTGTAGGCAGACCAAATGTAGGCAAATCCACACTTTTAAATGCACTTGTAGGGTTTGAACGTGCTATCGTTACAGATATTGCAGGTACAACAAGAGATACCATAGAAGAAGTTATTAGAATAGGCTCATTAACGCTTAGATTGCAAGATACAGCAGGCATTAGAGAAAGTGAAGATATAGTTGAGCAAATGGGTGTAGAACGTGCTAAAAAGGCAGTAAATGAAGCAGCATTAGTGCTTGCAGTTATTGATGGTAGTGATACACTTACAGAGCAAGATATAAATGCACTTAATACTGCAAAGGCTTCTAATTTAGCAATACTTGTAATAAATAAAAGTGATAAGGGCTTGACCAAACAAAATATTCCAGAAGGTTTTGAACATATAGTCCAAATAAGTGCTAAAAATGGTAATGGTATAGATAAGCTTAGAGATGAAATTTTAAGCGTTACAGGTATGAATAATGTTATATTTGATGGTGGCATTATAACCAATGCTAGACAGGCAGATGCACTAAATAGGGCTGAAATTTCATGCAGTCAAGCGAGAAAAGCAGCCGAATTTGGAATGACACCTGATGCAATATTACAAGATGTAGAGTCTGCCATTTCTGCACTTGGAGAACTCACAGGTCAGAGTGTTAGAGATGATATAATACAGGATATTTTTAGCAGATTTTGTGTAGGGAAATGACAAATCTATATATCGTGTTTTTTCAAAAAGTATACCACATAATTTTGGGTATGTAATAAATTTATATTAACACACTAAAGCTTATAGAAACACATGTTCTGTGTATAAAACCGTGAATAACTTGTGGATTAAAAAATAAAAATTATACTAAAAGTAATAAAAATAAGAAATTATACAAAAATAAAAAATTTTACTCAGAGTTATACAATCTATGCACAGAGTTATCAACAATTTGTATAAACAAAAATTGTCAAAAGGGAGGTTTGAATTTATGTCATTTGAAGCGGGAAATTTTGATATTGCGGTTATTGGTGCAGGGCATGCAGGTATAGAAGCTGCTCTTGCTGGTGCTAGGCTTGGACTTAAAGTTGTCTGCTTTTCAATCAATATTGATAGCATTGGTAATATGCCTTGTAACCCTGCAATCGGTGGTACTGCTAAAGGTCATTTAGTGCGTGAAATAGATGCATTAGGTGGTGAAATGGCTAAGGCGGCTGATGCGTCTTGTATACAATATAGAATGTTAAATCGTGGCAAGGGTCCAGCCGTTCATTCTTTGAGAGCTCAAGCAGATAGATTTGCTTATCGCAAATATATGAAATGGGTTTTAGAAACAACTGAAAATTTAAGTGTAAAACAAGCTGAAATAACTAAAATACATGTTGAAGATAACAAAGTAACCGCAGTAGAAACCCCAACAGGTGCGATTTATAAATGTAAAGCGGCTATTATTTGTTCAGGAACATATCTAGGTGGACGTATAATTATAGGTGACCATATTCATGATGGTGGTCCAGATGGTATGTTTGCAGCTACAAAACTGACAGGTTGCCTAAAAGAATTAGGGCTGAACTTAATGCGTTTTAAAACAGGTACTCCGCCAAGAATTGATAAAAGAACTATTGATTTTACAGAGCTTGAAATTCAAGAAGGTGAAGATGAAATTATACCATTTTCTTTTGAAACTGAAAAAGCTCCAAAAAATCAGGTTGTATGTCATTTAACATATACAAATGAGCAAACACATAAAGTAATTCGTGATAATCTTTCAGAGTCTCCTCTTTATTCTGGTAAGATTGATGGTATAGGTCCAAGATATTGCCCATCTATTGAAGATAAAGTGGTTAGATTTGCAGAAAAACCAAGACATCAGCTTTTTGTAGAACCTATGGGACTTGATACAGAAGAAATGTATTTACAAGGATTTTCTTCATCTATGCCTGAGCGTGTACAGCTTGAAATGTTGCACACATTAAAAGGATTTGAAAAAGCTGAAATGATGCGTCCAGCCTATGCAATAGAATATGACTGCATAGACCCAACAGAATTACTTCCAACACTAGAAACTAAAAAAATATCTGGTCTTTATGGTGCAGGTCAGTTTAATGGTTCTTCAGGATATGAGGAGGCAGCCGCACAGGGTTTAGTTGCTGGCATAAATGCGGCACTTAAATGCAAGGGTGAAGAACCTATGATATTGGATAGAGCAGACGGTTATATAGGAACATTGGTTGATGACCTTGTTACACGTGGAACACAAGAACCTTATAGAATGATGACATCTCGTTCAGAGTATCGTTTATTATTAAGACAAGATAATGCAGATGAAAGACTGGTCAAAATCGGTGCTAGAGTGGGATTAAATTCAGCTCAAAGACTGGCTAAAACCGAGCAAAAATATAAAACGGTACAAGAAGAAATGGAAAGACTAGAAAAAGTAACTGTTTCACCAAGTGATGAAATGCAAGAATTTTTAAAGTCTAATAATTCAACTCCTTTGAAATCAGGTTGCAAACTTGCCGATTTATTAAGACGACCTGAGATAGGTTATGAAATGCTTGCTCCATTTGATAAAAATCGTCCAGAACTTCCAGCGGTTATCCGTGAACAGGTTGAGATTAGAATAAAATATGATGGATATATCAAACGTCAATTACATGATGTTGAACAGTTTAGAAAAATGGAAAGTCGACCTCTTCCAAATGATATAGACTATGAGAATGTACCATCACTTAGACTTGAAGCACGACAAAAATTATCTAAAATTCGTCCTGTAAATCTGGGTCAAGCGGGTAGAATTTCAGGTGTATCTCCAGCAGACCTAACTGCACTTATGATATATTTGGAAACAGGGGTGAATAAATAATGACAGAAAGAGAACTTTTAATCAAAGGTTTAGAACAAATTGGTCTTAATATTTATCCACAAACTGTTGATAATTTTCTTAAATTCTCTGATATGTTGCTTGAGAAAAATAAAGTTGTGAATTTAACCGCTATAACTGAGCCAATAGAGGTTATTTCCCGACATTTCCTCGATTGTGCTATGATTGCACCTGATATAATTTCCGAGGAAAAGGTTATTGATATTGGTACGGGTGCAGGTTTCCCAGGGTTGCCACTTGCTATTTTATGTACTGATACCGAATTTGTTTTAATTGATGCTCTTAGAAAACGAATAGATTTTCTAAATCAAGTTATAGCTCAGTTGGGGCTTAAAAATGTAACTGCTATACATGCAAGAGCCGAAGAATTAAAGAGCCGTCAAAGTTTTTCGGCTGCCGTGTCAAGAGCAGTTGCAGATTTATCTGTGCTTAGTGAACTTACTTTGCCACTTGTAAAAGTAGATGGAAAGTTTATAGCTATGAAAGCACAAGATTGTCAAAATGAAGTTGAAAGAGCTACAAAAGCAATTCAAATTCTAGGTGGTGGAAAACCTATAATTAAAACTTATACTGTTGTAGAAACCGATATTGTCCGTGCTAAGGTGGAAATTAAGAAAATAAAAGACACTCCTTTAAAATATCCACGCAGATTTTCAAAGATAAGTGCAGCTCCACTTGGTGGGAAATAAATCAATTTATAACCTTTAGTAATCTTATTACTAAGGGTTATTTTTTATCGGAAAATATTAGGAAATATATATTTGAAAGTAAAACCTGTCGAATTTGCAAGGGGAAATAATATTCATGCGGTCGATTTCACTTTACTTTTTGACAGAAAATGGTAGTCTATTAGCAACAGGCATTTTGCCGAGTAAAAAAAGGAGGAAGTTAAATGACACCGGTGTTAAACATTAGAAGTACGAGCAATGAAAGACAGTTAAGACGAATAAAACTGTCAATGATTGCAAGAAATCCAAATCAGCCGAGAAAATACTTTGAGCCAGAAGCGATAACGCAGCTCGCAGATTCTATAAGGCAATATGGAGTATTAAACCCATTGACTGTTAGAAAAACAGGTGAAGGGTTTGAACTTATTGCAGGAGAAAGACGTTTAAGAGCAGCAAGACAAGCGGGCTTACTTGAAGTACCATGTATAGTTATGAGTGCAACAGAGGAGGATTCATCAGCACTTGCACTTGTTGAAAATCTTCAAAGGCGAGATTTAGATTTCTTTGAAGAAGCATGGGGTTTTAAAAAACTTATTGACACTTTTGGACTTACACAAGAGGAGGCAGCTAAAAAAGTAGGTAAAACACAAAGTGCGATTGCAAATAAGTTAAGATTATTAAAATTATCTCAAAAAAATATTGATTTAATAAGAAATGGTAATTTAACTGAGCGACATGCAAGAGCTCTTTTAAGAATAACTGATGAAAATAAACGCATTCAAGCAACCGCTTATATTATTGAGCATGAACTAAATGTAAGTAAAACAGAACAATACATAGATAAGTTATTAGCAGAACCCGCAGAGGATAAATCCAAAAACGTTTTAAGGCTTATAAAAGATGTAAGGTTCTTTTTAAACACGGTTGACAAAGCAATAGATGTTATGAAAGAATCAGGTGTTCAGGCAAAAGTTGAACGAGAAGATAAAGATGATGGAGTTATGCTTAGAATTTTAATTCCAAATTGTAAAAAACAGGGCGTATAAATATATAGTGTTATGTTAAAGAGATAGAATATTTAGATTATGATACAGTACATTTTTTAAACAGGGCTTGTATGTTTCACATGAAACATATAGGTCTTGTATTTTTTTAGATTAATTTGTTGATAATTGTTTTATAATACATATGGAAAAACATAGGGTTTTTACTTCATTTTTGTTTAATGCTGTGATATAATACAGTTTAGACATCATTTTAATTTATATTTTAATAAATGGGGGTGACCTTTTATTAAGACAAAAAAACAAGGCAAGATTGTCGCACTTATAAATCAAAAGGGCGGCGTTGGTAAAACAACTACTGCGGTAAATCTCGCAGCAGCACTTAAAGAAAAAGGTCAAAACATTTTACTTTGTGATTTTGACCCTCAAGGAAATGCAACTTCAGGTTTTGGCATTGACCCAAGAGAAATTGAAATCACAACTTATGATTTAGTAATCGCTGAAAAACCAGATACCAAAAAGGCTATTATACATACAGACTGGGTTGATATATTAGGGTCAAACACTGATTTATCAGGTGCTGAAATAGACCTTCTTGGACTTGAACGCAAAGAATATCGTTTACATGATGTGCTTGAACAGGTTAGATTAGATTATGATTATATTTTAATTGATTGCCCTCCATCACTTGGTATTTTAACACTTGAATGTTTATGTGCAGCAGATAGTTTTTTAGTACCTATGCAAACAGAATATTATGCACTTGAAGGTTTAAGTCAACTTATGGCTACTGTAAGAAGTGTTCAAAAAGGACTTAATAGAAATATTCGCATGGAAGGTATTTTACTTACTATGTATGATGGAAGAACAAACCTTGCAGTTCAAGTTGTTGAAGAGGTTAAAAAGCATTTTGGTGAACGTGTATATGCTACCGTTGTACCAAGAAATGTAAGACTTTCAGAAGCTCCAAGCCATGGACAACCAATAACAGCTTATGATAGGTTATGTCGTGGTGCAGAAGCTTATATTGCAATGGCAGATGAGTTTTTAAAGAAAAACACAATATAGCTAGGAGGCTGAAAATTCGTGGCAAGAACCAATAAAGGTGGTTTAGGAAAGGGATTTGGTGCTTTATTAGGCGAGAGCCTAAGAGAAGATACTCAAGATAGCACAGGTGTGTCTACTTTGCCTATGGCATTAGTAGAACCAAACCCAGAGCAGCCAAGAAAAGTTTTTGACCCAGAAAAAATGGAGGCTCTAAAAAAATCCATTTCTAATCATGGTATTATAACTCCAATAACTGTAAGAACTGCACAAAATGGATATTATCAAATTATTGCAGGTGAACGCCGTTGGCGAGCAGCTAGAAATATAGGTCTTACTGAAATACCAGCTTTTATAATAGAAGCAGATGACCAAAAGGTTATGGAGCTTGCTCTTATAGAAAATTTGCAACGTGAAGACCTTAATCCAATAGAAGAAGCTAAAGGTTATAACAAACTTATCAAGCAGTTTAATTTAACTCAAGAACAGGTTGCCGAGCGTGTAGGTAAATCACGTCCAAGCATTGCAAATGCTCTTAGATTGCTTGCACTTCCAGAAGAAGCTCAACTAATGGTTGCTTCAGGATGTATAACAGCTGGTCATGCTAGAGCTATTTTATCAATCCAAGATGAAGAAAGACGTCTTGAGTCAATAGAAAAAATGGCGACTATGACAGTTAGACAGGCAGAAAAATATGCAAGAGATGTAAATAGAATTGACGAACTTGAGACTTCAAACACTTCAGTTAATCTTAAACCTGCATTTGAAGTGGATTATTTAGGTGAGATATCAGGACAACTTGAAAATAATCTTGGAAGAAGAGTTCAAATAGAACAAAATAAAAAAAGTGGTTTGATAAAACTGGAGTTTTATGGTCAAGAAGACCTTGAGCGACTTATAGCAGCTCTTAAAGAATTAAAAATTTAATTTTGGAGTAATATATGGAAGAAAAAAAGACAGAAACCAATCCTTGTGAAAAAGAAAATAAAAAGATAAGTAAACGTTATTTAGCATTTTATATTATTGGTCTTTTTTGTGTTGCATTGGTTTTAATATTGCTTAGTTATGTAACACAGCTTAGAGCTGATAAACAGCTTGCAAGTTTAAATAGTGAGCTTGCTGAAAGAGATACAACTGTACAGGGTGTACAACAAAAGTTACTTGTTTTACAAGAAACAGTATCTAGCCAAGATGAAACTATAAAAGCTCAAGAACAACAAACATCAGAATTGCGTACAATGCTCAATATGACAACTGATGAAGATTTAAAAACTGTTTTACAACAGCGTTTAGATGAAAGAGATGCTTATTATCACTTAGCAATGCTACAAAAAGCAATAAGTGATGATGATAATGTAACTGCCAATCAAGAGTTGCAGTATTTGCAAAATACTTATGGTTTAGAGCGTTTAAACGGCACAGCACAGAATGCTGTTTTTACAGGCGTTACAGCAGAGCTTTATGCAGAGCTTGTACTTAAAATACAATAATAAAATTTATTTAAGATAGGGAGTAGTAAACTAATGTTAGACATTCGTTTTATCAGAGAAAACACAGAAAAAGTAAAGCAACGTCTTGCTATGCGTGGAACAAATTATGACGATGCTGTAAATGAAGCTATTGCACTTGATGATAAGCGTAAAGCTATTATTGGTGAAGTAGAGGGGTTAAAGGCTCAACAAAATAAAGTATCTAAACAAATACCTCAAATGAAGAAGGCTGGCGAGGATACAACTGCTATTATGGCAGAAATGAAAGAAATCGCTGCAAAAGTTAAAGAACTTGATGCAAAGCAAAGTGAAGTTGAAACACAGCTTAAAGATGTACTGCTTGGAATTCCAAATGTTCCAGCTGACCAAGTTCCAGAAGGTAAAGATGATAGTGCAAATCCAGAAATCCGTCGCTGGGGTACTCCAAAGGAATTTGGGTTTGAGCCAAAAGCACATTGGGATATTGGTGCTGAAAAGGGCATTTTATTACCAGATGTTGCAGGTAAGGTAACGGGTTCTCGTTTTCATTTCTATCGTGGTATGGGTGCAAGACTTGAACGTGCTATTATTAACTATTTCCTAAATACTCACACTGATGAAAAGGGCGGTTATACCGAAATTTTACCACCATTTATTGCAAATGGTGCATCTATGACTGGTACTGGTCAATTACCAAAGTTTTCTGAACAGATGTATCAGCTAGGCCGTGAAGATAGTGACTTATATCTTATTCCAACAGCTGAAGTACCTGTAACTAATATGTTCCGTGATGATATTATTCCAGCAGAACAACTACCTGTTAGATATGCTGCATATTCCGCTTGTTTCCGTCGTGAAGCAGGTGCCGCAGGTCGTGATGCTCGTGGTCTTATCCGTCAGCACCAGTTTAACAAGGTTGAGCTTGTAAACTTTACTGCTCCAGAAGATTCTTGGACTCAGCTTGAAAATCTAACAAGAGAAGCTGAACGTGTGCTTGAAGGTTTAGGCTTGCCACATCGTGTTGTTATGCTTTGTACTGGTGATGTTGGTTTCTCATCTGCTTGTACTTATGATATTGAAGTTTGGATGCCTTCTTATGGTCGTTATGTAGAGATTTCATCTTGTTCTAACTTCCTTGATTATCAAGCTAGACGTGCTAATATCCGTTGTCGCAATGCAGATGGTAAGCCAGTATTTGCTCATACTCTTAATGGTTCAGGCGTTGCTGTTGGTCGTACAGTTGCCGCTATTCTTGAAAATTATCAGAATGAAGATGGTTCTGTAACTATTCCAGAAGCACTTCGTCCATATATGGGTTGTGACAAAATCTAATTTTTACCGCCGAATGAATTTTTGGGTTCAATCGGCGGTTTTTTTAATCTTCAAGTTCCACTGCAATATTGGAATATAAAAATGAAATAGCATTCCATGTATCAGCATCTAATTTACCAGTTGAAGGCAAACCAGAATTTTTTTGAAGAATTTTTACAGCTTGCTCAGTGTTGCAATCATAAATACCTGTATAATCAATTTTAGGTAAATAAGGGAACTCAATGGCGAGACCATTTAAAATGCCTTGTAAAATATAAATAAATCTGCCTGTATCTCCAGTTGATACAATAAACATAGCATTTGGGAAGACTCTAACAGCAAGTGGAATTGCGTTTTTACTGCGTATTAAATTAGACTCGTGTACGATTTTATCCCAAGTGGTTAAATCGGTTTTACCTGTTATAGGTAAACCAAATCTTCTTTGAAATCTTTTAACGGCATTTTCCGTTAATACATCATATACACCGCTGATTTTAGGAAGTAATTCATCATTTTTTGCATGAATAACTCTTAAATCCTGTTGTAAACCTCTTATATGCTCCATACGCTGTTCATCTGAATACATAAATTATATTTCCTCCTGATTGCTTTGTAGTGTATATCCAGGGAATTGTTGTTCAGCTACTTTAGCACCCATAACGGCTGTTTCATATTCTCTAGCAAGAATATCCCAAGTTGCAGGGCCAATAGTACCTGTTATATTAAGATCAAACAAACTTTGAGCAGCAATAACAGCATCTTTTGTAAGTTCGCCAAAATAGCCAGTTACTGGTATTTGGGGTATTTCAGGATAAATAGATGATAAAAAAGATAAAAATGTTTGAGCTTGCTCTACATCATCACCTGACATACCTTCAATAAGTATTCTGCCAGGGAATACAGGCACACCCTCAGGTGTTTTTGTATTGGGGTCTGAGTCGACAATGGATAGATAGGCTGAATAAATTGCGTTCCATGTTTGTTCCCCTACTATGCCATCAGCTGTAAGACCAAAAAGTTTTTGGGCGGCAATAACAGCATTTTGTGTTTGTGTACCAAAAAATCCATCATCATCAATAACTGGTATTTCGGAATAATAAGCACCAACAACAGAAAGATAATACTGCATAAGTTTTACAGGCGCACCACTATCACCAAACTTTAATAAGCCAGGATATAGTGGACTAACTTCTTGTAAGGAAAGCCCTTCACTATTAAGCTCTGCAAGGCGTTTAATAGCAGTGTATAAATATGCTATTCTATACCAAGTAGCTTTACCAACTATACCATCAGGAGTTAAACCAAATGTCTTTTGAAACACTTTGACAGCATCTTCAGTGGATTTATCATAAGCACGGTTTACAGGATAAATTTTAGGTATAAGCGGATAATTAGTGGAAATTCTATTTAATCTTAGCTGAATAGTTCTAACATATTCATTTATATCCCCAAGTCTTAAAGCTTTTCCAGGGTAAGTGCCAAGATTAGGTGCTACTAGTGTATCAGTGACAATTTCAATGTCATTTCCATAAAAACGGGTTAAAATTTGATAAGGTGTAAGACCTTGTTCAGCAAGGGGAACTGTACCCCATTGACTAAGCCCATCACAAGTAACAGTTGTACCATTACAATATTGGGCAAATAATGGTTCTACTGAACCAGAGCGAACTATATAATCTGTGAACAACTCATCAGCTATACGAGAGATATTATCAAATATATCTCTATCATGTACATATGCTTGGTCAAATGCTGTTACATTGGTTATATCAAAATTATAACCTTG
The DNA here is from genome assembly GCA_944384745.1 of uncultured Butyricicoccus sp. Classification (GTDB taxonomy): domain Bacteria; phylum Bacillota; class Clostridia; order Oscillospirales; family Butyricicoccaceae; genus Butyricicoccus_B. Next base: position 73,327 of record CALWUO010000002.1, read on the forward strand.
AGAACGATACCATTCAGTATATACTCTGTTTAGTGCAAAGGATATTTGAGCATACATATTTGCACGAATAGCATTTTCTGGCCAAGTAGGATATATTTCTGAGCTTGCAACATTTTTAACATAATCAGGGAATGGAACAGTAACATTTCTAGCATTTGATTTTGGAGAACCTAAATGAACTGTTATAGTTTCAGGAATAAAAGGTAAAGACAAAATTTATCACTCCTCGGCTGTATTCAAACCATGATTAGGGAAATTTTTAACTTGAGGTTCACCTGTATTTAAAAATTCTTCTAAAGGTACAAGAAAAACAGGCAAAGTTGCTACAATATCAGGGAAAATAGTAAGGTCAGTAGAAGTAACTGGATAAAAACCATCATAATCTACACGCACAGAATATCGTGCATAAGGAAATGGCTTATTAGGAGATAGTGAGTTTGAAATAGGAGGGGCAGCAAGTGGTAAAGGTGCAGTTTGACCAGAGCGATTTGTGCGAACATTATATATAAGCTCAGAAGCTCCAGTGTCAGAGATGGAATAAACAGTTACAAGTGCATTTTCAATAGGTAAAGCAGTTCTTGCAGTTGATACAGAAACAATTAAATAACCAGTAGATGTATTTTGTGAGTTAGACATAAAATTCTCCTTTGAAAAGAAGTATATGTTTCATGTGAAACATAAGTTAAACAATTGATACATGGTATTTTTTAAACCATCTATCAAGTTGAATTATATATGCAAAAACTTGTGGACCACGCATTAATTGACCATACCAAGGCTCAGGCATATTATTAGGCTCAAGCAACAGTTCTTCTATTGCTTTAATATTAAAAATTTTAGGTATATAAGAATGCTCATCTTGTATTATTTGTCTGACGTATGAACTTACAAGTTCAGTGTAAAGCGGAGAAAATGTTTTAGGATAAGGGGATTTTTTACGCCATACAATCTCATTTGGCAAATCATTTTCAAAAGCTTTTCTTATAATCCCTTTTTCTCTGCCTTCAAAAGCCTTTAGTTCCCAAGGCATATTATAAGCATATTCAACTATTCTATGGTCACAGAATGGAACTCTAACTTCAAGCCCTGAATACATACTCATTCTATCTTTTCTATCAAGCAAAGTTGCCATAAACCATCTTATATTTAGCATAAACATCTCACGCATACGAGCCTCTTTTTTACTATCAGTAGGCAATTTATCAGCTAGTTTGCAGGTGTCTAAATAATGCTGCCTTACAAATTCTTCACCATTTGATATTATGCCGTGATTTAATAAGCTCATTCTGAAATTTATTGAGCGAGACCAAGGGAAAGTATCTTCAAATAATATTTCTTCTCTATGATACCAAGGATAACCGCCAAATAATTCATCTGCACATTCACCTGATTGGCATACAGTAAAATCTTTTTTTACTGCATTGCAAAATAATAATAAAGATGAGTCAACATCAACCATACCAGGTAAATCTCTGGCATCAACAGCAGGCAGTAATGCAGCACAAAGAGCAGCGTTATCTAAAATTACTTTATGATGTTTAGAACCAATAGCAGAAGAAATTAAATCTATATAATCTGAATCACTGTTTGGTTGAAATAAACTTTTTTTAAAATATTTATCATTATCTTTATAGTCAACCGACCATGTATGAAGTTGTTTATTTTGTTTTTTACATTCACGGCTTGCAACCATTGACAAAATAGAAGAGTCAAGACCACCAGATAAAAATGTACATAGAGGAACATCACTTATAAGCTGTCTAGTTGCTGAATCTTCTATCAAATATTTAGTTTTCTCTATCGTTTGTTCTTTGGAGTCGGTGTGTTCTTTTGCTTTTAGAGACCAATATGCATGGGTTGTAAGCGTATTATCTTTAAAAATAGCAAAATAGGCAGGAAGAATTTCTTGTATTTGACTGAAAACACCAAAACCAGCAGGTCTAGCAGGACCAAGTAGTAAGATAGAACGCAAACCATCAGCATTTATTTCTGGTTTAATTTCGGGGTGACATAATAAAGCTTTAATTTCAGAGCCAAAAACTAAACCGTTTTTGGTTTTTGAAAAAAACAATGGTTTAACACCTAACCTGTCACGACAAAGGGTTAATGTATGTTCTTTATTGTCCCAAATGGCAAAAGCATAAATACCATTAAGTTTTTGAAAAGCGTCAGTGTTCCATTGCATATAAGCATGTAATAAAACTTCAGTATCAGAATGACCTAAAAAAGTATGCCCCTTTGATAAAAGCTCTTTTCTAATATCTTCAGTGTTATAAAGCTCACCATTATAAACTAAAATATATCGCTCGTCTGGTGATTTCATAGGTTGTTTACCATTTTCAGGGTCAACTACAATTAACCTGCGATGAATAAGACTTATACACTCATTTGTATATCTGCCCTCGCTGTCAGGCCCTCGTGGTATTAATGTGCGAGCCATATTATTTGACACATCTTGCATAGTGCGACAATCAATTTTATTATCAATAAAACCAGCTATTCCACACATAAAAACAAAGCTCCTTTTAAGTGTTTCATGTGAAACAATATTTAATCAATTTATTTTATGATAACAAAATGAAATTTAGAACAAAAAAATTCCCTGCTAAAGAATTAGCAGGGATAAAATTTTACTCTCCACAATATTTAATTAAAGTTTTTCTAACAGCACCTTTACCAGCGATAAGTTCATTAAACATATCAGTTACTTTGTCTGCAAGACCTACTTCATAAAGGTTTGCACCAAAAATAGACTTATTAGATAAAAGTGGATAAAGTTGTTTTTCTTTTGCAGGTTCTCCACCAATGGTAATTCCATCAAGTATTTTATCTAAATATGGGAACATTGGGTCTGGACTGCGTTCAAATACATTACCATTATCATCAACAGCGAGCAGATAACGAAGCCAACCAGCAAGGACAAGAGGTATATAAACAAGATTTGAAACCCTATGCATAGGAACAGTTGAATTATAGTATGCATAAAGGGTTTGACCAAATCTAGTTGAAAGTTTTTGAGATATGTCGGTTGCAGTACGCTGAGGGGTATCAGGTAAAAATGGATTAGGATAACGTTCACTTAAAACTTCATGTAAAAATTCAATAGGGTTTATAACACCAGGGTCAGAAACCATAGGCATAGCCTCGTCCATGCTCATATGAGTTATAAGGCTTACAAGTTGCTTATCGTTCATTTCATCATGTACAGTTGTATAACCAAGCATACAACCATATACAGCAAGGGCAGTATCCATAGGATTTAAGCAAGTACAAGTTTTCATACGAGCAGAGCGAGAAACTATATCATGGTTTGTAAATATAATACCAAGTTGCTCAAGTGGTGGGTGACCATTAGGAAAAGAGTCTTCAATTATTAAATATTGAGGACGTTCAGTATTTACAAAAGCCGCAGCATGAGTGCCTTTCTTTGTGATAAATGGACGAATACCTTCAAGACCATCAGCTTCTAAAGCTTTTGTAACACGATTATCAGGGTGAGGAGTAATCTTATCAATCATAGAAAGAGGATAAGAAATCTCACTTGTAATATATTTATATTCTTCATCGGTGATAAACTTATTATCAAGCCAAGCTTGAGCCATGTCTGTCATAGCACGGTGTAAGCGAATACCATTATCCTGACAGTTATCAAGAGAAACGAGAGCAAAAGCAGGAGCGTTAGAACGTTTTCTAGCAAGACATAAAGTTGCAAGTTTGCCAAAGAAAGAAATACATTTGTCGCTTGGACCATTCTTTGCATCTTGAGCAAAGTCATTTACTAGGTTTCGTTCATTATCTCTTATTACATAGCCTTTTTCTGTTATAGTCATAGATACCATTTGCATAGAAGGAGAACAGAAAATTTCATGAAGTCTTTCCATGTCTTCACTCATTTTAAGGCTTTCTGTAATAGAAGCTATAACTTCTTTTTGAATATGACCATCAGCATAAAGAGTTGCTATAATAGATAAATTATCATTAGCACGATAAACACGGTCAATTAGTTCTTCATCATAGCCTTCACAACATATAATACCAGTTTTAGACAAGCCAGCGGTTAAAAGACGCTGAGCAAGAGCAGATGGAAAAGCACGAAATAAACTACCAGCACCAAAATGTAGCCAAGTAGGATTATCATGTGTAGCCTTTCTAACAGCAGTTATATCATAAGATGGGAGTCTATATCCCTTCCAAGACAGATTATGACGTAGGCTTTCCAATGTAAGTTTCATATTGGTTTACCTTCCTTTCAAAACATTGAAAATTTAAACTAAAAAATCTAATTATAGTATACCAAAAATTGATTAGTAGGAACAGAGGAAAGCCTAAAAAAGTATTAAAAAAACATGTTTATAGAAAAAATATTGTATAAAATATAGGATAAAAATTTAACAATATTATTTTATCATGTTATGAAGACAACTAAGTGCATCAGATAAACTGCCCACATTATCAATAAGTCCATATGATACCGCTTGTTTTCCACCTAATACTGTACCAACATCAGCAGACATCTGGTCGGTTGCCATCATAAGTTTTTCAAATACATCAGCAGAAATATTGGAATGGGTGGTTACAAAGGTTGTTATACGTTCTTGAATAGATTTAAAATAAGAATAGGTTTGAGGAGAGGCAATAATAGTTCCACTCATTCTAACAGGGTGTATAGTCATAGCGGCACTTGGTGCAATAAAAGATTGTTTAGCAGCCACAGCAAGCGGAACACCTATTGAATGACCACCACCCAAAACAAGCGAAACAGTAGGCTTTTTCATTCCTGCAATAAGTTCAGCAATAGCAAGACCAGCTTCAACATCTCCACCAACAGTATTTAAAAGAATTAATAAACCTTTTATATCCTCAGCTTCTTCTATGGCGGTTATTTGAGGTATTATATGCTCATATTTAGTTGTTTTAGTTTGTTGAGGGGCTTCAAGATGTCCTTCAATTTGACCAACAATAGTTATACAGTGAATATTTCCATAAGCAGAGTGAGTTGTAATAGAACCTGTTTGAGTAATACTGGTATCGTGTTGTTTTTCTTCATTTGAATTTATATCACACATATTTAACTACTCCTTTTTATACATTTAAAATAGTGTAACAAAAGTATAATATGCAATTTATAATATAAAATTCATGTAAATGCTGTGGGAAAAAATAACATTTGATTAAATACTATATGTAATGAAAAATATGTAAAGTAAGGGTAAAATAATATTATATAACTATAAGTTATCAACAAGAAAATAAGGTTTTCCTCAGAGTTGTCCACAGGCTATATTTTATTTGTGAATATAATATGTGTATAAACCTGTGGATAATAGATATATTGATGTGGATAAAATAAAATCCAGAATGGATAAAAGTCCCAATCTGGATTGATATAATTATTCACTTTCTGGTGGTATAAGTTTCCATTTTGTAACTTCAAATTTACCACTAGCTATTATATGTATATCTATTTGCAATGTTCCCGCTCCATTTGCTGGTAAATTAAAACTTAAAACTTGAGTTCCTTTTTCATATATCGCAGCTATACCTTGTTCATTAAGTAAATTTTCCATTTCATGACCAGCAGAGTCAGGTGAATATCCTGAATAATTGGATAATATACCCAGTATTTTTTGACCTTTTTTATCAGCTTTATAGTATTCATCTGATATTTCTATACTGTGTTTAGCTATCATAAGGTCAGAACGTGCATGGCTAAGTGATAACATAGAAACACAACAAAATATAAGAAGAAGTAAAATATTAACAACAGTTGGAAAACCAACAGCAAGACTACCTTTTTTATATTTCATATTTGTACCTCATTTTTATATTCAGAGATTGAAAGTTCTAATATACTTTCACCATTTGGTTCATAGATGTTGAGATTACAATTTATTATATTATATTTTTCATAAGATGTTATAATTTCTAAAAGATAAATACCATCTTCTTTAGAACATGTATTCCAATTTTTATCATACCAAACCTGCATTTTATTAGGGTTTATAAGAGTACCATTTAGTATATCAGGCATAGTCGTTATATCGCCATTTGCAGCTCTAAACGCCATAGCAGCATTTTCAGTTGCTATGTGAGCTTTTGTAAGCACTCTACTAAAAGCACTTAGCGAATAGGCTTTGGATAAGGTCGCAAAACAAATTGCCGCACCAATAACAAAAATTAAAAGATTTACAAGCATTTCAAGTAAAAATAAACGTGTTCGGCTTAACTTTTTCAATTTGCACCTCCAACTATGCCACTGCGAGGAGTGAGAATTAGATTTTGCACATTATTGTTTTGAGAAACATATTCAACCAAAATCATATTATCTTTTTGATATAAACGCATTATACCTGCTTTGCATAATCTTTCAGCATATAAATCACTTTTACGGGAATTTTGAATATACAAATAACCATCTCTACAATAATATAACCAAGTGGTGTTATCTTTGGTTACAGATAGTGCTGGTGTAGAGTCATCAAGAGAAGTAATAGATATACTGTTTTGACTGTCTGCACGTTTTACAGCACCTAGCAAATGTTCAAGCACAATAGATTCATTATGTGTATTTTCAGAACGGTTAATAATTCCATCATACACATTTGTTATGCTTGGAATAAGAAATAGACTGCAAAGTAAAAATATAAGAAAGAATATAAGAACAAAAGTAGTACCTGCACGGTGACGAATAATTGAAGATATTCTCACGCAAAAGCACCTCCTTTATTTATACTTATATTTATATCAGGTGGATTGTCTGGTGAAGTTCTATGGTAATCAACAGTAAAACGTCTATTATCTATATTTATACCATAATTATCTTGTATATATCGTAAATCAGGTGGATATCTGCCCTCAACTGCAAAACAATGGTCTGAGGCTTTTTTTATCTCATCATATAAAGCATAATAGCTTTTATTAAGCATAAAATCATCAATAAAATAAATACCAATAGAAAATATACTGCCAATAATAAATGCTGTTATTATACTTTTTAATATATTTTTCATATTTATGCTCCTTTTTATGCCATAGAGGCTAGTCCGCCAAATAGGGGAAGCATAACAGATAATAAAAGTAAACCAGATGCACCACTTAATATTAAAACGATTATAGGTTCAAGAATTACAAGAAGTCTATCCATTCTACCAGCCGAATCTTTAGCGAGCTTGGAAGCGACCTCATCAAGTAAAAAACCAGTTTGACCATTGCTGTTTAATCTACCTAAAGCAGAACCTGAAATTAGTCCAGTATTTGCAAAAGCTTTTGTAAGAGAAATTCCTTTTTCTATATCTAAAAGCATTGCATTTTTTGCACATTCAATATCAGGGTGGTCATTTAAAGCTGCTGAATTTAAAATAACATTTTTATCGGATATGCCACATTGACAGAAAAGAGCAAGAGCAGCGGCAAACCTACCAACAGCAAGTTTTCTTGCAAATAATGTGTTTTGGAACAGTTTCCAACCGCTATTTTTAACAAGAATCCAGAGCAAAACACCAGCAAAAACAATGGCTGTTAAAAGCATACCAGCAAGACCAGCAAACCATCTTCCAGCATTCATAGCCCATCTTGCAAAAGGTGAAAAAGATAAGCCAAGTGAAGAAAACTGGTCAGCAAGCACAGGCAAAACAAAACCAGCAGTCACAATCAAAATAAAACATGTTAATGCTGCCATTACAGCAGGATACACAGTTCTACCATGTAAACTTTCATTTGCTGCACGTTCACGCTCAAAATAAGATGATAAGTAATCCACTGTTTGAGTAAGTGTATCAGTTTTTTCAGCATTTGCAATAAGTTCTATCATATATTCAGGAAATACAGAATTTTTCTTCATGGCATCGCTGAGTGAACCATTTCTAACACCAGTGCGAAGTGATAAATATAATTGTTCTTCAGATGAACTTGTAGAACGTGCTGCCATAGCGGCAAAACATTCACTTAGTGTATGTCCACGTCTTAAATAATTTCCAACATCTTGACAAAATTCGTCTAATGTTATATTGGGAAGTAAATGTTCTTTTTTTGATTTAAAATGCATTTAAAATCCAACCCCTTATATTGTTTATAATTATTATAACTATATTTTTAACATAGGTAAAGCGAAATCACAGTTTAAATATATTAATACTTTGACTTTATACTAAAATAAGCTGTATAATATAAAAACAAATGAAATTTAAGCAAAGGAGGAAAACTGAATTTGAATACACAACTATTAAATCCTGATAAAGATGAAAAAGCTTATGAAAAAGCCGCAGAATATATATTACAAGGTCAGGTTGTTGGTATGCCAACAGAGACGGTTTATGGTTTAGCCGCAAATGCATTAAATGGCGAAGCAGTAAAAAAAATATTTATTGCAAAAGGCAGACCACAGGATAACCCACTTATAGTTCATATTGCAGATATAAAACAAATGGATAAATTAGTGAGTTATATACCTGAAAATGCAAAAAAACTTGCAAATGCTTTTTGGCCAGGACCGCTTACTATTATATTGCCAAAGTCTGAATGTATACCAATAGAAGTAAGTGCAGGACTTGACACTGTGGGAATACGTTTTCCAAGCCATAAGGTTGCACAAAAGCTTATTGAAACTGCTGGAGTTCCACTTGCAGCACCATCTGCTAATTTATCTGGTAGACCATCTACAACAACAGCCCAACATGTTATTGAGGATTTAAATGGAAAAATTCCTGCTGTGCTTGAGGGTGGAGCATGTACAGTTGGTGTGGAGTCAACTGTTATATCTCTGGCTGGTAATAAACCAAGACTTTTAAGACCAGGAGGAATATCACTTGAGCAATTAAGAGATATTATTGGTGAAGTCGAAGTGGATAGAGCTATTAAAGAAAAAATAGGTGATGATGTAAGAGTTTCCGCACCTGGAATGAAATATAGACATTATGCACCTAAAGCACCAGTTACTGTTGTATGTGGTGATGCTGATAAAACAGCTAACTATATAAAACAAAATGCAAAGTCAAATGCAGGGGTTTTATGTTTTAAAGAATATATTGATATATTTAATGGTTACAAGTGTTTTGAAATGGGTTCTAAAAATGATGTGAGTTCACAAGCTAAAAGAATATTTGATGCACTTAGGGCTTTTGATGAAACAGATGTAAATGAAATTTGGAGTCAATGCCCATCAGATGAGGGTTTAGGTCTTGCAGTTGCTAACAGACTTAAAAAAGCAGCAGGTTTTCATGTTATAAATCTAGGGTGATATTATGAAAATTATAGGACTTACAGGCGGCTCTGGTGCAGGTAAAAGCATAGTTGCAACAGAATTTAAAAAACTGGGTGCAGGTATAGTTGATGCAGATGATGTTTACAGAAAGCTTTGTGATGAAAATTTGGATATGCTTTTTGAACTTCAAAAAACATTTGGTGATATTTTAACAATAGATAAAAAGCTTAATAGACAAAAACTTGCAAGTATAGTTTTTTCAGATAACGATAAACTTAAAAAGTTAAATGAAATAACAGTTTCATATATAAAAAAAGCAAGCGATGAAAAATTTAAAATTTTAGAAGAAAACGGTGTTCAAATAGCACTTTATGATGCACCAACACTATTTGAAACAGGAGTAAATTCTATATGCGACAGTGTAATAGGAATAATTGCCGACAAGGACACACGAATAGAACGAATAATAAAGCGTGATAATATATCTAAACAGGCGGCAATCGCTAGAATAAATTCACAGCCTGATGATAGCTTTTATTATCAAAGGTGCAATTATATAATCGAAAATAATGTTTCACATGAAACATTGACAAATCAAGTTAAACAGCTATGGGAAAAGCTTGTTAAATAAAAATTTATGTTTTAAAGGAGAATGATAAATATGACTTCAGAAGAACTATTTTATGACAGAAAGCCTGCTTTTGATAGAATTGATGAAAATGCAGCAAATGACTATGCAAAAGGATATAAGGAATTTTTAGACCAAGGCAAAACAGAACGTGATGCAGTAGAAGCTATTTTACAAATGGCTAATAAAGCTGGTTTTAAGGCTTATGAGCGTGGAATGGAGCTTAAAGCAGGCGATAAAGTATATAAAGTAAATCGTAATAAAGCTATTGCACTCGCTGTAATTGGTAATAAGCCTATAAAAGAGGGTATTCGTTTAACAGCAGCACATCTTGACGCACCTAGAATTGATATTCGTACAGTGCCACTATATGAACAAGATGGAATGGCATTTTTTAAAACACATTATTATGGTGGTATTAAAAAATATCAATGGCTTGCAATTCCATTGGAACTTCGTGGTGTTGTATGTGTTTGTAAAGATGGTAAAACTCAAACAGTTAATATTAGCATTGGTGCAAATCCAGATGACCCTAAATTTGTAATTACTGATTTATTGCCACACCTTGCAAGCAAACAAATGCAACAGAAAATGGTTGATGGTATTAAGGCAGAAAATATGAATATTTTAATAGCCTCTAAACCAACAGATGAAGAAAAAGATTGCAAAGATAAGATTAAGCTTGCAGTTATGAAATATTTAAATGAAAAGTATGGTATGAGAGAAATTGATTTTCTATCAGCAGAACTTTCATGTGTCCCAGCATTTAATGCATGTGATGTAGGCTTTGACCGTTCTATGATTGGTGCTTATGGTCATGATGACAGAGTTTGTTCTTATCCAGCAGCAACTGCAATTATGGATTTAAAGGAAACTCCAGAGCATACTTCTGTATGTCTGCTTGTAGATAAGGAAGAAATAGGTTCTGAGGGTGTAACTGGTATGAAAAGTAAATTCTTTGATACTTTTATGGAGGATTTATGTGGTGGTTTAACAGGTGAATGTTATGAAAACAGCATTTGTCTGTCAACCGATGTATGTAACGCTTATGACCCTAACTATGCAGATGTATCTGAACCAAGAAATGATGCAAGAATTAACTGTGGTTTTGCACTTATGAAATATAGCGGTGCAAGAGGTAAATCAGGTACAAGTGACGCTTCAGCAGAAGTAATGGCTAGAGTTCGCAATATTATGGAGTGTGCAGGAGTTCCATGGCAAACAGCACAGCTTGGTAGAGTAGACCAAGGCGGTGGCGGTACAGTTGCAATGTATCTTGCAAATAGAAATATTGATACAATTGATGCAGGTGTACCAGTGCTTTCAATGCATGCACCATTTGAAGTTATTTCTAAAGTGGATTTATATAGTGCATATTTGGGTATGGGTGCATTTTATAAATCATAAATATAAAATAGTAGATGTAATATAATTTGCCATATAATGAACATATTACAAAAATATATGTTTATTTTATATATTATTACTAGAAAAATATTACTATACACTTGACAAATAAGCCGTTAATGTACAAAATAATATCAAGAGGAATTTCTTTGGCATTATATTGTCAATGAAATAAGGAGAATACTATAATTTTAATTTAACTCTATAACCTATATAAATAGGTATGAAGTAAGAGGAAGGATGAAGGCAAATTGTTAAAAATTCAGGCATTAGGTGTATCAGAAGGTTTAGTAAAAGCAAAGGCATTTGTACTGGCTGAGCCAGATTTAACTGTTACTAAGCAGACAGTTACTGATATCGCAGCAGAACAGGCTCGTGTTGATGATGCCATTAACAAGGCAAAGGCTCAGATTGAAGCTATTATGGAAGAAGCAGGAGATACTTTAGGCGATGATGCTGAAATCTTTGAAGCACATCTTATGATGATTGAAGATGAAGATTTCATTGAAGGTATGAAGAACATTATCGCAGATGAAAATGTTTGTGCAGAGTATGCTTGTAAAGTAAACTGTGAAAACTTCCAAGAAATGTTCCGCGCAATGGACAGCGAATACATGCAGGCTCGTGCAGCTGATGTTGGCGATATTTCTATGCGTGTATTAAAGGTTCTAAAGGGTATTTCTGATAATATGATTGATACCATTAGTGAACCATGTATTATTGTTGCAAATGATTTAACTCCATCAGATACCGCTAAAGTTGGCACAAAGCCAGTTATGGGCTTTATTACTGAAATCGGTGGCAGAACAAGCCACTCTGCAATTATGGCTCGTTCTATGGGTCTACCAGCAGCCGCTGGTGCAGGTGAGCAGGCTCGTATTATTAAAAATGGTGATTATGTATTACTCGATGGTTGTAGCGGTGAGGTTGTTCTAAATCCTGAGAAGGAAGTGGAAGAAGAGTTTGACCGTAAAAAGGCAAAATTCGATGAGCAGCGTCGTATGCTTGAAACATATCGCACTCAGCAAGGTGCAACTTCTGATGGTCACCGTGTAATTATTGAAGGTAACATCGGTACACCAGCTGATGCAGAACGTGTAGATGCTGTTGGTGGTGAAGGTGTAGGTCTATTCCGTTCCGAATTCTTATTTATGGACCGTTCTGACCTTCCAGGCGAAGATGAGCAGTTTGAGGCTTATAAAAAGGCAGCTGAGATTATGACCGACCGCCCTGTTATTATCCGTACTCTTGATATTGGTGGTGACAAGGAAGTTCCAGCTTTAGAGCTTGAAAAAGAGCAAAATCCATTCTTAGGTTATCGTGCTATTCGTATTTGTCTTGACCGTGAAGAGTTATTTATGACTCAGCTTCGTGCATTACTTCGTGCATCTGCATTTGGTGATGTTCGTATTATGTTCCCAATGATTTCTTCTCTTGAAGAAGTTCTAAGTGCCAAGAAGATGGTAGAAAAGGCTAAGGAGCAGTTAAAGGCAGAGGGCATTGCATATAACAATGATATTAAAATTGGTATTATGATTGAAATTCCTGTTGCTGCTGTATGTGCAGATATACTTGCTAAGGAAGTTGACTTCTTCTCCATTGGTACTAATGACCTAATTCAGTATTCATGTGCTGTTGACCGTATTAACGACAAGATTTCTTCTCTCTATCGTCCATTACACCCAGGTGTTCTCCGTCTTATCAAGATGGCAGCAGACGCAGCAAAAGCAGAGGGCATTGAATGTGGCGTATGTGGTGAGATGGCAGGTTCTCGTGGTATGGCAAGTGTTCTTTGTGGTCTAGGTGTAACAAACCTATCTATGTCTGCATCTTCAATTCTTGCAGCTAAATCTGACCTTGCACACCATACTTATGAGGAGTGTGTAAAGCTTGCTGAAAGCTTGCTAGGCGGTTCATCTGCAACTCAAAATGAAAACACATTCGGCTAATATTTAAAATAGTATAAGTAAATCCGTCTATGTTTCACATGAAACACGGACGGATTTTTTTAATCTCCTGATTTATCTTCAGGTTTACAAATAAGAGCAAAAAGGCAACCGAAAATAATAGCGGCAGCTATACCACCAGCCGCACCAGTTATACCACCAGTAAAAGCACCTAAAAGACCAGATTCAGCGACACCTTTAGCAACGCCTTTGGCGAGTGAATAGCCAAAACCTAAAAGGGGAACAGTAGCACCAGCACCGCCAAAATCTACAATAGGTTGATATATACCAAGTGCAGTCAATATAACACCAAGTACAACATAACTTACAAGTATTCTAGCAGGAGTGAGTTTAGTTCGGTCAATTAGTATTTGAGATAAAGCACAGATTAAACCGCCTGTTAAAAATGCAGATATATATTGCATTAAATTACCCCTTTCTTTCAATTACAACAGCATGGCATATACCAACAATAGGTTGACCTTGTTGAATTGATGTAGGGCTCATAAGAGCACCAGTACCAGCAAATATAAGTTTTTTAAGATTTTTATTTGACATTTCATCAAGCAGATGACCACAAAGTACAGCTGCAGAACAACCACAACCAGAACCGCCAGAGTGTACATCTTGATTATCACCATAAAGCATAGAGCCACAATCACTATATACTGTTCTTATATCTATATTATTTTCATCAAACAGGTCTACAAGTAATCTTGCACCTAAATCACCTAAATCACCAGTAACAATGATATCATAATCACATGGCTTTGTATTTGTGTCATTGAAAAGATTATAAATGGTATCAAAAGCAGCAGGAGCCATTGCAGCACCCATATTATTAGCGTCTTTAATGCCCATTTCTATCATTTTACCTATAATTGCATGAGTTATGCAAAATTTATTATTATTATTATTAGATTTTTCTAGCACAGTAGCACCAGCCGCAGTAGCAGTCCATTGAGCAGTGGGAGGACGTTGACCACCATAGGCAAGTGGAAATCTATATTGACGCTCAGCAGAACAAAAATGAGAAGATGCCGCAGTAATTACTTTATTTGCACTTCCAGAATCTATTAAAGATGCTCCTGTTAGCAAGCTTTCAGCCATAGTTGAACAAGCACCATAAAGCCCTAAAAATGGCGTATTAGAATTTAAACAAGCAAATGTAGAACCTATGCATTGATTTAATAAATCACCAGCAATAATTATATCTATATCAGAAAATTTATAACCCGCTTTTTGCATAGCTGTATTTATAGCAGTTTGTTGCATTTTGCTTTCCGCAAGTTCCCAACTTTTTTGATTGCATTTTGTATCTTGTTTTATTACATCAAAACAACCTTTTAATGGACCATTGGCTTCTTTTTTTCCAACAACGGCTGCATAACCAGATATTTCGGGTAAATTATCAAAAGCAATCGTGTATTTGCCTATACGTCTTGCCATTATAAATCACTCCTTTTAATACTTACACTGTTATTTTGCACGATATTTTACATAATATACTTATTTTAAAAAGTATTTGTGTTAGGAAATCGACAAAAAATAATTATATTCAAAACATACTATTGAAAATAGTAATTGTATGTTATACTGTTGTAGTATGGAAAATTAAAGTTTGTTAAAGGAGTAATTTATAAATGTTTTGCACTAAATGCGGAGCAAAAATATATGATGATAACGCTGAATTTTGTAGTGTATGTGGTGCAGCGCTAAAAGATAATAGCATATCATATGAAAGTGAAACACAGAAAATAAATAGATTGATAAATAAAATAAATAAAGAAAAGTCAGTAAATCATTCATTTAATAGCTTTATGTCAGATAGAAAAAATGATGATTTTGAAAGTGATTATAATATAAATCAAAATAAACAAGAAGAAGAGTGGTTAAATCCTGAAGCTATAAGCGAAATTTGGAATATACCACAAGGTGCAAATGAAAATCAAAATACAGATGAAGATTCATTGCCAGATGGCACACCAGCATGGTTAGATGAGATAAAGCAAGAAGAAGAATATCAAGAATATAAGAGCAAATTTCATTTAATGGAGCACCCACTGATATTTACAAGTATAGTTGCATTTTTAATGTTAATTACATCTATTATATTGATAGTTGTTATTTGGAATTCATAAAATTACCGCACTCAAAAATATGGGTGCGGTTTATTGTTTCATGTGAAACATTATTTACAAAGACTATTTAATTCATCAGTTAACGATTTAAAAAGCTCAAGAGCATTTTCAATAGGTTCAGGAGAATTCATATCTATTCCAGCGATTTTAAGAAGTGAAACAGGGTCACTAGAGCAGCCTCCAGATAGAAATTTTAAATAATTATCAACAGCAGGCTTACCTTCTTTTAATATTTTTTGAGATAGTGCAATAGCCGCAGAGAAACCAGTAGCATATTGATATACATAAAAATCATAATAGAAATGTGGTATTCTAGCCCATTCCAAAGCAATTTCATCATCAAGATGAATTTCTTCACCATAATACAGTTTATTTAAAGCAGCATATTTTTCATCTAATGCATCAGCGGTTAAAGCCTCGCCATTTTTAACCTTTTCACTGCACCAAAGCTCAAATTCAGCAAACATAGTTTGACGATAAAGAGTACCTCTAAATTGTTCAAGAAAATGGTTTATTAAATATGCACGTTTTTTATTATCTGATGTTTTGCTTAATAAATATTGCATTAATAAAGCTTCATTACAAGTAGAGGCAACTTCAGCTACAAAAATAACATAACTAGCATAAGTCGAAGTTTGATTTTTATTAGACAGATATGAGTGTAAAGCATGACCCATTTCGTGTACAAGAGTAAACACATCATCAAGAGTATCAGTGTAATTTAAAAGGACATAAGGGTGAACACCATAAGCACCAGCCGAATAAGCACCAGAGCGTTTACCTGTATTTTCATATACATCAATCCATCTATTGTTAAAACCCTCTTTAAGCATTGAAATATAGTCATCACCAAGCGGTTTTAATGCCTCGAGAGCTATATTTTTAGCTTCATCATAGGATATTTTAAAATCCTCATCTGGGATAATAGGTGTATACATATCATAAAAATGAAGAGTATCCAAACCAAGTAGTTTTTTTCTTAAAGCTACATAGTTATGCATACTTGATAGATTGTTATGAATGGTTTTTATTAAGTTGTGATACATAGTTGTAGGCACTTCAGTATCATCTAAAGAGGCTTCGAGAGGTGATTTATATTTTCTCATATCAGCTATAAATTTTAATGCCTGCATTTGGCTGTTTAAAATAGCAGCAGAGGTATTTCTAAATTTTCTATACTCTCCATAAAGTGACTCAAAAGCAGATTTTCTAAGCTCACGGTCAGGACTTTGAAGTAGAGGAACAAAACTTCCATGTGTTACTGAATGTTTGTTTCCATTTGTATCAATAGCATCATTGAAAGTCATATCTGCATCATTTAACATAGAAAAGATTTCGTCAGGAGCTTGTCTTAACATACCAGTAGCCGCTAAAATTTCCTCACATTCTTTAGAAAGAATATGGTCTTTTTGACGTCTAATTCTATCTAGCATAAGGCGATAATGTTCAAGCTCATTAAGTTCTTTATAAAAACCTTGTAGTTTATTTTCATCAATAGCGAGTAACTCTGGTATTTCAAATGCACAAGCGTGATTTATTTCCACAGCAACAGCAGAATATTTATTTTTCATTTGTTGATAGACTGAGTTTCTAGTATCCTCATCAGATTTACGATAAGCATAATTTCCCAACTTATCCATATTAACAGATAGCTCATCTTGCAGTTTTAAGAAATCCAAAAGAGTTTTAGCACTATCCGATAGATGACCAGAATAAGCGGTTATTTTACTTATATATTGTTTGGTTTCAGAGAGTTTATTTTCCCAAGCTTCATCATTAGCGAATAAATCAGCTAAATTCCAAGTAAATTCTGACTGTATTTCATTTCTTAATTTTGCCATAATAAATCTCCTTTTTAAAAATTAGTATAACCAGTTTATTAAATATTATATCATAAAAAATAAAAAATTCCCTCGGAAATAATAGGGAGATATTTCCAAGGGAATAGCGTTATCTTAAAACAACAGTGTTAATAATTTGGTCATTATACATAAATAGTACATCTTTACCAGTGAAATCAACATATTGAGGTAGTAAAGAGCTTGCCATATAACGTAAATCTACAAGAGTTATAGTTTTATAGTTTTCAATTAAAAGAGGAGCAAGGCTGCAAGCATAAGAATCTCTAAACATTACAAGTTCTTTATCTGATTTAGCAGACTCATTGGTTATTGTAAGTAAAGGAGTAGAACCAGATAAAAACATATCATAAGGTGTATCAGTTTCTAATTTAGCTGTGTTATAAACTTTAGTAAAGTCTTTATCTTGAAAGTTATCAACAGTAGCGTTATTGATAGCATCATTAGTTAAATAGGTCATAGTTTCATGAGCAAAATTTTCTTTGTTATATCCATGCTGACCTGTGAAGTTTGGAACAGAATTTTTTGTAAAAGTGGATAGGTCAACAGTAAAGCCCATAGTTTCACCCAAAGCATTTAAAACTTCTTGTAAACTATCTTGTTTCCAGTGAGGGTCAGTTTTTAAATAATCATCAAGTTCAAGAGTACCAGTTAAATCAATTTCTTTAGCACTTGTTATACCAGAACGAACTATATTCATCATGGTTGTATAATCAAAAGGATTTTCAACTTTATCATTTATAAAATATTGTTTGCTAGGAATTACAGCATAATAGATATTACTTGCATCTTTCAAATATTCACTACAAACACTTTCAATTTTATTTGTAAAGTTAGTTACATATTGAGTGTTAAGTGTACCCATAGAATTCATATAAAAATCATTATATTGAATTAAGCCATCAGAGTCAATAGTAGGTTTGTTTTGTTCTGGTTTGTCCTCAGGCTTTTGTTCTGTTTCACCGCTAAGCTCAAGAGCATTAAAACTATCTACAATACCCTGTGGATTAACGTTATCCATAACAAGTAAAATTAAATTACCTTGATTAGCAACCATAACATTTTCAGGTTCAACACCTACACAAATCCATTTTTGTGGATTTACATTTTCCTTGATATCTTTCATCATTTGAGCTATATCAGTACCATCTTTAACACGTACAAGACATACAGAATGTGCTGAAGAACTTATCATAGGTTCACTGGCAATAGCTTCTTGAATACCCTCAAAAGTTTTTAATCCTAAATAGTATTCAACATTATCAGCAGTGATATTGGTAATAGCAGTTGCAGGAGTTTCAAGTTCTACACCATTGTATATTGACTTCATAATACCCTCAAGTGAGTTTGCATCAGGTATAAGGTTTAAAGAGTCTATAAGCTTAACACATTCAGCACGGGTTATAGATTTTTTAGGTTTAACAGTTCCATCTTCATAGCCATTAGTATAGCCATTTTCAACGAAAGCCGCAACAGCATTTAAAGCATAGTCAGAAATTTCATTAGCATCAGAGAATTTATTTACAGAAGAAGTGTCATTAGCAGTTAAACGCATAGCACGTGCAAGCATAACCATAACTTGTTCACGGGTTATATTACTTTGTGGATTAAATTTCTCATCTACTGATATTATTTGAAGTGTGCAAAGTTTCTGAACAGCATCAAAGAACCAAGCATTTTCTGGGACATCACTGTAACGATGTTCAGTAGGAACATTAGGGTCATCAAGCAATTTAGAAAGAATGGTTGCAAATTCAGCACGAGTCATATTATTATCAGGTTTAAAAGTGTTATCTTCATAACCGTTTATCACACCAGCGTCAATAAATTTTTGAATATTGTCCTTAGCCCAGTGATTAGCAATATCATTTACAGCATAAGCAGACATGGAACTGCTTAATAAAACAGCAGACATAGCAATAGCCGCTGAACGAGATAAAAAGTTCTTTTTATTCATGAAATAATCTCCTTAAAAAGTTTGGTGTTAGGTTTTATATTTTTAGACGATATACAAAATACAAAAGTTCCATATTATTTCAAAAAATATATTAAGTATTTTTAAGTAAGCGTTCACTTAATGTATCAATAAGGAAAGCACCAAAAGGAGCAGTTATCAAAATTGCAAGTACAGCCGCAGTTAAAACCGTATGTCCACAAGCAAAACCTAAAGATAAAGGGACAGAGCCAATAGCCGCTTGAACAGTGGCTTTAGGGCAATAAGCAATCATAGAAAACAGTCTTTCTTTTCTTGTTAAAGAGGTTTTAGTGACTGATACACCTACACCAACCATTCTAAATAGCAATGCACCAATAAGCATAATTACAGCAGATATGCCAAACATCACAATATAAGAAAGCTCAACTGCCGCACCTACAAGCACAAATAATATAATTTCAGCAAATACCCAAACGTTTCCAAGTGGTAATGATATATCTTTTGCAATATTAGGAGTTTTGCGGAATATTACAATACCAATAGTCATAACAGAAAGCATACCTGAAAAAGGTATAGGGGATATATCTTCAAGTGTCATACATAAAAAGCCTACTGATAGAAGAATAATTAACATAAGTATACTTGATAAATTTGTATGCTTGAATATAGCAATTAGCAAAAAACCAACTATAACACCCAATATTATGCCAAGAATAATGCTTATAGGAATATCAAGCAGTACAGCAGGGGAAAAGTTTCCGCCTTGTATCATAGTACAAAAAGCTGAGAACATAACAAGTACAAAAACATCATCAACTGATGAACCTGCTAAAATCATTTGAGGTATAGCGTGCTCAGTTCCCAGTTTTCTATCTATAAGGCTTAACATACGAGGAACAACAACAGCAGGGGATACAGCAGCGATTACTGAGCCAAGCAAAGCACCCTCAAGGTAAGATAAACCTAAAAGCATAGGAGCAAGCAGAGTACAGCCTAAAATCTCAAAACAAGCGGGAACAAAACAAAGCATAACAGCAGGTCGACCAACTTTTTTTAATTCGGTTAAATCAAGTGCAAGACCAGCACGGAGCAAAATAACTATTAAAGCAAATCTTCTCAAATCAGAGGATAGAGCTAAAAAATCATTTGATAATATATTAGATACATCACCTAGCAATAAACCAGCGATTAAATAGCCTACAAGGGCGGGAAGTTTAAGTTTTATACATATACGACCCAGTATAATACCCAGAAGAAATACAAGAGCGAGGTTCCACAACATAAAAAAACAATCCTTTCATATATGCAGGCAAATAAAAAAGCCGACAACTTGCCTGCAAAAATAAATTTGCAGAAGTCATCAGCTAAAAAATTCAGCGGTTTAGGGTAAAAAACCCAGAGGAGAACTTCATTCCTCGTTAAAGATTATACTTTAATATATAAATCTAGTCAAGAGTTAAACTTATCTAAAAAGCTATGGATTTCACTTTTACCAATACGCCAGCCAAGCACTTTATTAACATCTACATTTTTAACCGCATTTAAAATATTAGCTTCTATTTGAGGATTAAGTGCCGCAAGACTTGCAATTAACTTTTTTATTTCAGCACGTTTTGTATCATCTTTTTTTTCTGATACAGGGCAACCACAAGGCATAAAAGTAAGACCGCAAGTATTAACCCAGTTTATAACATCTTTTTCACGAACAAAATATAAAGGGCGTATAAGTTCCATATCTTGATAGTTTTTGCTTTTAAGCTTTGGTAACATAGCCTGTATTTGACCACCATAAATAATACTTAATAAAACAGTTTCAATAGCATCGTCATAATGATGACCAAGAGCGATTTTATTACAACCTCTTTTTTGTGCCTCACTATAAAGATATCCACGACGCATTTTTGCACATAAAAAACAAGGGTGGTCAGCACTGTGATTGCTTATTATTCTAAGTATATCAGTTTTAAAAAATTCGACAGGTAAATTTAAAATTTTTGAATTTTGTTCTATATGTTCACGCACATTTTTTGAATAACCACCGTCCATTGCAAGAAAAATAAGTGAAAAATCTACACCACTATATTTTTGATAATTCTGTAAGAGTTTAGCAAGCAACATGGAGTCTTTACCGCCTGAAATACATACAGCAATTTTATCACCATTTTCAATCATTTTAAATTCTTTTATAGCCTTTATAGTTTTATCTCTAAGCGTTTTAGAAAATTCTTTTGTAAGTGTTCGTTCAATTTCTTTAAAATCCATATAAGCACCTCGAAAAATAAAAACAGTGAAAATGTTATATTTAAATCTATATAAATAGCCAAAATAAAAAATTTAATCAATATAAAAATCAATATAACAGTGAAAAAAATAAATAAAAATATATAATTGTGCAATCTGCATATTTTCAATAAAACTTCTTTATATATTTAGTACAAAGATATACTTGAATTTGTTATAGAATAGGAGTATCCTTATTACAGTGAAACAAACAAATACATCTAAATGAGAACCTTGCTGAGATTTCAGCAGTGGACGACTCGCATAAAATAGCTCATATCACCTCTTTTCTCTTCTTCTCAGACAACTTCGCTGATTGTTAGCGGAGTTGTTTTTTTGTTGTAAATTCCATATAAAATGTTAGCATAAAACTTTTGTCAAAACAATGATTTTGTATGTAAATGAACATCAAAAAAATTTTTTAAAAAATTTGCAAAAAAAGCTTTACAAATGAAAAATAATGTTGTATAATAATCATCGTTACGCAGGGATATGCGGGTGTGGCGGAATTGGCAGACGCGCCAGATTTAGGTTCTGGTATCGCGAGATGTGCAGGTTCAAGTCCTGTCACCCGCACCATGCTAATATATTTATTACGACTTTTTAAGTCGTTTTTTTATGCCTAAATTTAATCGCTAGATACTTTTGTACCTAGCGATTTTTTTGTTTTACTCAAAAAGCTTATTTATTAACTTATGACCTTCTTTTATAAGAATACCTGTTTTTTGAGCATGTGCTTCATTATAAATATTATTTGTTTTATCGGTTTTAGTGCTGTCAAAAAGCATATATGGTACAGGGTCAGCTGTATGAGTTCTAAGGCGTATAGGTGTAGGGTGGTCAGGTAAAACCAACATTCTAAAATCCTCATTTGATGCCTTTAAAGCCTCATATACAGGCTTTATAACTCGACTGTCCAGCCATTCAATAGATTGAACTTTATTTTCAATACTGCCTTGATGTCCCATTTCATCAGGAGCTTCTACATGAATATACACAAAATCGTTATTATCCTCTAATAGAGCCTTAACAGCAGCATTTGCTTTACCCTCATAATTGGTATGAAGTCCGCCATTTGCACCCTCTACATTTACCACATTCATTTTAGCTCCAACAGCTATTCCCTTTAATAAATCAACTGCGGAAATCATAGTGCCAACTTTACCAGTTTTAGCTGTAAATTCATCAAGATGAGGTTTAGTGCCTGCACCCCATAGCCAAATAGAATTTGCTTTGCGTTTACCCTCAGCGGCACGAGCGAGATTTAATGGGTGATTATTTAATATATCAAAACTTTTTTCCATCATCTCACGCAATACATCTTGCTTAGGTAGATAATCGCCTATAACTTTACCTAAAATATCATGTGGAGGGGTTATATCTTGAACTTGTCCGTCTTTCCATATCAAACAGTGACGATAACTTGTTCCAACATAAAATTTAAAAATCTCATTTTCAAAAACAGGTTTAATTGCCTCAATAAGTATAGCTGCATCTTCTGTTGAGATTTCATCAGAACTATGGTCTATAATAGTACGTTCAGCATAAGGAATATTATCTTCCTCAGAAAGGGTTACAATATTGCATCTAAGAGCGATATCATCAGCCCCCATAGGAACACCAATGCTTAAAGCCTCAAGAGGCGAGCGACCAGAATAATAAACTTCTGGATTATATCCAAGTACAGAAAGATTTGCGGTATCACTACCAGGTTTCATTCCATCAGGTATGGTTTTAGCAAGACCAACTTCAGACATACTAGCTAAAAAATCCATAGTAGGTGTATTGGCATAAGCAAGTGGGGTTTTACCGCCTAGCTTTTCAATTGGCTCATCAGCCATACCATCACCAAGAATAACTAAATATTTCATGGTAAACTCTCCTTTATATAGATAAAATAATAAAATGCTAAAATATTTCTGGATACGCATTATTATGAAACAAAAATAGCTATTTGTCTAGTTATTTTTAAAAAATTTTATAAATTGACCGCTTATTATAGACATTAAAAAATAGTGTACACGCACAGCGGAAATAAAAAAGCTACCGCAAAAAGCGATAGCTTAAAAATTTTAGATTGTAAAGATTTTAAATACCTTAGTTGCAAGTTCACTTCCAAGAATTAAAATCAGAAGTACAGGAGCAATCCACTTTACCATTACTTCATGTAATTTTTTACGATGGAATACACCAGCCTCAGCTTCAACTTCATCAGCAATAACCTTAGTACCAACAACATGACCGATAAGAATACATGTCAAAAATGCTACTATAGGCATCATTACAGAGTTAGAGATAAAGTCAAAGAAATCAAGGAACTGCATACCAATAATTGTAATACCAGCCCATGGACCATAGCCAAGACAAGATGGAACACCAATAATTAAAACAACAATTGCAACACCGATTGTTGCGGTTTTACGGTTTAGGCTTGTTTTATCAATTACAACAGAAACTATGGTTTCCATAAGTGAAATAGAAGAAGTTAATGCCGCAAATAATACAAGCACAAAGAATACAGTGCCGATTACAGTACCAAAAGCCATTTTTTCAAATACTTGAGGTAGAGTAATAAACATCAGTCCAGGACCAGCGTTGATTTTACTAGGGTCACCACCATTAAATGCAATTACTGGAGGAATAATCATAAGACCTGCAACAAAAGCAAATAATGTATCGAAAATTTCAATTTGTGACACAGAATGTTCAAGCAGATTTTCTTTTTGCATGTAAGAACCATAAGTAATCATAATACCCATAGCAAGCGACATTGAATAGAAAAGCTGACCAAGTGCACCAAGCACAGTTGATGCAGAGAACTGAGAAAAGTCAGGCATTATATAGTATTTAAGGCCATCTATTGCACCGTCAATAGTTAGAGAATAGCAAGCGATAAATATAGCAAGTACAGCAAGCACAGGCATCATAAAACGGCTCGCTTTTTCAATACCCTTTTCAACACCAAAAGCAACAACGATTGTTGTTAAAATAACATAGATTAAAAACCAAGGTGTAGGACCGCTAAAATCAAGCATTGTAGCTGGAATAGAGCCAGCATCAAAGCCTATAAAGTTGTTAAAGAAATCGCCACCATCAGCAGCATTAAGAGCATTACCAGTTAGGAAAGTGACAAGATATTTCATAACCCAGCCACCAATTACACAGTAGTAAGGTGTAATGATAACAGGTACTAAAGCGGCAATCCAGCCGAGAAACCCAAAACGTTTGTCAAGAGCTTTATAAGCACCAATACAAGATAAACGGGTTTTTCTACCTATGGCTATTTCGGTTATCATAAGGGCAAAACCGAAAGTAACAGCAAGAATGATATAAACCAAAAGGAAAATACCACCGCCATATTTTGCAGCAAGATATGGGAAACGCCATAAGTTACCTAAACCAACGGCAGAGCCAGCAGCAGCAAGTACAAAACCGATACGGCTTGAAAAGCTGCTTCGTTCTTTATTCATATATATACCCCTTTTTCTGCGGGCTTGAAAGCCTGCGTATTTCTTGAAACATTAAGCATAAACGCAAAATGCAAACAGATAAGCCTATTATGCCATATAATAAATTTTAGTGCAATAATATAAAAGCAATTTCTTTTTTTAGCACAAAAAACATAGAAATTCATCTTATTAAATAGTAAAAATATACACTATATACACTGTTTTTCGTGGACATTTTAGCTTTATGTACATAATTCCATTTTGTAGTTAAAAAAAAGCAAATGCTTTAAGCATTTGCCATTCATTTCAATTCACTTACGCTTACATTTCTGGTATGTGATATAGATTTCCATTCTTTAGTTCTAAAAAATAGACACACAGCATTTATAGGCAACCAACTTGCAATAAAAAACCAATAGCTTAAAATACCAACTTTCATGGAGCAAACTCGTTTTTTCTCAAGAACCATAACAATTATTGAAGTAATACAGCTTAAAATAAAAGAAAGCACAACAGAAAGTAAAAGTCTTGAGAAAATAGGAGTACCAACTGTAATATGATAATGTACTGATAATGTACGAACTATATGACCTAAAAGCATGGTAAAAACCCATGCAAGTTGTAAAAGAGGTGCAAGAAGAAATACAAGCTGGTCTAATCTCATACGTAAACCTTTAAAACCACTTTTAAACATGCCGCTTATAAGAGGTATTGAGTAATAGTGTAAACACTGATAAATACCAGTAGACCAACGGCTTCTCTGACGCCAAGATTGTGAGAAAGTTAATGGCTGTTCATCATATGTTAAAGCTTCAGGCACCCATGAAACAGGTATATTTGATAAAATGCATTTTGTAGTAAATTCAATATCCTCTGTCATGGTTTTAGTTTTCCAGCCACCCATAGATTTTAAAAGTGATAAATCAGCCATGAAACCACTGCCATTTATAATGGCAGAAAGTCCAACATGTGAACGAGCATGACTATAAAATCTATTTACCATCCAGTAATAAATTGAATAACTTGATGATATATATGTATCCTTAGGGTTTTTACTATCTCTAAAACCTTGTGCAGCCTTTGCTCCCTCACACCATGCATTATTCATGGCACTTAGAAAACCACAATCAACAACATTATCAGCATCAAAAACACAAATAGCATCATGTTTATTTTCGATTAAAAGTTTATTAACCACTTGGTCTAACACTTCACCTTTTGTTGAAACAGGTCTTTGACAATGTAATATGTTTGCACCAGCATCTCTTGCAACTTGTTCAGTGTTATCTGTGCAGTTATTAGGTATAACGTATATATCATATAATTCTTTCGGGTAATTCTGTTTAGAAAGACTTTCTATAAGGTTTGCAATAACTGCTTGTTCATTTCGTGCAGCGACAAGCACAGCAAATCTACATTTTGGTTTATGAGCTGAATATGGATTTTGTTTGCGAAAAGCAAATGGTACAAAAAAGATATAATATAACATATATATAAAAAATATAGAGCTTAAAACCCAAAGTAGCTTTTCTAAAAATGCAAGATAATGAAGCATGATTATTTATATACCTCCAGAAACGGATATAAAAATCCGTATAAGTGTACAGCATAAAATAACAACTGTACTATACTGTATAATACAGTATAAAACCCTAATGGTGCAGTGTCAACAAACATTTGTGTAATAAAAAAGAAAATAATAAAAAAACAATCAAAAAATAGCATTATTTGCATGTTTAATGTAAAATCTCTGTATTAAATATGTATTTGGTGGATAGACAGGCGTATATAACGCAAGGTATAAAAAACAAAACTGCAAGTTTAAAGATGTTAAAAGGGAAATGGTGCAGACTATGCAAGATTACAAATTAAAACTTGCAAAAAATTTTTGTTAATCCATTGACGAAGTAAATAAAACGTAGTATAGTATAATAAGTAGAAAATCGAACTATAATCTAAAGTTTAGATTTAAGTTATATTTGGCAATATATGGGGGTTTATTGCCCTTTATTGTAGCCGTAAGGAGGAATTAATTTTACATGAACCGTTTGCTTAAAAAGTTCACCTTTTCACCTGAAATTGTGGACGTAATCGAAAACTGCAAGGGTATCTTTATCCCAACAACCAAGCAGGAACTGTATGAAATGGTATTTGGTACAGGTCGCTCTGGTAAGTATGATGTTGTATACGACGTTCCTGAAAAGGGTGAGGTTGTTGAGGCAACCGTTGTTCGTGCAAAAAATGGTGTAGTTGTCAACTATGTTGAGGACTATATGCGTCGTCGTGACCCAGATTGTATGCGTATCGGTGACGATAAGCCTACTGACAAACCACGTTTCGCTGATGTTTATGGTTTCCCATTTTCAGATATGAAAAAGCAGACTCTGGATTGGCTAAAAGGTCAAGAGCTGATTTTTATGCCATTTAATTCTGGTGGTAATGTTTACGGCTATGGTTCTATGCTTATTTGCCCAAGAAATGCTGCATTCTTTGCTTTTGCACTAGCTCACCTTCAGGGATTTGTTTCTGCTGAAGAAACAGAGGGTTATGCACCTCGTGCAATAGTTTATGTTGCTCCACCATTTAGACATACTCACTTCAATGGCAAGCAGGTTGTTGTTCATAACCGTCTTGATAATTGCCATGAAGTATTTTCTTATAATCTATATCCAGGTCCATCAGCTAAAAAAGGCGTTTATTCTGTATTATTGGATATTGGCGAACAAGAAGGCTGGGTAACTGCTCATGCATCTGCTGCACGTCTTACAACTCAGTATGATAACGAACTTGTTATTATGCATGAGGGTGCATCTGGTGGCGGTAAGAGCGAAATGTTACAGGATATAGCTCGTACAGAAGACGGTCGTGTACTGCTCTCTGAAAATACTGTTACAGGTGAAAAAACCTTTATGAACCTTGGCAGAACCTCTATGATTGAGCCTGTATGTGATGATATGGCAACTTGCTATCCAAAACTGCAAACAGGCAGTGGAAAGCTCGCTCTTGTTGATGGTGAAGACGGTTGGTTCTTACGTATGGACGGTGTAACCCATTATGGTTGTGACCCAGTATACGAACGCATTTGCACAGAGCCTGATGAACCACTTTGTTTCTTTAATATTCAGGGTGTAGTTGGTGCTACTAGCCTAATTTGGGAGCATACTCTGGACTCTAACGGCAAGCCATGTCCAAACCCTCGTGCGATTGTACCTCGTGCAAAGGTTCCACACATTGTAACTGAGCCTGTTGAAGTTGATATCCGTTCTTTTGGTACTCGTATGCCACCTTCAACCCGTGAAAACCCTAACTATGGTATTATGGGTATGCTGCACTTTATCCCACCAGCACTTGCTTGGATGTGGCGTTTAGTTGCTCCTCGTGGATTTAAAAATCCATCTATTGTAGGCGGTGGCGACCTAAAGAGTGAGGGCGTAGGTTCTTACTGGCCATTTGCTACTGGTATGCGTGTAAAGCAAGCTAATCTATTATTAAAGCAAATTATTGATAATCCTAACACCCGTTATGTATTAATTCCAAACCAGCATATCGGTGTATATAAAGTAGGTTTTGCTGCTGAATGGTTAAGCCGTGAATGGTTAAGCCGTCATAATGGTCATGTAAAGACCGAAAAGCTAACCCCAGCACGTTGCCCACTGCTTGGTTATGCTATGACTGAAATGACCATTGAAGGTCAATCTATCCGTTCTAAGTATCTAAGAACAGAACTGCAAGACCGTATGGGTGAAGATGGTTATGATGCAGGTGCAAAGATTTTAACAGATTTCTTTGCTAAGGAGCTTGATAAGTTCTATACAGATGACCTTGACCCACTAGGTAAACAAATTATTGATTGTTTCCGCAATGGCGGTACTCTTGAGGATTATTGCAAGTTAACCCCAATGCACTTTTAATAAAAATTTTAACGTGTCTGCTTTTTAGTAGGCACGTTTTTTATTATATGTGAAACAAAAAAACGAGCTGATTTTTTTATCAGCTCGCTTGCTATTTTATTTATTTTTCAAACCAATAACAATTTTTTCAGCAGTTATAGGAAGTTCTCTAATTCTAACACCGCAAGCCGTAGCAACAGCCGCTGCAATAGCAGGTGATGGGGTATTGATAACAACTTCACCGATAGACTTAGCACCGAATGGACCAGATGGTTCATAACTGCTTTCAAATTCAACTCTAACCTTGTTTATATCAAGACGAGACGGTATTTTATATTGCATAAAGGAGTTGGAATAATTTACACCCTTTTCATCATATATAATATCCTCATAAAGAGCCATTCCAATACCTTGAACGAGTCCGCCCTCGGTTTGCACTCTTGCAAGATTAGGGTTGATAGGTGTACCACAGTCAACTGCTGCACAGTAGTCAACAAGCTCAACTTTACCAGTTTCAGGGTCAAGCTCAATTTCAGCTGCACCCGCCATAAATGGAGGTGGTGAAGTAGGTGAAGAATGGCTAACAGTTGCCGCAAGTTCACGGTTACTAAAACATTGACCTTTATAACCAACCTGTTTTCTAGTTACAAATTTTTCAGGGTCTGCAACAACATAAACTTTTTGACCGTCAAAATCAACATCATCAACATTAACTTTCAGCATTTCAGCACCAGTTAACAGAATTTTATTTCTTAATTCTTCACAAGCCTTAACACAAGCCATACCTGTAACATAAGTTGTAGCTGATGCATAAGAACCAGAGTCATAAGGTGAAACATCAGTGTCCGATGCATAAACTGCAATATTTTTCATATCACAATCAAGGCAATCTGCTGCCATCTGAGCAAGGATAGTATCGCAACCAGTACCCATATCAGTACAACCAATAAGCATATTATAATCGCCATCATCACCCATACGAATGGTTACAGAGCCTACATCTACATTGGAAATACCAGAACCCTGCATAGCCATTGCAATTCCAACAGCACGAATTTTACCATTAGGAAGTGTAATAGGCTTTGCTTTTTTATCCCAATCAATCATATTTTTAACACGCTCAACACAGCGGTCTAAAGCACATGAAGTTGCGGTTTCACCATAATATGCATGCATAACTTGACCCTCACGGACAAGATTAATTTCACGCATTTTAACAGGGTCAATATTAAGGATTTCAGCAAGTTCGTTTACAGTTGACTCTACCGCAAAAATACCTTGTGTTGCACCGTAACCACGATAAGCACCAGCAGAAAGAGTATTTGTATATACAACGTCCCAAGTAAAGCGGAAAGCCTCTTGTTTACCGTATAAAGGTATAGGCTTATGAGCGGATAAACCAACAGTAGTTGGACCATGTTCACCGAAAGCACCTGTATTAGATAGTGTATATAGGTCAATAACCTTGATTATACCATCATTTGTAGCACCCATACGCACAGTAAGTTCCATGCTGTGACGAGGAGAAGATGCAATCATAGATTCATAACGAGAATATACAATTTTTGCAGGTCTGCCAGTTTTTAGTGTTACAATAGCAGGATAAACTTCAGTAACAACCGTTTGTTTTGCACCAAAACCACCGCCAAGACGAGGCTTTATTACACGGATTTGAGTTTTTGGAATATCAAGAGCATGTGATAAAATACGACGAACATGAAAAGGAACTTGAGTGGAAGAAATAACATTTAATCTACCATAGGTATCAAGTTGTGTATAGGTTCTAAATGTTTCCATCATGGCTTGCTGGTTTTGTTTTGTGCGGTAAGTGCGTTCAATTACAACATCACATTTAGCAAATGTGCCATCAACATCACCATGGCTATCACTGCCAGATGCACAAAGATTTCTCATATTGTCCGCACCAACAGGGCAAAGAGACTTCCAGCTTTCTTCAGGGTGAACAAGTATTTTATTATCCTTAGCTTTACGCATATCTAACACAGGTTCAAGCACCTTATATTCAACTTTAATAAGTTTTAAAGCCTTATCGACAGCTTGTTCTGTTTCACCAGCAACAATGGCTACTGCATCACCCACAAAACGAACTCTACGGTCTAAAATCAAGCGGTCATAAGGGGAAGGCTCTGGATAGGTCTGACCTGCCATAGTAAAACGGCATTGTGGCACATCTTCATATGTTAATACACATACAATGCCAGGAACTTTCATTGCAATATTGGTATTTATATTTGTTATAAGAGCATGAGCATGAGGAGAACGTAAAACCTTTACAATAAGACAATCGGCTGGAGCTAAATCATCAGTGTACACTGGTTTACCAGTAGTTAATGCCTTAGCATCAGATTTTACAACCCCTGCACCTACATATTTTTTTGCATTCATTGACAATCCTCCTTGCTCACAAGATATGCTTTAATAGCACGAAGTTGACTTACATAACCCGTACATCTGCAAAGATTTCCCGATAAATATTCACGGATTTCATCTTCTGATGGGTTTTTAAGTTCATCTTTCATTGCGATAATATTCATAATAAGTCCTGGTGAACAGAAACCGCATTGTTCTGCACCCTCTTTGGCTAGATAAGAGCCGATTTCCTCAGCTTGTTGCTGTTTACCTTCAAGTGTTATAATATTATGACCATCTGCACGAACTGCAAGCATAGTACAGGAAAGTATTGGCTTATTGTCCATAAGCACTGTACAAAGACCACAATTGGAAGTTTCACAGCCACGCTTTACAGATTTACAGCCTTTTTCACGCAAGTATTCTAAAAGAGGCTGGTCAGGGCTTACAGCATCTTCAATTTTTTTGCCATTTAGAGTAAAAGAAATTAAAATCTTTGCCATAAATAAATTAAACCTCCTGATTTAAAGCTAGTAACGCACGACGAACAAGCACTTTAGTGAGGTGACATCTAAAATCAGAACTACCACGCATATTGCTTGAAAATTTTAAGTTATTTGCAACATAATCTGCAAATTTGCTTGCACTTTCTTCAGTAATACCATCATTCAGTATGCCATCGGTATCTAAAACAAGATTAGCTCTTTGAGGTCTTGCACCAATAGCAACTCTAAAACCATTATCTCTAAAATCTTCAGGTAATTTGGTTACACAACAAGCGATAACAGGAAAATCGGTTGCTGTTGCACGATGGGTTATATAATGTGTTTTCTGTTTGTTTTTTGGCAGAATAACATGGGTTAAAATATCTCTATCATAAGGCATATTTATAAAATCAGAGAGTTTAATAGTGCCAGCATGATAAAGTTTAACCTCAGCACCTAAAGCAAGCATTAAAGTCAAAGGGTCAGAGAAACCAAATCTGCCCCAGATAGAGCCTCCAATGGTTACACAATTTCTAAATTGTACACCAACTATATGACGTAAACTTTCCTTGATTGCATCACCAAAATAGCTATTAATTGCTTCATTGGTTTCAATTTGACGTAAAGTCACCATACAACCAAGTTTAAATTCGGTGTTGGTTTCCTCGATTTTATCAAGACCAAGACCAGAAAGGTCAATAGCTGTTTTAATAGAGCGATTACCCATTTTCAGCCAGCCACAACCACCTAAAATAGTAGAGGTTTTCTTTTGATTTAGCGAATAAGCCTGTTCTAATGTTTCGGCTTTTACATATTGGTCTATTGTGAACATTCGCATTCTCCTTTTTTATAAACATAACAAAAGCCGCCAAAAAATAGTGGCAGCAAATAGGTTAGACATCGAAAACCAAACGCTGCGTTTTTAATTGACTTTGAACATACAGCGAAAAAGAACAGATTTTCTGATATTATATAAGTATTATATCAAGCGGATTAAGAAAATACAATTTTTATTGACAACTTTCTACACGAAAATTTAACCAAAAATATACCAAAACAATAATTAAATATTGAAATAAAATGCGAAAGCCACAGTTTTTAAACTGTGGCTAACACCAAAAAGAGAGAACACGAGGTGGGATTTAATCCATCCCGATGATAAAAGCGAAAAAATTGTTAAATGTTTAACATTTATAACTAAGTAATAGTATAATCGTTTTTGTAATAAATTTCAATATATTTTCAATAAAAAAATTTTCACTTTTTAAGATAAATATATTATAATATTTTTAATATGTTTTAAAGGAGAGTTTTAAAAGTGGTAAAAAAACATCTAACTCCATGTGATTTAGGACAAATTGCAGACTCAGGTCAATGTTTTAGAATGACAAAACAAGATGACAATACATATAGAATTATAGCAACAGATAAATGTACCTATGCTTATATGGAGGGTGAAAATCTGGTTTTAGAGTGTAGTGAACAGGAATTTGAAGAGTTTTGGCGAGATTATTTTGATTTTGATACAGATTATCAAAAAATATGTGACTCAGTTGATGAAAATGATGAGTTTTTAAAAGCATCAGTTGCATATGGCGGTGGTATGAGAATTTTAAAACAAGAGCTTTGGGAAATGCTTATAACCTTTATGATTTCACAGAATAACAATATTCCACGAATACAAAAATCAGTTGAGGCTATTTGTGAAAAGTTTGGTGAATTAAAAACCGATATAAGAAATAACAAATATTTTGCTTTTCCAACAAAAGAGCAATTATCAAAAGCTAGTATAGAAGAACTTAGAGCATGCGGTTTAGGATATCGTGATAGATATTTATATGAAATTGCACACAGTGACTTTGATGTGTATTCACTTAAAAATATGCCGATAGATGAGGCTGAAAAAGCACTTTGTAAAATAACAGGTGTAGGCAAAAAAGTGGCAAATTGTGTTAAACTTTTTGGTCTGCATGATTTGGCGTCTTTCCCTATTGATACTTGGATTAAAAAAATTTGTGATAAATATTATAATGGACATTTTCCTGTCGAAAAATATAAAGGTTATGCTGGTGTAATTCAGCAGTATATCTTTTTTTATGGAAGAACTGGAATAAAACTTTAAAAATTTGCCATCTGGTCATAGACACTTGTTTATGATATAATTAGCTGTAAAGAAAAATTTACAGAAAAGAAAGGTAAATTATGGACTCAAAGATAAAAGAAATAATGCACAGGTTATCATGCCTATTGGAAATTCTGGTCGGATTTTTAATTCTTGCGGCTTTATTTGCTGCTCTTGTTGGTCTAGTCTATATGATAAATCCATCAAGCCTGTTTACAGACCCAACAGTATTTTCTCAATATCTTGGCATAGCATCAACAATAGTTATTGGTGTGGAATTTGTAAAAATGCTTTATACACATACAATAGACTCAGTTATTGATATCATGTCACTTGCAATAGCTCGTCAAATGATAACCGAACACACAACCCCGCTTGAAAATTTATTTGCGGTTGTAAGCATTGCAGTTTTATATCTAGTTAGAAAGTTCCTATATATCAAACAGCTTGACAAAATAGAACATGTAAAAATACTTAATTTTTTAAAATCTAAAAAAGAAAAAGAGGGAAAAACCGATGTCACTACCAAATGACCCAATTATGCTTTTAAGTGTGATAAATACCATGCTTCGTGACCAATATAACTCACTTGACGCACTATGTGACGGTGAAAATCTTGCTAAAAGTGCAATTGAACATCGTTTAGCGACTGTGGGATATGAATATATGTCTGAAATAAATCAATTTCGTTAAGTTTTGCCGTCGCTTTTATGCGACGGTTTTAATTTTTATAAAAAAGGAGTATGTAAAATGGAAATGATGGAAAATCTTCAGAAAATCGCAAGACAATGCGGTGAAATTATGCTTTCTGCCGAGGATATCGAGCGAAATATAACAGAAAAAGAGGGACAAAAGAATTTTGTAACTAAATATGATGTTTTAGTTCAGAAAACACTACAAAAAGAGTTATTATCACTTTATCCAGAGGCTCATTTTTATGGTGAAGAAGACGGTCAGCAAGATGATGTAAAAAATGGAATTGCTTTTATAGTTGACCCTATTGACGGCACAACAAATTTTATCAAGGGTTATAGAGTGAGTGCAGTAAGTATTGGCGTTGCAAAAGATGGTGAAATTATTTGCGGTGTGGTTTATGACCCTTACACTGATACAATGTATTATGCTGAAAAGGGCAAGGGTGCATATGTAAACGGTAAACGTGTATATGTTTCCGATTGTAGTCTTGCAAATAGTATGGTTTGTGTAGGTACTGCACCTTATTATGCAGAATATACTGACAGAACTTTTGCACTTATGAGAGCTTTATTTGATAATGCACTTGATTTACGTCGTTCAGGTTCAGCCGCACTTGATTTATGTGCAGTAGGCTGTGGCAGAGCTGATTTAATGACCGAATGGGTTGTATGCCCATGGGATTTCGCAGCCGCTAAATGTATAATAGAGGAAGCTGGCGGTGTTGTAACTCAAATTGACGGTTCGCCTATGAAACTTGATGGTAAATGCTCAATCTTAGCGGGCGGTAAAAAAGCACATGCAGAATTTTTTGAAAAAGGACTGCATAAGATTTAATGAATAAATCATTTATACAGAGAAATACACTAATTCCTGCACTTATTTGTACTGTGCTTTGGGGTAGTGCTATACCAGTTGTAAAAACAGGATATCAGCTTTTACAAATAACAGATACATTTGCAAAGTTTACATTTGCTGGTTATCGTTTTGCACTTGCAGGTTTGCTTGTTCTTTTGCTTATGAAGGTACAAAATAAGCCTATAAAGCCAGAAAAAAGTGCATGGAGTGCAATTTTAATGATATGTGCAGTGCAAACTGTGTTGCAATATGTGTTTTATTATTTAGGTGTTGGCAATACATCAGGTGTTAGAGGTTCAGTTTTAAGTGCAACATCGACATTTTTTTCAGTTATAATTGCACATTTTGTTTTTACTACTGATAAACTAACGATAAAAAAGACAATAGGCTGTATAATTGGTTTTTTAGGTGTTATAGCGGTACTTTCTGGCAGTGGTTTTGGTGCTGAGAAAGTAAAAATAACAGGTGAAGGGTTTATGCTGATGAGTGCTGTTGGACAGGGCATAGGTGCAGTAGTAAGCCGAAAAGTTGCAAAAGGTAAAGATGCTATGCTTCTCACAGGTTGGCAACTTTTTATAGGCGGATTGTTTTTATCTGTTGTCGGTCTGATAGGAAAAGGACAGATATATATAACAACTAAGGGTTTTATTTTGCTTTTATATTTGGCTGTATTGTCTGCTGTTGCATTCTCGCTTTGGACTGTTATGCTTAAATATAACCCAGTTGCAAAAGTTACAGTTTATATGTTTTTAGTGCCTGTGTTTGGCTCTATTTTAAGTGCAATTATTTTAAATGAAAATGTATTCACAGTTAAAAACTTGATTGCACTTTTATTTGTATGTATTGGAATACTACTTGTAAATAAACAGAAATAACCCGCAAAAGCGGGTTATTTTTTTATGCACTGTATTCTAAATTTCTACCACTTGCTGAAACAGCTTCGGATAGCTTATTTAAAAAATCACTTTCTTTTAACTGATTGGTATGAACAACAATGGTCATTTTATCTGATGACTCAGGAATGTCAATTCTAAGTGGTGCATCAGTGTGTGTATTTAACATTCTATTAAACATAGTTTCTTCAGGGGTTGAATTTGAAAAAAGTGCAAAATGGAAAGATGCTATATTTGATAAATAAGCGTTTTTAAGTGCTGGTGTAGGGGTTTCAAAACAAGGTTCAATGCACACAAATGAACAACCATCACTGCGTTTTAAAAGTCTGCCATCATGCCATATTTCAGAAAGTCCAGATAATGTCTGTGGAGATGCACCATCTGCCATAACTCCAACACATTTCCCTGATAATAGTTTGTCAGTTACATCAAATAAAAGTTGTGCAGGGGAGGGCTCTAAAATTTCATTATTTGGTTGCATAACAAATCTTACAAGCGGATAGATTATATCTGTTTTTTCAAGAGTCCAAATTCCCGTACTTGAAAAACTTTGCACAAAAAAACCACCTTTCAAAATAGATTAGTCATACACTTAAAGTGTATGCGTTTGTATACTAAAGCGTTACTGTTATTATTGACGGGAATTTATGGAATATACAAAAAAATCCGCCTTTTATAAAAAAGACGGACTTTAATATTTTTATTCAGCTTTTTCAGATGCTTTTGCAGCCTCAGCCGCCTGTTTAGCCTTTTCAGCTTGAGCTTTCATCATAGCTTCAAACTTTTCTTTTTCTTCCTTAGTAGGAATTGGCTCAATACAGCTTCTTGGGCAAGCCTTTGCACACATCTTACAATTCTTACACTTGTCATAGTCGATTTTAGCAACACCATTTTCAACATGTATTGCATCGAACTTACAAGTCTTTTCACATTTCTTACAGCCAATACAAGAAACTTCACAAATCTTCATTGCAACAGCACCCTTGTCTTGGTTTGTACAGTTAACATGAACTTTTTTAGATTTTGGTATAAGGTCAATAAGCTTTTTAGGGCAAGAACTTACACATTTACCACAAGCCACACACTTTTCAGTGTCAACAACAGCTTTTCCATCAACAATGTGAATAGCGTCAAATGCACAAGCGGAAACACAAGAACCTAATCCCATACAGCCAAAAGCACATTCTTTAGGTCCAGCAGCTACACGCATAGCAGCGTTACAGTCCTGAAGACCTTCATACTTAGCCTTGTCAACAGCCTTACAGCCACCAGAACAATGCACATGAGCCACTTTAGGTTCTTCAGCGGTAACTTCAGCACCCATAACAGCAGCAATTTTTTCTGCACAAGCAGCACCACCAACAGGACAACCGTTTACAGGAGCTTTGCCTTCAACGATTGCAGCAGCTAGACCATCACAACCAGGATAGCCACAGCCGCCACAGTTTGCACCAGGCAGACATTCACGAACAAGTGGCACTCGCTCGTCAACTTCAACAGCAAAAGCTTTTGCCGCTACACCTAGGAGTATTGCAAATAACAAACCCATTATACTTAGAGATGCTACTGCAAAAATAATATTTGTAAAATCCATTTCTCACGCTCTCCTTTTGCTTACCAGATTTTAAGACCAGAGAAGCCCATAAATGCCATTGCAAGCAGAGATGCAGACACAAGTGCGATTGGGAAACCTTCAAAGCACTTAGGACATTTTGAGGTAACTTCCAGACGCTCACGGATAGATGCAAAGATAACAATTGCAACTAAGTAACCAACACCAGCAAACACACCATAAACGATAGAGCCAAGCAGTGAATACTGATTGTCAATATTGGTAATAGCCGCACCAAGTACAGCACAGTTAGTTGTAATCAGTGGCAGGAAGATACCAAGTGCTTGATAAAGAGCTGGCATTGCTTTCTTCATAAACATTTCTACAAACTGTACCAGAGTAGCAATAACCAAAATAAATGCGATTGTACGCATATAATCAAGCTCTAGTGGAACAAGCACAAAATAGTTTACAGCCCAAGAAACAATTGATGCAAGAGCCATAACGAATATAACCGCCATACCCATTCCGACTGCGGTGTCGGTCTTTTTGGATACACCGAAGAATGAACAACAGCCTAAAAACTGCACAAGGATATAGTTGTTTACAAGCACTGCTGAAATAGCTAAAAAGATAATATCAGTTAGTGCCATGCTATCAGGCAAACCAGCCTGCACAGCAGCAAAGTAATTCATTTACTTATCCCCCTTCTTCTTATTCATAAGGTACTGGATTGCCGCCAGTAAGAAGCCCATCATTAAGAAGCCACCCGCTGGTAAAATCATCATTGCTACGGGATACTGATAAAGTCCAGGGATTTGAATACCAAGCTTATCTGCACCAACATAACCAGAAAGAATAGTGCCTGCACCAAGTAGTTCTCTAAAGAAGCCCATCAGCACAAGTGCAAAGGTAAAACCAATACCCATGCAAACGCCATCAAGAGCAGAAGGCAGAACCTTATTTTTAGATGCGTAAGCTTCAGCACGACCTAAAATAATACAGTTAACAACAATAAGAGGCAGGAACAGACCAAGAGATGCCGCCAGTGAAGGAATAAATGCCTGAAGGCTTAAATCAATAATGGTTACGAAACCTGCAATAATTGTTATAAATGCTGCAATACGAACCTTTTCAGGGATAAACTTACGTAGCAGAGAAATAACAATGTTTGAACAAATAAGTACAACAGTAGCCGCTAAACCCATACCAATAGCATTGGATAGGGAAGTAGTTGTCGCTAGTGATGGACACAGACCTATTGTCTGCATAAATACAGGATTGTCCAGAAGGACAGCTGAATGTAATCTATCTTTGAATTTCATAAATTGTCCTCCTTAGCCTTCAAGACTTGAAACATAGTTTGCAGCAGTATTTACAGCAAGTGTTACTGCACGAGAGGTAATAGTAGCACCTGTGATAGATACTATATCACCGCCATCTTTTGTAACAGCCAGTGAACCATCAGCAGGTTTGCCAGCAAATTGTGGAATCCATGTAGGGTCAGACTGTGCTTTTGCACCAAGACCAGGGGTTTCTGCATGGCTTGTAACCTGTGCACCAGCGATTGTGCCATCAAGATTTACACCTACAACGACTGTAAGTGTACCACCAAAACCAGAAGGTAAAACTTCCATACAGTAACCAACAGTTTCACCATCAATAACAGCTTCATAGATATTCTGTATGGCTGGTGTGTTTTTATCTGGAGCTGGAACTTCAGATACTTCTGCAAGCTTAAATTCAGCACCAGGAATTAACTGTGCCATAGCAGCGGCACGAGTTGCCTCATTATTCTTTGCAATCTGTGGGGCTGTAACCTGATTTATAAAACCAAGTAGCAATGCAGTTATAAATGTGATTAAAAACAGTACCAGAGCAAGCATGCCCATGGATTCTTTTTTTGTTTCGCTCATGATTACTTGCCCTCCTTAGCTTCAGAATAACCGAATTTTCTTGGCAGACACTTCTGGTCAATCATCCATACAAGAGCATTCATAATCAGAATGGAGTAGGAAACGCCTTCTGGTAGACCGCCAAAATAACGGATAAATACAGTAAGTACGCCACAGCCTATGCCAAATATAATTTGTCCCTTTGGAGTTACAGGGCTTGTAACATAGTCGGTAGCCATAAAGAATGCACCAAGAATTAGACCGCCAGAAAGGATTTGACTAAGCATCCACTGAAGTCTATCAACATCACCCATTGGGAACAGGAATGTTAAAACAGCAACAGTTAAAATGTAAGCGGCTGGGATATTTATAGTGATAACCTTGCGGAGTAACAGATAAATGCCGCCAACTAAAAGAGCAAGTGCACAGGTTTCACCTATAACACCACCATGTTGACCAAAGAATAAATCCATTAGGCTTTCACTAGGCAGAGTTTTTGCCTTTAAAGAAGCCAGTGGAGTAGCAGTTGAAATTGCATCTGTAACTTCAACATTGCCGAATAAAGGCAGCTTTTGATGTGGCTGAACCCAAGTAGTCATAAGTGCAGGCCAAGAAGCCATCATAAATGCACGAGCACCAAGAGCAGGGTTCATAAAGTTTTTACCAATACCACCAAACAGCATTTTTACAACAATAATTGCAAATGCACCACCAATAACAGGCATCCAAATAGGAGCAGCGACAGGCACGTTAAATGCAATTAAAATACCAGTAACTACTGCGGATAAATCACCAGTAGTATCTTTTTTGTGGTTTACCTTGCAGTAAAGCCATTCAAAAACAACACAGGAAATAATAGTTGCCACTGTTATAGTTAATGCACGGAAGCCAAAAGTGAAAATAGAAACGACAAGTGCAGGAATAAGAGCCAAAATAACATCAAACATTAAACTTTTGGTGCTATCCTCAGCTTTAATATGTGGCGAGGAGGTGACAACTACTTTACTTAAATCATACATTCGTTTTTACCCCCATTATTTGCTTTCTTCTGAATTTTGTTTATTTTCAGCCTCAGCTTTTGCTTTAGTAGCCTCAGCCTCAGCCTTTGCCTTAGCGGCAGCACGTTCTGCCATAACATGAGCCTTTGTCAGTCTGAAACGCTGAACAAGCTGAATTCTAGCAGGACATACATAAGAACATGAACCGCATTCAATACAGTCCATAGCACCAAGTGAAACGCATTTGTTATAGTCACCAGCGTTACCATATGCATTCATCATCATAGGCATTAGGTGCATAGGACAAGCGTTTACACATTTGCCACAACGTATGCAGCTTGGGTTTTCTTCACGCTTATCTTCATCACCACAGAAAGCAAGGAAAGCATTTGTTCCTTTGAAAACAGGAATTTCAAGAGAGAACTGTGAAACACCCATCATAGGGCCGCCCATAATCAGCTTGTTTGGAGCTTCTTTAAATCCACCACAAGCATCAATAAGACGTTCAATTTGAGTACCAATTCTAACTTCAAGGTTTTTAGGCTCTTTAATGGCAGAACCAGAAACAGTAACAATACGACGAACAACAGGCATACCAGTTGTAAATCTACGATAAATAGCACCAGTAGTATCTACATTGAATACTGCACAACCAGCATCTGCTGGAAGTTTGCCGCTTGGAACTTCTCTACCAGTACAAGCGTTAATAAGTTGCTTTTCTGCACCCTGTGGGTATTTACATTTTAGAGGATACAGTTTTAAACGGCTGTCATCAGCGATAAGTTCATTTATTTTTGCAAATGTATCGCTTTTATTTTCCTCAATAGCAATGATAGCATTAGGAACTTCCATTATATCAGCGAGCATTTTCAGTCCGCCAATAACTTCTTCTGGACGTTCTAGCAACAATCTGTGGTCAGATGTGATATAAGGTTCACATTCAGCAGCGTTCACAATAATAGTGTCACATTTGCCAATACCTGACTGGATTTTTACATGAGTTGGGAATGTAGCACCGCCATGACCTACCATACCAGCAGAACGAATTGTTTCAATGCGTTCTTCATTGGTCATACCTGCAAAGTCATAAGGGTGGACAGATTCATGTAAACGGTCTTCTTTGTCATTTTCAATGACAATACTCATGATTTTGCTTCCGTTTGGGTGCAGTCTTGGTTCAACTGCAATTACCTTACCAGAAACAGTTGCATGAACAGGTGCAGATACAAAACCGCCAGCTTCAGCAATAGGCTGACCTAGGTCAACAATGTCGCCCACCTTAACTATAGGCTTTGCAGGAGCACCGATGTGCATAGAAACAGGCAGAATCACCACATCAGGTGTCGGCATTATTTCTATGGCTTTAGTGTTTGTTGCGGATTTATATCCAGGGTCAGAGTGAGGCCCTGGGTGAATACCGCCACGAAACGAGTACACCATGAATTTCACCTCTCCATTTAAATTGTGTATACAAAAATAATAAATGCTGCAATTAGCAGCAGAGTAAAAATGCAATTTTACTCAAGATAAATTATACTGATTTTTATGTGTAATAATCAACATATTTCTTGTGTAAAAATAGAAACAAAAGATAAAATATAAAAATTTTAACAGTAAAAAAACAAAAGTTACCCAAAATATACCCATTAAAAAATGGTGAGATTTTTCACAAATTCACCATTTATTGAGTATATTCGATTTCATAGCACAGAAAGTTCAGTTTCAGCTATATTAAGATTGTCAATTTCAAGCATTTGTCCCATTCTTAGATTGGGTATTTGTAAATTATCAGGAAAAATAATTTGCATTGTACTTCCTCTTTTTTCATTTATAAAAGCTTTAAATACACCACTATGCAGATTTGCAATGCGTTTAACAACTGAAAGCCCAAAACCAGAGGCTATACCATGACTTTTATCATATCTAAAACTATCCATATCTTGATGGAAGAAGTATTCAGAACCGATTTCATCTATGCATTCTTTAGCAATTCCTATACCATTATCTGAGATATCTATATAAATCATATCATCTTTTTTATATAATGAAAGCTTAATTTCAGTTACATTCTGTGCCATCATTGCATTAGAAAGCAAATTAAAAATTGCATGGGTCATAAGTTTTTTATCAAATACAGCTAAAAACTCTTTTGGAGCTTCAATAATAAAATTTATATCAAATGAAACTTTTCTGCATTCGCTTAAAATATTAATACATATTGTTACTAAATCATGTAAAGCAACATTCATAGATATATTTAAATCTGTATTATTTTCTAGCATTTGCAAATGAGTTATTTCTCGATGAATACGAAGTGTATTTTTTTCAATGCTATTTAGTAAGTCAAAATCCAATGATTTACGATTTTTCATTAGGTTTAACGCTATAAAATTACGTGAAAGTGCGGTAGACAGTTCATATTTAGTGTGTGCAGGCAAGCCTTGAAATAGGTTTTCAGTGGGCATAAAATATAACAAAGCACCTTGTTCACATGCTCTTATATCTAAACGATATATATTTGAATCAATAGCTTCTATTGTCTGTATTGGTTCGCCTGTTTTAAGTGTGGTTCTTAGAGAGTTTGCAGCGGATTCACTTAAAACTTCAAAAATAGGGCGTAAATTAAGCTGTTTAAGCACTTTTTCTGCGGCTGGGGTTTGCGTTATTATATCTCCTCGTGCAGAAACAAGTACAAAAATGGCACTTTCTGCACACATCATATCTAACATTAGCTCGGAAAGCTGGAAATTTGTGAAATCTGACATATAAAGCACCTTTTTAATTTATTTTTATCTTGCATAATTATCAAAAGAGTTATACATAATTGACCAAAAATGTGCCAACATATTATTATTATAACATCATAGCTGTATAGTTTGCAAAGAATATTGTGGAAAAAAAGAAAGAAATTTGACACACTTTTCACAAATTGCTCTTGCAGAAATGCCACACTATGGTTTATAATATATCCATAAAGTTCCCAAAAAGAGCTGTTAGGAGGAATTATTAACATGGCTATTAAAGTAGGTATCAATGGTTTTGGTCGTATCGGTCGTATGGTTTTCCGTGCTGGTCTGAAGAACCCAAATATCGAGTTCGTTGCAGTAAACGATCCTTTCATGACTCCAGACTACATGGCTTACATGCTGAAGTATGATACAATGCATGGTCGTTATGACGGCACCATTGAGTATGATGAAAACTCTATCACCGTTGACGGTAAGAAGATTCTTTTCCACGCTGAAATGGATCCAAAGAACATTCCATGGGGCAAGGACGGCGTTGACTACGTTGTTGAATCAACTGGCGTATTCCTAACTAAGGAAAAGGCTCAGGCTCACATTGATGGCGGTGCTAAGAAGGTTATCATGTCTGCTCCTTCTAAGGACGACACCCCAATGTTCGTTATGGGCGTTAACCAGAACGACTACACTAAGGATATGACTTTTGTATCTAACGCTTCTTGTACTACTAACTGTCTAGCTCCAATCGCT
This sequence comes from uncultured Butyricicoccus sp., assembly GCA_944384745.1. Taxonomy (GTDB): domain Bacteria; phylum Bacillota; class Clostridia; order Oscillospirales; family Butyricicoccaceae; genus Butyricicoccus_B. The sequence continues at coordinate 117,422 of CALWUO010000002.1, forward strand.
AAGGTTCTTGACGAAGCTTTCGGTATCACCGAAGGTCTTATGACTACTGTTCACTCTGCAACTGGTACTCAGAAGGTTTGTGATGGTCCATCTAAGAAGGACTGGCGTGGTGGTCGTGCTGCTACTGGCAACATTATTCCATCTTCTACTGGTGCTGCAAAGGCTGTTGGTAAGGTATATCCAAAGCTAAACGGCAAGCTAACTGGTATGTCTATGCGTGTTCCTACTCTGGACGTTTCTGTTGTTGACCTAACTTGTAATCTTGCTAAGCCAGCAACTTATGAAGAAATCTGTGCTGCTATGAAGGCTGCTTCTGAGAAGCCAATGAGCGAAGGCGGTCTAAAGGGCGTTCTTGGTTACACTGATGAAGACGTTGTTTCTTCTGACTTCCTAGGTGACCCTCATACTTCTATCTTTGACGTTAAGGCTGGTATTCAGTTAACTGATACTTTCGTTAAGGTTGTATCTTGGTACGATAACGAATGGGGCTACTCTTGCAAGCTTCTAATGCTTATCGAGCATATGGCTGAAGTTGACAACAAGTAATTCCTTGTTTACTACCGAATAAATTTAACACCTCTAACCCAATGTTAGAGGTGTTTTTTTTATATTATTTTCTTGTTTTTACTTGTGAATATACAAGCATATAATAAAACAAATGCAAAGTAAAATCCTGATGTAACACTAAAAAGAGTATGTCCAGCCATCGCTAAATAACCAACTGTTAAACCAAGTGAAATAGTACAACAAAAACATGTATAAGAAAAATTTTTAAAAACATTATATATCACTTGTAAACCACTTTTAATATATAACCATAACATTGTTACTGTCCCTAATAAACCATAATATAAAACAACTTCTGGTATATCCATCTCTATTATCTTTTGTTGTGTACCTCTACTTATGCCAAAAAATAATGACAACGGCAAATGGGATTTAAAATATATAATTGCATTTTTTAACTTATCTGTTCTACCACTAAACACCATTGCTTGTGTTCCAGCAGTTTCTGCATATTTTCCTGTAACATCAAATGATAATATTATAGAATTATATAATCCACCATTTGTTATTATGCATGAAATTAAAAATAAAACAAATGTGCATAAGACAGATAATATAAATGGTTTTGCGTCTGTTATAGATTTATTGATTATATAATATATAAATTGATATACAAATATAAATATGTAAGTTACAATTATAGCCAAAAATGCAGTTTTTGTGCCAATTATAAGTAAGGAAACTGTACAACAAGCAGGAGTTATCAATAAAATTATATTCATTTTGTTGTTTTTATTATAATATTTTTGCAATATGGCAAATGACAATGGTAATAGTAACATTAAAAGTGCAGTAACATCATTTCCAGAAAAGAAAAATCCTCTACAACCACGATACCCAAGTTTATCTGAATATGTATAATACCCCATGCCTAAAAAGTATGGTATTATAACAGCTATTGATACTATTATTATTGTCCAGCACAAGATAGCGTCAATTTTAAGCCTTAACTTATCATATGATAAGTTACAATCAGAAAAAACATAAAAGTAAGCTAAAAGAGAAAGTAAATTAAAACCGAATTTGCAAATATATAATAATTCTTGCATAAAGTCAAAATTTGGTTGACTAAAATTTGTTATAACTGTTAAAATCCATGTTACAAATATAGCTGAGAAAATTAATAATATTTTAGTCCGCCTTGTATACAAAACATATAAACCCATAATAAGTAACATAATCATTCTAATTATAAAACTTAAACTAAGCGTTTGGTTAACCACAAGATGAGAGCCATTCCTCATTAGGTCGCCTTCTGAATTTAAATAGAATTGTATTCCAGTTGCTATATCAAGAATTGGACTACATATTAGAAATATAAAAAATATTTGTTCAAAAACCCGCTTTATATTCTGCATTAAACCACCTTTTCCATTAAAGTATAAATACTTTATAAAGTATACCACATACTTTTTACTGTTACAACCTAACCATTATTTATAAAAAAACCGTTTCTAAAGTTATAGAAACGGCTTAGGTTTTAATTATTAATTGAATTGTTAAATAGATTTATATGATGTTCAGTATCTTTTATAATTCTGTCAATGAGTTGCTTTGGCTGGGTTTCTAAAATATTTGAATTTAATATTGTTTTATATTGTTTTAAAACTTGCCTTTCACAAAGTATAGAATTATCAAGCATTCTATTTGGATTTTTTTCATAGTAAACATTGCCTGCTGACCAAGAAATGCCCCTTCCTCCAATGTATGATATAAATCTAGGTTCACCACCATAACAGCATATAAGACGCCCTAAATGTCTTATATGTTGCATTTGGTCATTTGCGGCTGAGTCAAATAGCTCAGATAAAAACATATTATTTTGTTCTCTTAAAACCATTGCTTGATATAGGTATTGATTGAGCAATGTAAGTTCACTATCTCTACCACCATAAACAGAAAATAATGCCCTGACCAGTTGTGGATTAGGTGCTTGTTTATCAAGCTTTGGCCAGCCTTCTGTTAACATTTTATACACAGAGTTATTCACAGGATTTTACCTCCATTTTAAAATTTTATAAGTATACATGATGAAAGTTTAAAAATAAATTTTTTAATTTCGTTTATTGTGCCAAAAGATGTAACCACTTCTTGACAAGCCAGTTCAAAGAGTCTACAATACTAAGTACCGTCTGATATATAGCACTATATATTGTGCTACGAACAGATGTTTTATACGAAATTTTGTGAATATTGCGTTTTTTTGAACTTTTTTCACTTTTAAACGCAGTATGGGTGGAAAGGACAGACAGGATAAATGGTTAAGCAAATCGTCAAGCGTGACGGCAGAACAGTAGACTTTGAACGCAAAAAAATTGCAGATGCGATATTTAGTGCGGCTAAGGCTATGGGTGGGCAAGATTATGAAACTGCACAAAATCTTGCAGCCGAGGTTGAGAAAATGTTAGAGGACGAATTGCTTTGTTGTCCAACAGTTGAACAGGTTCAGGATACAGTTGAAAAAGTGCTGGTTGAAACTGGTCACGCTCGCACAGCTAAAAAATATATCCTTTATCGTGATGAGCGTACAAGAGTGCGTGAAATGAACACCAGACTTATGAAAGTTTATGAGGATTTAACCTTTAAGTCATCTTTGGAAAATGATGTTAAACGTGAAAATGCCAATATAGATGGCGACACTGCTATGGGAACTATGCTTAAATATGGCTCTGAGGGTGCTAAACAGTTCTATGATATGTTTATCTTAGACCCAGAACAGGCAAAAGCACATAGAGAAGGTGACATTCATATACATGATATGGATTTTTTAACACTTACAACTACTTGTTGTCAAATTGATTTGTTAAAACTATTTAAAGATGGTTTTTGCACAGGTCATGGCTTTTTAAGAGAACCTAATGACATTAGGTCTTATTCTGCTCTCGCTTGTATTGCTATACAGTCAAACCAAAATGACCAGCATGGCGGTCAAAGTGTTCCAAATTTTGATTATTCAATGGCTCCTGGAGTTAAAAAAACTTTCCGTAAATGCTTTACTGATAATTTAGTAAAAGCAATAGAGATATATTTAGAACAAGATGACGGTGAAATGCTTGGTAAGGGTATAATCAGTAAATGTGAAATACAAACTGGTGTCTGGCCATGTATAGCGGGTAATAACGGTTTTGATGAAGCTGTTAAAGCCGAGCTTGAAAAACATACTGATGATAAAACCGCAGGTAAAATAATGCATTTTGTGAGAAAATATGCTTTGAAAGAAGTAAAGAGAAATACTTATCAAGCAATGGAAGCATTAGTGCATAATCTAAACACTATGCATTCCCGTGCAGGTGCTCAAATTCCGTTTTCCTCCCTTAACTATGGCACTGATACCTCACCAGAAGGCAGACTTGTAATGGAATGTCTTTTAATGGCTACATATGATGGTTTGGGAAATGGTGAAACTTCTATATTCCCAATACACATTTTTAAGGTCAAAGAGGGTGTTAACTTTAACCCTGATGACCCTAACTATGATTTGTTTAAACTCGCTATGAAAGTTTCTGCAAAACGTATGTTTCCTAACTTCTCTTTTATTGATGCTCCATTTAATCTAAAATACTATAAGCCTAATCACCCAGAAACTGAATGTGCTTATATGGGTTGTCGTACCCGTGTTTTAGGCAATGTTTATGACCCATCAAGAGAAATTGTAAATGGTCGTGGCAATCTAAGTTTTACATCTATAAATCTGCCAAGAATTGCAATTTTAAGCAATGGTGATGTTGATTTATTCTTTAAACAACTAGATGAAAAAATTGACCTTGTTATTAAACAGCTACTTGATAGATTTAAAATACAAAGTCAAAAGAAAGTACGCAACTATCCATTTTTAATGGGACAAGGTGTATGGATTGATTCTGATAAACTAAATCCAGATGATGAAGTTGGTGAAGTTTTAAAGCATGGCACTTTAACCTGTGGTTTTATAGGTCTTGCTGAATGTCTTAAAGCTCTTATGGGCGTACACCATGGCGAAAGCAAACAGGCTCAAGAATTGGGACTAAAAATAGTTAAACACATGCGTGAGCGTATGGACCAAGCAGCAGATAAGTATAAATTAAACTTCTCTTTAATCGCTACACCAGCAGAGGGTCTTTCAGGTAGGTTTGTTAAAATCGACCGTGAACGTTATGGCAGTATTGAAGGTGTTACAGATAGAGATTATTATACAAACTCTTTCCATGTACCTGTTTATTACCCTATAAGTGCATTTGAAAAGATAAGAAAAGAAGCACCTTATCATGCTCTGACTAATGGCGGTCATATAAGCTATATTGAACTTGATGGCGACCCAACAAATAACCTTGAAGCATTTGAACAAATTGTTCGCTATATGAAAGAATGTGGTATAGGTTATGGTGCTATAAATCACCCGATAGACCGTGACCCTGTTTGTGGTTATACAGGTATTATAGGTGATGTTTGCCCTCGTTGTGGCAGACGTGAGGGCGAGGGAGTGCCACTTGAAAAACTTAAAAAATTAGGGCTTTATAAAAATTACAATAGCACAACTATTGGTTATCACGGTGACCAAAATGAGGAAGCAGACCGCATGCCTAATCCTATTGGATAATATTTCTTTTGGATAACCGTTTTTTATAAGAAAGGATATGATTAAAATGGCAAAAAAGTATCAAGTAACCCAAGTAAATGGCGTTGAAGTTGTTGGCGAAGGTGTAGGATTTGAAAGAATTCGTCGTATAACAGGTTATCTAGTAGGTACTTTGGATAGATTTAATAACGGAAAACGTGCTGAAGAACATGACAGAGTAAAACATGATGTTTGTGACTGCTCTTTAGCAGATAGCCGTTCCGCTTAAAAATGAAAACAACTCTTAATATTGCAGGTATAGTTAAAGAGTCAATAGTAGATGGTCCATCAATAAGATTTACTATCTTTGTTCAAGGCTGTCCACATAATTGCCTTGGCTGTCACAACCCACAAACACATGACTTTAAAGGTGGAAAACAAATTTCCATAGATGAAATTATAACCACATTGGAAGATATGCCTTATATTTCAGGTGTTACTTTTTCAGGTGGCGAACCTTTTTGTCAAGCAGAGGCATTATATAATCTGGCTACGCATTTAAAACAAATGAATAAACATTTGATGTGTTACACAGGCTATACTTTTGAAGAACTTATAAATAAAAATGATAAATATACAAATTTACTGCTTTCTCAACTGGATTTATTAGTTGATGGTAGATTTGAGCAGGACAAAAAAAGTCTTGAATTAAAATTCCGTGGAAGTAGTAATCAACGTATATTAGATGTTAAAAAATCTCTTATGGAGGCTCAACCTGTTTGGGCAGAACAATATAAGTAATCATAATAAAAATAAATCCCCTTTCCGTAAATAGTATGTGAGAGGGGATTTTGTTATGCTAAACTTATGGTATAATATGGTATAATATTTTATTTTAAGGAATGATGAAATTTGTCTACTGTAACCCTTGAGCGAGTATCACACAAAAAACAACGTTATTTCATTATAGATACAATTCGTGGTTTTGCGGTTATAAATATGATTTTATATCATTTATGTTGGAATATTGATAATTTAACAGATATAAAATTAAATTGGTATCACACAAACTTAGCGGCATTGTGGCAATTTTTTATATGCGGAACATTTCTTTTATTAGCAGGATTTTGCATAAGGTTTTCCTCACATATTTTAAAACACACAATTATTCTTGCAATATGTGCAATGTTAATAACTTTGGTTACTTCTATAACTGGAGATAAAACATTGATTGTGTTTGGAATACTTCACTGTATGACACTATGTTTTATAATTTTTATGTTAACTAAAAGATTTATAAATAAAATTCCAGCTAAGACAGGACTTTGTATATGTATTTTATTATTTGCTATTACATATAATATTCCTAATGGATATTTAGGTTTTTCTAAAATTTCTGTATATCTTCCAAAAGGTTGGTATGTTTCATATTGGTTATCACTTTTAGGGTTATTATCTCCAGATTTTCGTTCTGCTGATTATTTTCCGATTTTTCCATATTTATTTCTATTTCTGGCGGGATATTATCTGTCTAAATTAAATTTTAGTATTAAAAAAGATATAAATATAAAATTTTTGACTTTTATAGGTCAACATAGCTTGATTATTTATTTAATTCATCAGCCAATTTTATATATTTTAATGTTTCCAATTATAAAATAAAAAAAATCCACCTTTAGGTGGATTTTAAAATACACAATATTGAGCCATATATGCTTCCATCTGTGGAAGAATATCAGCATAAGTGCCTTGCTCTTTGAGATATTCATAAATATCACGCACTGTAATTAGAGAGTGAACTTTAATTCCAAATTCTTCTCCAACTTCCATAACAGCGGTTTTGCCTGCGGTTTGACCTACTTCACAACGGTTTACAGATATAAACATATCAGTAACTTTTACATCTGCACAGCCAGTTAATACAGGCATTGTCTCACGGATAGCAGTACCAGCAGTTATAACATCTTCAATAATAATAACTCTATCGCCATCTTGTGGTTTATAACCTACAATGCTACCGCCCTCGCCATGGTCTTTAACTTCCTTACGGTTGAAGAAAAATGGTTTGTCAATACCATAATTACGAGCTAATGCACCAGAAGTTGAAGTTGCAAGTGGTATACCTTTATATGCAGGGCCAAACATTGCATCAAAATTATCACCGATTGCTTCTTTGATAGCGGCTGCATAAAATTCACCTAAACGTGAGTTTTGAAGACCTGTTTTATAGTTGCCTGTGTTTACAAAATATGGGGTTTGTCTGCCGGACTTTGTTACAAAGCTACCAAAACGCAGTACATCAGCACTCATCATAAATTCAATAAATTCTTTTTTCTGAGCAGAAAGCATTATTTTCAATCCTTTACAATAAAATTATTATTCTTTTTAATATCTTTATGTTGATTTACTAAATCTTCTAAGGTTATATTATCAACATAATTATTTATAACCTGTGCAAAACCATTCCAAAATGATATAGTAGAACAATTATCATTTCTAGGGCAAACAGCAGCATTTTTTTCAAGACATGCGATAGGTGCAAGACCACCTTCTGTAACACGCAGAATTTCACCAGCAGTATAAGAGCTTGCAGGTTTAGAAAGACGATAACCGCCTTGTGCACCACGAACAGAACGCAAAAGCCCTGCACGGCTAAGTTGATTTACAATTTGCTCAAGATATTTTATAGATATGCCTTGACGAGAAGAAATTTCTTTTAGCGGAATGAAACTCCCGTGGTCATGTTCCGCAAGGTCAATCATAAGTCTGAGTGCATATCGTCCTTTTGTGGAAACTTTCATGCATAATCCTCCAATAAATACACGTTAATGATATCATAAAAGTAATATAAACACAAGGTTTTAACACATATAAAAACAGTTGGCTTTACAATATATTTGCAATATGTTACACTAAAAACAACATTTTGTAATCATAGGAGGTTGACAATGCTTACAGAATTTTCAAGAACTGAATTGCTTTTAGGCAGTGAGGCTATGAAAAAATTAATAAACGCTAAAGTAGCAGTTTTTGGCGTTGGTGGAGTTGGTGGAGCTTGTTGTGAAGTTCTCGCTAGAACTGGTATATCCAATATCACTTTAATAGATGGTGATGATATTTCAATAACTAATAGAAATCGCCAAATTATCGCACTAAATTCAACAACTGGTATGTCAAAAGCCGTGGCAATGGCGGATAGAATTAAAGATATAAACCCAAACTGCAATGTAACAGCTTTAAAGCTTTTTCTAACTGAACAAAGTGATTTTGATTTTACTAAATTTGATTATATAATAGATGCAATAGATACTGTATCTGCTAAACTTTTTATGATAGAAAAATGTTATAAACAAGGCGTTAATATCATTTCAAGTATGGGTACAGGAAATAAGCTTGACCCAACCAAATTTGAAGTAACAGATATTTATAAAACTTCGGTTTGCCCGCTCGCTAGAGTTATGAGAAAAGAACTCAAAAATCGAGGGGTTAAAAAATTAAAAGTCGTATATTCAAAAGAAGAACCTCAAAAAATACCTAAAGAACGTTATCAAAACTGTCTGGAAGATAAAAAGGGTACAGCAGGTAGACCTGTACCAGCTAGTATAGCTTTTGTTCCTCCTGTTGCAGGTATGATTATTGCTGGTGAGGTTATAAAAGATTTAATTAAATAATGATTGTGAGCTGATTTTTTGAAAAATCCTGTTATCTGGTTTTTTCGTATTTTATGTGTAGCTTTTATAGGTGTAAATATATATCTTGAACACAGTGGTAAATTTATAATTGCACCTCGAATAAAAGTTATTTTAGCTTTGATTTTTATAGTATTGCTTACCATTTCAATAAATCCATTTTCAGGTTCATCAAGTAAAAAAATTTGGTTATGGATATTGTTTTTATATTATCTTTGGGTGCTTGCAAACCTACTCTTTTTTGATGTAGGTTTTGGAAGAGATGCAGCACTAGGAGGTATAAACTTAAAGCCTTTTTACACAATACGAAATTATTTGACCGCTTATAGACTCGGAAATATAACAAAAGAACTTGTTGTTATAAATATAATTGGAAATCTGGCAGCTTTTGCACCTATGGCAATATTTTTGCCTGCTCTTTTTAGGGTAGAGAATAACTTGTTAGTATTCTTTTTAACTATTTTCCTTATGGTTTCAACCGTTGAAGGGGTGCAGTATTTCACACAAACAGGTAGTTGTGATGTAGATGATTTAATATTAAATGTAATTGGTGCTATGGCTTTATGGATTGTATTATTGCCATGGCGTATTATTATGAAATACAGGGGGCGTTGGCAATGAAAAAAAAGGTAATAATTGTTGGTTTAGGTCTTATGGGTGGCTCTATGGCAATGGCTATTCACAAATACACTGATAATGAAGTTTATGGATATAATCGCACACGTTCAGTGGCTGAAAGAGCATTAGCAGACGGTACATTAGATGGTATTGCCGATGATAATACAATAGCTGAGGCGGATATTATGATTATCAGCCTTTATCCACAAGCAACTGTTGATTTTCTTTTAGAGAAAATGCCTAAAATGAAAAAAGGTGCTATTATAGTTGATTTAGTAGGCGTTAAAAAATATTTAGATGAAAAACTTACAGAACCTGCAAAGAAAGCTGGTGTACATTTTATAGGTGGTCACCCAATGGCAGGCAAAGAGTTTTCAGGTTATGCTTTTGCTGATGCTGACCTTTTTAAGGGTGCAAGTATGATTTTAGTACCTAATGATTCCAGTCCTTTATGGGCAGTAGATGAAATGGACGGTCTTTTTAATACTTTGGGATTTAGTCAAGTTGTTCGTTGCTCGGCTGAACAACATGATGCTATGATTGCTTTTACATCTCAGCTTGCACATGTTGTATCAAGTGCTTATATTAAAAGCCCTGAGGCACTTCGCCATAATGGTTATTCAGCGGGAAGTTATAAGGATTTAACCAGAGTTGCAAAGCTAAATGAAAATATGTGGACTGAGTTATTTTTAAAGAATAAAGAGCCACTTGTTAAAGAAATTGATGAAATTATACTGCATTTAACAGAATATCGTGATGCTATTGCTAATAATGAAGAAGAACGTCTTTGCACTTTGCTTCGTGAAGGCAGAGAACGAAAGGAAAGCATAGGTTAATGATGCTAGGCAAACGTATTCGCATACTTAGACATAAGTCTGGAATGACACAAGGCGACCTTGCAAAAAAACTTGAAATATCTCAAAGTGCAGTTGGCATGTATGAACAGGGTAGACGTGAACCGCCTTATGATTTACTTATAAAAATATCAAAGTTATTTGATGTAAAACTGGACTGGCTTTTATCAGATGATAAGGAATTAACAGAACTTGATGAGATGCTAGAGGATTTTTTTAAAACTATGCGGCAAAAATCTTATTTACAATTTAAAGGTGTTGTTCTTTCAAAGAATGATATAGAAAATATTATAATAGGCATAAAAATTGGTGCAGAAATTGCCATAAAACAAAATAAATAAACTTAAACAGCTACCACTTATGGTAGCTGTTTTTAACTGCTCTCTTTTTCTATTAGCGTCCATGGTGCAAGTTCAGATGAACATTTTTCATGATTTAAAAGCTTAATCATAATTTTTGATGCTGTACGACCAATATTATGTATTCCATGCGATAATGAAGTTATTCTAGGAATGGACAGTTCACTATATTGACTGTTATCAAAACTAACTATGCTTAAATCATCAGGAATTTTTATTCCAATTTTGTTTAAATGATTTACAAGCCTGCTTGCAATTTCATCATTATAACAGATAACAGCAGTACAACCATCTAATATAGGCAAAATTTGTTCTATCCCTTTATTGTTATGTATAAGCTGATTTTTAAATTCGGTATTATACCAAAAAATTTGACTATCATCAAATTGTAAATTTAAATTACGCAATGTGTCTATATAACCAGAATATCGCTTATAACCTTGTATATCATCATTTTTAAAAATACCTGCAATTTTTCTGTGACCTTTATCATATAAATAATTAACTAGCATTTGTCCGCCTGAATAATTGTCTTCAAGCACAGAATAACATTCAGATAACTCAGGATAATTGCTATGTAAAAATACAATAGGGATATTTTTTGCTATTAGCTTTTTATATAAATCAATATTTGGATTAGGTAAACTACTTTTTGTACCCTCTACCAAAACTCCATTTAAATTATCAATAGATAATAAATTTTTAAGCACCTTTCTTTCATTCCAAACCTGATTTTGTGTTGCAAATAATAAAGGTGTGCAATTATTAACCGAAAGAACATTTTCAATTTCCCTTAAAATGCTTGGGAAAATATAATCACTTATATAAGATGTAACAACGGCTATAACTCTAAGAGATTTTTGTGAAACCTTGGATAAATCACATATATGAGAACCACTGCCTTGTTTACGCTCTATTAGCCCGTCTGATACAAGTATAGACAAGGCTTGTCTAATGGTTTGTCGGCTTGCTTCAAATTTATTGCATAATTCTTGTTCGGTTGGAAGCATCATTTTATCATTATATACATCGTTTATAATATCATTTTTTAGCTTATCAGCTATTATTTTATATTTAGGTGGCATGAAAAGCACTTCTTTCATATCAAATATATTATACACAGTATAATATATTTGTATTGTTTTATCAAGTTTTATTAAAAGATTATTTTGCTTTGTATAAAATGACAATATATTAGATAAATTACATTAAAATAAAATAAAAGTCTTTATATAGGTTTTTTATGAAAAATAACAATAAAGTATACTTTTTTAAAAATATAAAAATTTGTATTTAAAATAAAACTTTATTTAAAATAATTTGTATTGTTAATGCATATGAAAAAAATAAATTATACCGACAAATTATTGACATTTGTTTTTTTAAAGGTCTATACTACATTTAGAACAAATCAGATTTAAGGGGCGTTCTTAAATGGATAAAAACGAAATTAAAAATTTAATTGAGTCAGCTAAAACTTATTTAGGTATAGAACTAGGCTCTACTAGAATAAAAGCAGTTTTAATTGCACCTAATCACAGCACAATCGCCTCTAGCGATTTTGGTTGGGAAAATAAATATGAAGATGGTTACTGGACTTATCATATGGAAGATGTTTGGACAGGATTACAAGCTGTTTTTGCATCTTTATCACAAAATATTAAAAATGAATATGGCGTTACCTTAAAACGTGTTGCATCAATGGGTTTTTCGGCTATGATGCATGGTTATATACCTCTTGATAAGGATAATAATTTACTTGTTCCATTTAGAACTTGGCGAAATACCACAACTGGTAAAGCAGCATCTGAACTCACTGAAAAATTTAAATTTAATATTCCGCAGCGTTGGTCTATTGCACATTTATATCAAGCAATGTTGAACGGTGAAAAACATGTCGAAAATATAAGCTTTTTAACAACACTTGCAGGCTATGTACATTATATGTTAACAGGTGAAAAGGTACTTGGTATAGGTGAAGCAAGCGGAATGTTTCCAATTGATAGTGAAATAAATGATTATAATAGTAAAATGCTTGATATTTTTGATGGTTTGGCAAGTGATATGCCATGGAAAATTAGAAATATTTTACCTAAAGTATTAAATGCGGGTGAAGCTTCAGGAGTGCTTACAGAGGAGGGGGCAAAACTTCTTGACCCTACTGGAACTCTTGAAGCAGGTATTCCACTTTGTCCACCAGAAGGCGATGCTGGAACTGGTATGGTTGCCACAAATGCAGTAGCGGTTAGAACAGGTAATGTTTCAGCAGGTACTTCAGTTTTTGGCATGATTGTACTTGAAAAAGCACTTTCTAAAGTTTATGAAGAAATTGATATGGTAACTACACCAACTGGTAAACCTGTTGCTATGGTTCACTGTAATAACTGCACAAATGAAATAAACGCTTGGGCGACTGTATTTAAGGATTTCCTTGTTTCAATCGGTCAAACTCCAGATATGAATAAAATTTTTACAGCTATGTTTACAGAGGCTTTAAATGGTGAAACTGATGCTGGTGGATTATTGCTTTATAACTATCTATCAGGTGAGCCAATAACAGGACTTACAGAGGGTAGACCACTTCTTGCGAGAACTCCAGAGGGTAAACTGAATTTTGCAAACTTTATGCGTGCACAGCTTTATTCAGCTCTTGCAACATTAAAAGTTGGCATGGATATTTTAATAAATGAAAATGTAGCTATCGATAAGCTTTTAGGTCATGGCGGATACTTTAAAACACCTATTGTCGGTCAGCGACTTATGGCAGCAGCTACAAATGCACCTGTTTCTGTTATGCAAACTGCAAGTGAAGGCGGTGCTTGGGGTATGGCAATTCTTGCCGCTTATATGTCACAAAAAGCAGATAATGAAACATTAGAAGCTTATCTTGATAATAAGGTATTTGCAAATCAGCCTGTTACAACTGTTGAACCACAACAGGAAGATATAGAAGGTTTTAAAGTGTTTATGAAAAATTATATTGCAGGTCTTGAAATTGAAAAGTCTGCATGTGTAAATCTTAAATAATAATTTTAGGAGGGCAAAATAATGAAAGAATTTTGGTTTGTAGTAGGTAGTCAGTTTTTATATGGTCAAGAAGTGCTTGAAACAGTTGCAAAAAGAGCAGCTGAGATGACAGAAAAATTAAATGCTTCAGGCAATCTGCCTTGCAAGCTTGTTTATAAAGTAACAGCTAAAACTAATAAGGAAATCACTGATATAGTTAAAGAAGCTAATCATGATGATAATTGTCTAGGTATCATCACTTGGTGTCACACATTTAGTCCATCTAAAATGTGGATTAATGGTTTTGTAAATCTGCAAAAGCCATATTGTCATTTTGCAACACAGTATAACAGAGAAATCCCTAATAATGAAATTGATATGGATTTCATGAATTTAAATCAAGCAGCTCATGGCGATAGGGAACATGGTTTTATTGCAGCTCGTCTGCGTATGCCTCGTAAGGTTATTGCTGGTTATTGGCAAGATGAAGCTGTACAAAAACGCATTGGCAGTTGGATGCGTGCAGCCATTGGTGTTGCAGTTAGTAAGGAACTAAAGGTTATGCGTTTTGGCGATAATATGCGTGAAGTTGCAGTTACTGAGGGCGACAAAGTAGAAGTACAAGCAAAACTTGGTTGGCAGGTTAACACTTGGCCAGTAGGTAAACTGGTTGATACCATGAATAATGTGACCGAACAGGAAATAGACGAGCTAATGAACGTTTACAAGTCTAATTATGATATTGCAACAGATAAAATTGATACTATTCGTTATCAAGCTCGTGAAGAAATTGCAATGAAGAAAATGATGGACGCAGAGGGCTGTAAAGCATTTTCTAATACATTCCAAGACCTTTATGGAATGAAACAACTCCCAGGACTTGCAAGCCAGCATTTAATGGCTCAGGGTTATGGTTATGGCGGTGAAGGTGACTGGAAAGTTGCAGCAATGACCACTATAATGAAAGCTATGGGCGAAAATGGTAACGGTGCATCTGTATTTATGGAAGATTATACATATCATCTTGTTGAAGGTCAGGAATACAGCCTTGGTGCACATATGCTAGAGGTTTGTCCATCTTGTGCAGCAGCTCGCCCACGAATTGAGGTTCACCCTCTTGGTATTGGTGATAGAGAAGACCCAGCTCGTTTGGTATTTGAGGGAAAAGCGGGCGACGCTATTGTTGTAAGTCTTATTGATATGGGCGGCAGACTTCGTTTAATCTGTCAAGATATTCATTGCGTAAAACCTATTATGGAAATGCCAAATCTGCCAGTTGCTCGTGTTATGTGGAAAGCTGAACCTAATTTAACCACTGGTGTAGAATGTTGGATTACTGCTGGTGGTGCTCATCATACCGTTCTTAGCTATGATGTAACAGCTGAACAGATGAAAGATTGGGCAACTATGATGGATATTGAATTTGTACATATCACAAAGGATACAACCGTAGAGTCATTAGAACAACAATTGTTCTTGAATGACCTTGCTTGGAAACTAAAATAAAATTTCTTTTCTTTTATAGAAAAAGCTCCAGTTTAAATCTGGAGCTTTAAATTTTGCTTGTAAAATAAAAAATCTGACACCAAAGTATCAGATTTAATGGCAGCCGAAGAAGGATTCGAACCCTCACAAACAGAGTCAGAGTCTGTCGTGCTACCTTTACACAATTCGGCTAAATATTCAATTGGCTTAACTGACAAAAAGTATTATATCTAAATATAAAATAAAAGTCAAGCATTTTTTTGAAAAATTTTAAGAAAATCTAACAGTTTTTTTTCACGGTCATTTGCTAAAATTCTGTACATAAGTATATGGAAATAATATTAAACACAAGATATAATAAAATACGAATGAAAGTGTAATTATTAGTCGTTAACAGGAGGACACATGATTAGAAACGATTTAAGAAATATTGCTATTATTGCCCACGTTGACCACGGTAAAACAACATTGGTTGACCAAATGTTAAAACAAGCGGGTACATTCCGTGAAAATCAAGTGGTTGAAGAACGTGTAATGGATTCAAATGATATTGAGCGTGAACGTGGTATCACTATTCTTGCTAAAAACACATCTCTTCATTATAAGGATACTAAAATTAATATTGTAGATACCCCAGGACATGCTGATTTCTCTGGTGAGGTAGAACGTATTTTAAAAATGGTTGATGGTGTTATTCTGCTTGTAGATGCGGCAGAAGGTCCTATGCCTCAAACACGTTTTGTGCTTCAAAAAGCTTTAGAGTTCGGTCACAAAATTATTATTGTTGTAAATAAAATTGATAGACCAGATGCAAGACTTAATGAAGTTGGTGATGAAGTATTAGAGTTGCTTCTAACCCTTGATGCAACTGATGAACAGTTGGACAGTCCAATTATTTACTGCTCTGGTCGTGATGGCACAGCTTCTATGTCACCAGATGTTAAAGGTGAAGACCTTGTTCCACTGTTTGAAAATATACTTTCTCATATTCCAGGTCCTGAAGTTGATATGGAGGGTGACACTCAAATGCTGATTTCCTCTATTGACTACAATGAATATGTCGGAAGAATTGGTATTGGTAGAATTGAACGTGGTACATTAAAGGTAGGTCAACAAGTTACCGTTTGTGATTATCATCAAAGTATCAAGCCTTATAACTCTAAGATTGTTTCCCTTTATGCAATTGAAGGTTTAGTTCGTACACCTGTTGATGAAATGAAAGCGGGCGATATTGTTTGTTTCTCTGGTATTGAAAATATAACTATCGGTGAAACATTATGTGCTGTTGGCACAAATGAGCCTTTACCATTTGTTAAAATCTCTGAGCCTACTGTTGAAATGTACTTTTCTGTAAACGATTCTCCATTTGCAGGTAAGGAAGGTAAGTTTGTAACTTCTCGTCATCTGCGTGAACGTCTATTTAAAGAATTACTGCGTGATGTTTCGCTTAGAGTTTCAGAAACAGATTCAACCGACTCATTTAGAGTTGCTGGACGTGGTGAAATGCACCTTTCTATTTTAATCGAAAATTTAAGACGTGAGGGTTATGAGTTCCAAGTAGGTGCACCTAAAGCTATGATGAAAGAAATTGATGGCGTTAAGTGTGAACCTATTGAACGTATGATTGCCGATGTTCCTCAAGAGTCTTTAGGCTCTGTTATGGAAAAGATGGGTTCTCGTAAGGGTGAACTTGTGACAATGAGCCCTAAGGGTGACGACCGAATGAGAGTTGAATTTTTAATTCCTGCTCGTGGTTTGTTTGGATATCGCAGTGAGTTCTTAACTGATACAAAAGGTGAGGGCGTTATGAATACTGTATTCCATGATTATCAGCCATATAAAGGCGAAATCCAAAAGCGTTCTATTGGTGCTCTAATCGCATTTGAAACAGGTGAGGCTGTCACTTATGGTTTGTTTAATGCTCAAGAACGTGGTACACTATTTATTGGTGCAGGTACTCAAGTTTATGAAGGTATGATTGTAGGTAGTACACCAACAGGTGAAGACATCGCTGTAAACGTTTGTAAGAAAAAACAACTTACTAATACTCGTGCCTCTGGTTCTGATGATGCACTTCGTTTAATTCCACCTCGTCAGATGTCTATTGAATCAGCACTTGAATTTATTGGTGATGATGAAATGCTTGAAATTACACCAAAGAGTCTGCGTATTCGTAAGAAGATTTTATCTAATCAACTGCGTATGAAGAAAACAAAAGGATAATAAAAGGAGTAATAAAAAATGAAAAATGTAATTTCCACAGCTTTAGCACCAGCAGCTATTGGCCCATATTCTCAGGCAATCGAAGTAAATGGCACAATTTACACATCTGGTCAAATTCCATTAGACCCAGCAACTGGAGAAATCGTTGGAACAACTATTGAGGAGCAAGCAGAACAAGTAATGAAAAATTTAAAAGCTGTTTTAGCTTATGCTGGCGTTGGTATGGATTGCGTAGTTAAAACAACCTGCTTTTTAGCTGACCTTGCTGACTTTACTGCATTTAATGAAGTTTATGGAAAGTATTTCCCAGAAAATCCTCCAGCCCGTTCTTGTTTCCAAGTAGCAGCTTTACCAAAGAATGCTAAAGTTGAAGTTGAAATGATTGCGGTTAAACCACAGATTAAGTGATAAATAGGGCGTGTTATCTTAGCGGTAACACGCTTTTATTATGGTTGTCTTGTGCTTACCCTGTGTTTGTGTTAAAATAATTACATTAGATATATAAAAAATACCCATAGCTTTATAGTGTAGGGTTAATAAATGGGAGGGTGTTTTTTCTTGAAAATTCAGGAATCAGCAGAAAATTATCTGGAAGCTATACTCATGATTACAAATGAAAAAGGCTCTTGCCGCTCAATAGATGTTGCACAATTTTTGGAGTTTTCTAAACCTAGTGTAAGTCGTGCTATGGGACTTTTAAGAGAAAATGGTTATGTTATAATGGACGAAAACGGTCTTTTAAGCCTTACCGAGGCAGGTCAGGAAATTGCAGACCGAATATTAGAACGTCATGAACTTTTAACAAAATGGCTTATTCGTTTGGGTGTTTCGGAGGAAATAGCACAAGCTGACGCTTGCAGAATTGAGCATGTTATAAGTGTGGAAACTTTTGATAAGATAAAAGCTCATATTAAATAATATCTTGCGGAATGCTTATGTGTTCCGCTTTTTTATACACAAAATGCGTTTTTTTGCTTTTTAAATCTTTATAATAGATGTATAATAATAAAAGATATTAGTCCTTTTGAAAGGAGAACTTCAAAAATGGCGGAATTTATATCACATTATTTGTTTGGTCAAGAAGTGCTGAAATTTATGCCTAAAGCCGCACAAAACGCAGCTAAAACGTATAAAGCAGCATTTAATTGGGGGCTACATGGTCCAGACCCGCTTTTCTATCATGCACTTGCTTTAGGTGCTCCGTTTAAAAAATATGGTAATTTAATGCATTCACAGAAAACAGATGAATTGTTTTATGCTTTTTCTCGTGCTGTAAATAGATTGTGTGATGAGCGTCAAATAATGGCTCAAGCATATTTTTATGGCTTTTTATGTCATTATGCACTTGATAGCAATATTCACCCTTATGTATATTGTCGTCAACTTGAATGGAAAGAAAAAAAGCCTAATATGAATGATATATCCATTCATTGCAGAATTGAAAATGATATAGACCATGAGCTTTATATGGCAAAATTTAAAAAACCTGTAACCGATTTTGACATAGATAATGAATATAAATTAAGCGAAGAAGAACTTGCAATTATTTCTGTTATACTTCATTATATTTTAAAATCTGTATATAATATTGATATAGCAACTAAAAAGATTAGAATAAGCTTTGAAGAAATGCGTGGAATTATAAAAATCCTTTATAGTAAAAATCAGAAAATATGTGAAAGCCTTAAAAAACTTGAATGTATTTTCGGAAAAGGTTTATTTACAGGGCATTTAAAAACAGAAAAACCTAATTGGGATTGTTTAAACCTTAAACACAGCCCTTGGTTTAATTCTTGGCAACCTGATGATTTAAGATTTGAATCTGTGCCTGAAATATTTGATATTGCAAGTAAACAAGCAGCAAGTCTTGCTTTGCAATATTCATCAGAACTTGATGCAGGCTGGATGTTACTTCATCATTTTGATGTTCCATTTGATAATGGTAATCCGAAAAATAGAGCTTTTAAACAGCTTGATTAAAAGTATAATTTATGGAGGGAAAACAATATGAATAATTTTACTTTCTGTACACCAACAAAGGTTATCTTTGGTAGAGATGTAGAAAAACAAATAGGTGAAACTATTAAACAATATGGTGCTTCTCGTGTGCTTATTCATTATGGCGGTGGTTCTGTTAAAAAAACAGGTCTATTTGATAAAATTGTAAGCTCGCTTGAAAGTGCAGGTTTAAGTTATATAGAACTTGGTGGAGTTCAGCCAAACCCTAAGTTATCATTTATACATAAGGGTATTGAACTTTGCAAAAAGGAAAATATAGACTTTATATTAGCTGTTGGTGGCGGAAGTGTTATTGACTCATCTAAAGCCATTGGTGTTGGCTTGGTAACTGGTAATGACCCTTGGCAATATGCATCTACTGGCACTCACCCAGAACCAAATCAGGTTTTCCCAGTTGGAGTTGTATTGACTATTTCAGCGGCAGGCAGTGAAATGTCTAACTCTGATGTTATTACAAATGATACAATTACTCCTTGGGTAAAACAGGGCATTACCTCTGAAACTGTACGCCCTCTAGTTGCATTTATGAACCCTGAAAACACATTTACTGTGTCTAAATTCCAAACTGGTTGCGGTATTGTTGATATTATGATGCATACTATGGAACGTTATTTCCTTGGTGTTTGCGATTGTGATTTAACTGAAAGATTAGCTGAGGGTCTTTTAATTGCTGTGCGTGATGCAGGCAGAGTTGTTATTGAAAATCCAGAGGATTATGAAGCAAGAGCAACTTTAATGTGGGCATCTTCACTAAGTCATAATGATATAACTGGTTGTGGTAAACCACGTTATTTCCCAGTGCATAAGCTTGAGCACCCTGTATCTGCATTACATGATAATATATCTCATGGTGCTGGTCTATCTGTACTATTCCCAGCTTGGGCTGAGTTTGTTATGAAATACGACACTATGAAATTTGCTCAACTTGCAAACAGACTTTGGGGTGTAGAGATGAACTTTGACCACCCAGAAAAAACTGCTGTTGATGGTATTAAGGCTATGAGAGCATATTTTAAAGAAATTGGTATGCCTATAACTATGAGTGAGTTAGGTCTAAAGCCAGAGGATTATGAGGACATTATAAATCTAACAACTAAAAATGGAACAGCTACAATTAAAAGCTATATTCCACTTGGTAAAGAGGAAATTAGAGAGATTTATAAGCTTGCAGAATAAAAATATGGCGTATCACAAAAAAGTGATACGCCTTTTGCTTTAAGTCTCAGGGTCAACTGGAACACCGTCAGCATCTAAAAGTTCAAAATGCAAATGTGCAGATTGATTTGCCTCAGCTGGTACTAATTCGGCAATAGTACCTATAACATCGCCTGCACTTACTTTACTATTTACTTTTACCTTTACATCTTCATTAAGTCCACGATAAACAGCGGTTCTATTATCAGAAAGTTTTATTGTAACACATGAACCCCATAAAGAGTCATTTGTTATATCAGTAACTTCACCATTTTGAACTGCATAAACATGGTCACCTGCATTACCAGCATAATCTGTGCCTGTATGCACACGCCAATCACCAAATGTTTCTTGATAAATAAGCTTAGTTCCTGAAAAAGCCTGACTTACTTCACCCTCAGCTGGTCTAACCCATACAGTATTAGTTGATGCGGTTTCTTCAACTTTTTCTGGTTGTTCAGATATAACAGGTGTTGTTGTTTCCTCTGTTTCCTCGATAGTAGGTTCAATTATCTCATCAGATGTTTCTGTAATTACAGTGTCATCTAATAAGCTGTCAGTTTGTAATCTTTCTTCATCATCTAGTAAATTATCAACAGGGTCTTGTAGAACATCTTCTTCAGGTTCCCATGTGGTTTGTGGTAAATCTGGAACATATTCCACGGAATCCATTGATGCAGTGTTAGAAATTGGTGCAAAGAATAATACATAACCTGAAATTGCTATTGCGATAGCACAGACAGTCAGGATTATGTAAAATCCTCTGTTTTGTGCAACTGTTTGACGTCTTGTGTTTTTTTGCATATTTTCCACCTCCAAGTTTATTATGGACGGTGAACACTATGCTTATACAAAATTATTATATTATTTCATCAAGTGATTTAATTTGTGTGCCTTGATAATAATGCGTTAAAATTTCATCATAAGTTTTACCTTGTTCAGCCAGATATTTTGCACCATATTGACTAAGTCCAACTCCATGACCATAACCAGTTGTATTAAATGAAATAGTGTCTTCTGATGTGCTAACTGTAAAATTGGTTGAATTTAATCCAAGTGTTTCTCTTAAATCTGTACCCGTAACCTGAACAGAGCCAAGTTTTACTGTTTTTATGCCCCCAGCAGGTGAACGTTCACTTGCAGCAAACCATGTTTCAGGTTTACCAGTTAAATCAGCTGATGGAATAGCTTTTTTTATTATATCTCTAAATTCATCAAGCGAAAAAGTAACTGTTTCTTTATATTTAGAACATGCATCTCCACCTTTACTCTCAACACTTACAAGATATGGTATATCACTGCCCCAAACATCTTTTGCACTTTCGGTCAATTCGCAAGATGCCGCACTAAATACCGCTATAATAGGCTTGTTTTCATATGTTACAATCAAATCTTTAGTATCATTTACCGCCTGCATAATTATATTTTGATAATTTTCACCGCTATCACCCCAACTTGCTACTTTTTCAGCAAGTGGTTTATATGCCGCACAATGATGAAAATCATCACATACATCTGCATTAGGGTGAGTGTCTGACCTTCCTGCTTCCATTTTATATACTGCATATGTTCTTGCGGCTACTGCTTGAGCTTTTATTGCTTCAACAGGAAAATCAGGGGAAATTTCAGAAGCAACTACACCAGCTATATAATCCTCAAGGTTTATTTCCTCAGTTTTGCCATTTACTAAAACGGTTATAGTTTGACCACTTTCAATTTGTGCATTTGCATGAACAGATAGCATATCTTGCATAAAGTTATTATCAGAGCTATTATTTATATATTGTATTGAAATGGGCAATAAGTATATAAAAATAGTTAAAACTATGCCAAGAGATATTATTTTACGCATTTTAACCCTCCATTATTTTAATATAGCTTTTTTAATTTGTATATGTTGTTACATTGACTTTATTACATGAATACGGTAAAATAATTCCATTATAAACTAATAAAAGGGGAGTGTGAGTATAAATGAACCATACATTGCAAGAAATTGATAGTTCAGTTGTTTCTAACTTATGCGAAAACCTTGCACCTTATAACCATATTCGTTCAGAGTTATTCTCTAGGTATGGTGTTAAAAAGGGTTTGCGTAATTCTGATGGTACTGGTGTAGTTGCAGGTATTACTAGACTTAGTAATGTTCATGGTTATATCATAAATGAGGGTGAACGTGAACCAATAGAGGGCAAATTAACCTATCGTGGTATTGACATTTATGACCTTATAAATGGTTTTGAAAGTGAAAACCGTTTTGGTTATGGTGAAGTTTCTTACTTGTTGTTATCTGGTAGACTTCCAAATAAAGATGAACTTAAAGCATTTAAATATACAATAGGTGAAGCTAGAACATTACCTGAAAATTTCACTGAAGATATCATTATGCGTGCACCAAGTAAAGACCTTATGAATAAACTTGCAAGTGCAACTTTGGCTCTTTATTCTTATGATAAAAATCCAGATGACACTTCTCTTGAAAATATAATGCGTCAAGCTATGGGACTTATTGCACGTTTTCCTGTTATTATTTCCCATGCTTATCAAGCTAAACGAAGATATTTTGACGGCACTTCTATGTATTTACATATTCCAGACGCTCATTCTTCTACGGCTGAAACAATTTTACATCTTATTAGACCAGATGGAAAATTTACTGATGAAGAAGCAAAATTGCTTGATAGATGTTTGATTATACATGCGGAACACGGCGGCGGTAATAACTCAGCATTTTCTACACGTGTTACATCTTCTTCGGGTACAGACACTTATTCTGCAATCGCTGCCGCTGTTGGTGCTCTTAAAGGTCCTAAGCATGGCGGTGCAAACCTTAAAGTTTGCCAAATGTTTGATGATATTAAACATCATATAAAAGATTGGGCAGATGAAGAAGAAGTTTACAATTATTTAATTAAAATTCTAAATCGTGAAGCTAATGACAAAAGCGGTCTTATTTATGGTATGGGACATGCAATTTATACATTAAGTGACCCTCGTGCCGTAGCATTAAAGGCAGCAGCTAGACCTTTGGCAGAACAAAAGGGATACAAAAAGGAAATGGGGCTTATAGAATTAGTTGAAAAACTAACACCTAAAGCTTTTGCTGAAGTCAAAGGCAGTGATGTAAAAGTTATGTGTGCAAATGTTGATATGTATTCAGGATTTGTATATGAAATGCTTGGTATACCTAGAGAAATGTTCACTCCGCTTTTTGCGACTGCTAGAATTTCAGGCTGGCTTGGTCATAGAATAGAGGAAGTTATGACAGGTGGTAAAATTATACGTCCTGCATATAAATCTATCAGCAAAAAAGGACAGTATATTCCAATCGAAAAAAGATAAAAAATAACAGCAGGGTTGAACACCTGCTGTTTTAAATTTATAAAAACATAATCTTATTTAATAAAAAAAGACACCTACTGAAAAGTAGATGTCTTTCTGGTGGAAGTTAACGGGCTCGAACCGCTGACCCTCTGCTTGTAAGGCAGATGCTCTCCCAGCTGAGCTAAACTTCCGAGATGGTGGCCCATCGGAGGCTCGAACTCCGGACCCTCTGCTTAAAAGGCAGATGCTCTGCCTGCTGAGCTAATGGACCAAAAGGCAACCTCTTGAATTGCTGAAAAACCTTAGTTATTATAACACAGCAAAACGACAATGTCAAACATTTTTTTAAAAAATATGAGGAAACCAGAAAAAAAGTGGCTGGGACGGCTGGACTCGAACCAGCGGATGGAGGAGTCAAAGTCCTCTGCCTTACCACTTGGCTACGCCCCAACATTATATTGTTAGATATAACGCACTGAATTCAGTGCGTTATACAGTGGGGTGAGTAATGGGATTCGAACCCACGGCCTTCAGAGCCACAATCTGACGCTCTAACCAACTGAGCTATACCCACCATATAAAAAAAGAAAAAACGTGGCGCGCCAGGAGGGACTCGAACCCCCGGCCTACTGCTTAGAAGGCAGTTGCTCTATCCAGCTGAGCTACTGGCGCATAGGTTATCCCGACCTAGGCAACTAGGTGTTTTTAATGGAGCGGGTGATGGGAATCGAACCCACGTGTTCAGCTTGGAAGGCTGACATTCTACCATTGAACTACACCCGCATAACGTCGTGTGTTTTCTGACACTCATATATATTAACAGTTGTTAAACCAAATGTCAACAACTTTTTTCATATTTTTAAAAAACTTTTTGAAATACAAGAAAAAAGCTCGACTTGTGCGAAAGTCGAGCCTTTATCTAAATCTTTTTTTAGTCCGTTAAGGAATTAGCCCTGAGAGATAGCACCTACTGGGCAGCCACCAGCACAAGAACCACAATCAACACAAGCGTCTGGATTGATTTCGTACTTGCCATCGCCCTCGGAGATAGCACCTACTGGACACTCACCAGCACAAGAACCACAGCTAATGCAAGCGTCAGAAATTACGTATGCCATAAAAAGCACCTCCTCTAAAAATTACACTCTCATTGTAACACAAGTTTTAAAAATTACAAGAGATTTTGTGCATGTTAGCCATTTGCAACTTTATGTTAGCACATGACAACTGGTAGATTGCACCTATATAACATAATATCTATAAAGATAGACCTACAAATAAATTAAAATCAAAAAAATAAAAAACTTTAAAAAACAGCGAAATAATTAGTATTAAAGAGAAAACAAGAGATAATCTCAAATAATAAAATGATAAAGGTCAGAAAAGGTCAAAAATAACACTTGCAAATATTTTTTTCTGGTGTATAATAAAAGCATAAAAGGTCAAAGAAAGTCAAAGTCAGAAAATATTAAAATCTGACAGTGTTTAAAATAGATTGGAGATGGTAAATATGAAAATGAGCGATATGATTGCCGACTTTATAGGCGAGATGCTACAAAGTGGTGGCGGAGTCGCAGAGCTAAAACGCAGACAGGTCGCTGATAAATTTTCATGTGTTCCAAGCCAAGTAAATTATGTTATAGAAACTCGTTTCACCCCAGAAAATGGCTATATAGTTGAAAGCCGTCGTGGGGGAGGAGGATATATAAGAATTGTCCGTATGATGGACGACAAACAGCGTACACTTGTTGAAGCCGCAAGGGGAATAGGCGGACGGCTTACACAAAATGATGCCGCTAGACTTACAAAAACCCTTGTTTCAGTTGGACTTTTAAGTGTAAGAGAGGGAAAATTATTGCTTTCCTCTTGCTCTGATGGTTCTCTTGTGGAAATCCCAGAAGATTATAGAGATAGTATTAGAGCGAGCATATTTAGATGTGCAATTTTAGCAATTGCAACTTAGTAAAGATTAAATTTTCAATATAGTATCATTAGTTATAATTATGAAAGGAAGATGTCTTATGTTATGTCAACATTGTGGTAAAAATCAGGCAACTACATTTTATAAAGAAAATATCAACGGTCAAACAAAACAACTTGCTCTGTGTCCAGAGTGTGCGGCAGAGCTGACTGGTGAAACACCTACATTCGGTTCTTTATTTGATTCATCATTTTGGAATGATGATTTCTTCAAAAATCCATTCGGCACATGGGGCAATTCACTTTTTGCTTCACCTAAACAGGCAATCAGTGGCGGCAGACGTTGCAATACCTGCGGAATGACCGAAAGTGAATTACGCAGAACTGGCAGAGCTGGTTGTGGTGATTGTTATAACAGTTTTAGTGATATTTTGCTTCCTTATATAAAGAAACTGCATGGTGCAGCGGCACATGTAGGCACAGCTCCTAAACAAGTAGAGACAAATCCACTTGATGATTTAAAAACTAGACTTGCTGATGCTGTTAAAAATGAAAATTATGAAGAAGCAGCTAAATTAAGAGATGAAATCCGTAGACAGGAGGGTGAACAAAATGGCTGATTTTGAATTTCATGGCGGTTTTGCAGATTTAGCAGTTAGCACTAGAGTGCGTCTTGCAAGAAACTTTAAGGGCTATACTTATAGAAACTTGACCGCTGAAAAACAAAAAGAAATAGCAGATAAAATATGGAATGCTATAAATTCAGCTCCTGCAATAGCCAAAGAGTTCACCTTTACAGAAATAAAAGCTGGTTCAAATAATGCTTTATCTAAGGTGGAAACACATCAGATTTCACCTGAACTTGCACAGAATGGCGGTTATTTAATCGCAACTGAAAACGGTGGTGTAAGCATTATGATTGGCGAAGAAGACCATATGCGTTTACAGGTCATGGGAAGTGGTCTTTGTCCTAAAGAGTGTATGCAGGAAGCAAGCAGACTTGCATCGCTTATAGAGTCACAAATACCTATGGATTATGATACAAATTTAGGTTATCTAACTGCTTGTCCAAGTAATATTGGTACTGGTCTTAGAGCATCAGTAATGCTACATTTGCCTATGCTTGAGAGTGCAGGCGGAATTTCTGAGCTTGTTAACCTATCGGGCAGACAGGGCTTTACAGTTCGTGGTGCTTATGGTGAAGGTTCTCGTGCAGTGGGCGGCTTTTATCAGCTATCTAACCAGATAACGCTTGGTATTTCTGAGGATAATATAATAGAAAAACTTATAAAACTCAGTACAGAAGTAATTGAGAAAGAAAAAAATCTAAGACATAGAATATCAAGCCAGTATGAAATAGAGTTAACTGACAAAGTATGTCGTGCAGTTGGCATATTAAAAACAGCACGTCAAATTCAAACAAATGAAGCTATTGACTGTTTAAGTCAGGTTTTAATTGGTATATCTATGAAGTATTTAGATGGTGTAAAACCAGAAGAAATATGGAAAACTGAGCAGAGAATACAGCCAGCTGTTTTAGGTGGAACAGCAAATGAACGTGATAAAAAACGTGCTGAAATTCTCAGAGATTTAACCAAATCACTTGAAATTATTATTTAAGGAGTGAAGTTGATTATGTTTTTTAGAAATAGATTTACACAGCGTGCAGAAAAAGCTTTAAATCTCGCACAACAAACAGCGGGCGAACTAGGTCACAGTTATGTTGGTTCTGAACATTTGCTTGCAGGTCTTGCAAAAGAGCAAGAGGGAATAGCAGGTAAAACCCTTGAACAATTTGGAGTAACAGCAGATAAGATTGTTGAAGAAATTGAAAAACTAACAGGCAAGGGAACACCAGACCAAAATGCACCTCAAGGTTTAACCCCTCGTACAAAGAAGATTATTGAACTTGCTGTTATGACTGCAAGCCAACTTGGTGCTGGCTATGTTGGTACTGAGCATCTTTTAATGGGTCTTATTAGAGAGGGTGAAAACGTTGCATTGCAGGTTTTAAACTCTCTTGATGTGGATATTGAAAAACTATATAATTCACTTATTGAGGCAATAGGTGCATCAAATGATGATGACATGAGCGTTTCAAAATCTGGAGAGAAAGGCAAGAAAAGCTCTACTAAGACTATTGAAAAATACGGTAAGGATTTAACCAAAGCTGCAAGAGAAGGTAAACTTGACCCTGTAATAGGCAGAAAAGAAGAAATAGACAGAATAATTCAAATTCTTTCACGTAGAACTAAAAACAATCCCGCTTTAATTGGTGACCCTGGTGTAGGCAAAACCGCTGTTGCAGAGGGATTGGCTCAAAAGATTGTTTCTGGTGATGTGCCTGAAACTTTGGCTAAAAAGCGTATCATTGCACTTGATTTAACTGGCATGATTGCAGG
>CALWUO010000003.1 GCA_944384745.1 uncultured Butyricicoccus sp.
TTCGACCAAGTACAGGGGCTTTTTTACCTTTTACGGATATATATACATTACCAGAACCACTGCGAAGATAACCGTCAGCATAACCTATTGAAATAACAGCTTCTTTTATAGGGTGATTTACAAGATATGTGCGACCATAACTAACCGTTCTGCCTTCTTCAACATCACGAACTTGAACAACACGTGCTTTGATACGCATTGCAGGACGTAAATCAAGTGTACGAGGCAAAGAAGGGTCAGGATAGTAACCATATAATATTATTCCTGCACGAACTATGTCATAATATCCTTCCCTATATTGTAACACACCGCCACTATTTGTGCAATGTTTAACTGGAATATGTAAACCTGCTTGCTCAAGTTTTTGAGCAATGGCATGAAATTCTTTTATTTGTTGATGTGTAAAGTCTGAACCATCAACAGTATCAGCTACGGCAAAATGAGTAAACATACCCTCAATAATAAGACCGTCGAGTTTGGAAAGCTTTAAAATCTCATTTACTGTTTCATCTATATGACGAGCTGCAAAACCTATACGGGTCATTCCAGTATCAAGTGCAAAATGTATACGTATTTGTTTGCCCTCTTTTTGTGCTGCATTTGAAAAAACTATTGCAGTTTCACTGTCATAAACAGGAACAGCTATATCATAACGTGCGATAAGATAAGCATCTTCATCACCAACATAGCCTAAAATCATAATAGGTAAAGTAACGCCTTGTTCTCTAAGTTCTATTGCTTCGCTTACAGTTGCTACTGCAAAATAAGAAACCCCAGCTTTAGCAAGACATTGTGCTACACGAAAACTGCCATGTCCATAAGCGTCAGCTTTTATTATACCCATTATAGGGCAATTACCGACATGTTTTTGAATTTCTTTAAAATTATGTTCAATAGCACTTAAATCAATTTCTGCCCATGTGCGATGGTTATTTTGTTGCATATGATTTACACGACCTTTTTGGTTTAATTAGTTTTATTAAAAAATACTTGTAAAACTCTCTCACCATCTGTATAAACTTCAGAATATGCAGGCAAGAGAGATGTTTTATATAGCCAAACTTGAAGTGTTGTAACTGGGTTATCATCGGTTTTATCTTCATACCTTGCCACTAAAAGCTTTTGTCCAGATTGTGATTCCTCCCATATTTCAGCAGGCTCATTATTTATAAGGTTTGCTATAAGATTAGGCATAAAATCAGCGGGAGATGTGCCAAACGGTGCTGACACATTAAAGTCAAGCACAGTATCATTATAACTTATATTGATATTATCTTTAGAATTACCAGTGCTGTTTATTGTAATGCCTGACAAAGAATCTGGATTTTTAATAGTTAAAGTTTGACCATACTCCTTATTATACTCAAATTCGCAGTCATATTCTAGTATGGATTGACCTGAATCACAAAGAAATTTTATTTCCGTTTCAAAATCAGATAAACTTGAATAAGTCTGCTTGATTTTATCTGTGGATTTTTCAATATTATCTTGATTTATATTACAGCCACAAAGCAAAATAATCAATGATAATACACATAAGCTCTTTTTCAAAAAATCATCTCCTTTTAAAGGAGAGAATTAGCACCCTACAATATCAAGCATAACTTTTGATATATTATCTAATATATCACTTGGAGTCATAGAATATTGCCCGAATTTTTTTGCACAAATGTCACCAGCTTTGCCATGTATCCATGCACCAGCACAAGCAGCGTCAAAAGGGGATAAGCCTTGACCTATAAGTGATAAAATTATACCAGATAAAACATCTCCACTGCCACCTTTAGCCATTCCTGCATTGCCTGTTGTATTCTGAAAATGACATTTAAACGCATCAAGAACATTTGTTCGATGGCCCTTTAAAAGCACAATAGTATTTGTATTTTGTGAAAAATTCATTGCATTTTCTATTGATGGTTCTGACAAAGAAAGACGCTTAAACTCTCCATTATGTGGTGTTAAAACAATTTGAGCTTTAGCTTTGCTTAGTAAATCTATATGCCCAGAAAATGCATTTATTCCATCTGCATCTAAAACAATGGGGCATGAGAGTGACAAAATCAGCTTATGAACCAGCTTATCAAGTTCATCTGAACGACCAAGTCCGCAGCCTATAAGCACACAATCAGAATGATTTGCAAGTTCATAAAGTTCATCAAAAGAATTAAGGCAGAATTTGCCGTTATTATCACATACAACAGGACGTATAACAGGTTCATTTAATTTATTTGCCAGTATTGAATATATAGAATTAGGAACAGCAAGAGTAACAACACCACTTCCAGTTTTAACAGCAGCTTGAGCAGCAAAATATGCAGCACCAGTATAACCCATACAGCCACATATAGCAAGCACACGTCCGTAATGATTTTTATTGGTTTCTTGTTGTCTAGGTTTTATAAGATTTTGTACAAAAGACTTAGTTATATATTCCATAGTTTATACCTCCAAAACAAAAAGCTGTACAGTAAAAATACCATACAGCTAGATTTTACTCTATAATTGTTATAGATTCAATAATAGGTTGATTTTCAGCGGGAATAGAGTCACTAAGACCAAGTTCTTTCATTTTTGCACAGATGGTATCAACTACTTCCATACCCTCTGTAACATGACCAAATGCAGCATACTGTTTATCAAGATAAGTTGAGTCAGCTTGTACAATGAAAAATTGACTGCTTGCACTATCATAATCATATTGTGAACGAGCCATAGAAATTACACCACGCACATGAGATATATCATTTTTAATGCCATTGTCTTCAAATTCACCTTTTATTGTAGT
Organism: uncultured Butyricicoccus sp.; assembly: GCA_944384745.1. Lineage (GTDB taxonomy): Bacteria > Bacillota > Clostridia > Oscillospirales > Butyricicoccaceae > Butyricicoccus_B. The sequence goes on from CALWUO010000003.1 coordinate 2,786, forward strand.
ATCAGAACCGCCAGTGCCATTGCCTAATGGGTCTCCGCCCTGTATCATAAAACCGTCTATAATTCTATGGAAAGTAAGACCATTATAAAAACCGTCTTTTGCAAGATTTACAAAGTTTGTAACAGTTATTGGTGCAGTATCTGCATCAAGTTCAAGTTTTATTGTACCATAATCTTTTACTACAATCTCAGCATTATACTTACCAGATAATAAATTTTGTGTTTGCTGATTTGTTTGTTCATCTTGAACGTTATTATCATTTGTTTGTCCACAGCCAGCTAAAAGTGAAGTTGCCATAAAACAAACAAGAATAAGTGAAAGTATTTTCTTTTTCATAATTGTCCTCCAAAACGCATTTTATATAAATAATATCATAAAATATATTAAAAATAAATGTAGATTATATGTATTTTTATTATGTGTAATAATCTTTAGAAAAAAACGTAATATAAAAATATGACTGAGCGGGAAAAACGTCTTGACAATATTGTTTATGTAAGTATAATATATTGTTAGTATGGTATGAGGTGCAGCAGTGCTGTTATCTTTCATGCAAATATTTTCTGACCACTCGCTAGAGAGTTAAGGCCATGCGGACAGCCGGGTCAACTGCCGAATGGCAACTTTTTCTGTTGCCTTTATTGATTGAGTAAAAACTCAAATTTTATAAGTTGGTTACTTTATAACCAGTGTGCAACGTGTGCACATAAGGCTTGTGAAAACGTCAATAAGAGTAGTAAAAGTGAAATATTTGCTATATAGACTCTGCTCCAACATTTCCCTCTATGAAATGATAATAACTTCATTTCCTTAATTTGACGACATACGCAAGCAATGAAAATCACGTTGCTTGCGTTTTTTATTTTTTTTGTGGAGGGAATCTGTGTGGAACAGAAACTTAAATTATATGGATTTAATAATTTAACAAAAGCTCTTAGTTTTAACATATACGATGTATGTTATGCTAAAACACCTAGAGAACAAATAGATTATATAGCTTATATTGATGAACAATATAACTCAGAACGTCTTACAAAGATTTTAACTAATCTTACAGATATGATTGGTGCTAATGTGCTTAATATCTCAAAACAGGATTTTGACCCACAGGGTGCATCTGTTACTTTGCTTATCGCTGAACAAACAATGGTTCCAATAGGGGAGACTCAAGTAGCACATCTTGATAAAAGTCATGTCACAGTTCATACTTATCCAGAGTATCACCCAGAAACATGTCTTGCTACTTTTAGAGTTGATATAGATGTTGCAACATGTGGAGAAATTACCCCCCTTTCTACTCTTGATTATCTTATTGGTTCTTTTGACTCAGATATTATAACTATGGATTATCGTGTAAGAGGATTTACAAGAGATGTAAATGGTCAAAAACTATTTTTAGACCATAAAATAGCATCAATTCAGGATTATATTGACCCTAAAACTCTAAGAAAATATGATGCAGTAGATATAAATGTTTATAGTTCTAATCTATTCCACACAAGAATGATGGTTAAAGATATAGATTTACAAAATTATTTATTTAAAACAGATGTATATGAATTACCGCCTAAAACTCGTCTTGATATTATGCATAATCTTAGAAAAGAAATGATAGAGATTTTTAGTGGTAGGAATATTTATAGCCAAGGTGAATGAGTATGAAAAAATTGACACAGGAACAAGCACCTATTTATGAAGCTTTAGAGCGTTTTCGTAAAATGCGTGTAGTTCCATTTGATGTCCCAGGACATAAAAGGGGTAGGGGAAACCCAGAGCTTGCAGCATTATTAGGTGAAACTTGTGTGCAAATGGACGTTAATTCTATGAAACCGCTTGATAATCTTTGTCACCCGATTTCGGTTATTAGAGATGCGGAGATACTAGCGGCTGAAGCTTTTGGGGCGGCACATGCTTTTTTAATGGTTGGAGGTACTACTTCTGCTGTTCAAAGTATGGTGCTTTCAGTTGTCGCTAGAGGTGAAAAAATTATTTTGCCTAGAAATGTACATCGTAGCGTTATGGGAGCATTAGTGCTTTGTGGTGCTATTCCTGTATATGTAAATCCAGCTTGTGATGAGCGTTTAGGCATACCTCTGGGTATGAGTGTTAAAGATGTGGAAAAAGCTATAAAAGAAAACCCAGATGCAAAGGCTGTGCTTGTAAACAATCCGACTTATTATGGTATTTGTTCAGATTTACGCTCTATTGTAAAATTAGCACATGATAATAATATGTTATGTCTTGCTGATGAGGCTCATGGTACACATTTTTACTTTGGTGAAAATCTACCTGTATCAGCTATGAAAGCGGGTGCAGATATGGCGGCTGTATCTATGCATAAATCTGGCGGTAGCCTTACACAGTCATCACTATTGCTTGCTAATAAATCTATGAGTGAGGGACATGTAAGACAGATTATAAATTTAACTCAAACCACAAGTGGTTCATATTTGCTTTTAAGCTCGCTTGATATTTCAAGGAGAAATTTAGCACTTAGAGGTAAACAAGCTTTTGCCAGAGTTTCTCAACTTGCAGATTATGCACGAAATGAAATAAATGCAATCGGTGGATATTATGCTTTTTCAAAAGAGCTTATAAATGGCGATAGTATTTATGATTTTGATACAACTAAATTGTCAGTTAATACCCTTGATATAGGTCTTGCAGGTATTGAAGTGTATGATTTATTAAGAGATGAATATGATATTCAAATTGAGTTTGGCGATTTAGGAAATATTCTTGCTTATTTATCAATAGGTGATAGAGAACGTGAGATAGAAAGACTTGTCGGTGCTTTGGCTGAAGTAAAACGTCGTTTTTCAAAGAAAGATAAAACAGGGCTTATGGAGCATGAATATATTGACCCAGAAGTTGCAGTCTCTCCACAAGAGGCATTCTATGCAAAACATGAGTCATTGCCAATAGAGCAAACAGCGGGCAGAGTTTGCAGTGAGTTTGTTATGTGTTATCCTCCAGGGATACCAATTTTAACCCCAGGTGAAAAAATAACACAACCTATTTTGGATTATATTAAATATGCAAAAGAAAAGGGCTGTTCTATGACAGGTCCAGAAGACGCACAAATAGAGCGATTAAACGTATTGAAAGAGGTGTAATAGTGGATTTTTGGTTTTCTGAGGCACATACGCCAAATGTAAAGTTATCTATTAAAGTAGACCGTCAGCTTTATAGCGGAAAAAGCGAATTTCAAAGAATTGACGTTTTTGACTCCCCAGAGTTTGGCAGATTTTTAACCCTTGATGGCTATATGATGTTAACTGAAAAAGATGAGTTTATTTATCATGAGATGATAACTCATGTGCCTATGGCAGTACACCCAAATGTTAAGAAGGTGCTTGTCATTGGTGCGGGCGATGGTGGTGTAGTGGGTTAGCTTACACAATATCAAAATATTGAAGATGTAGACATGGTGGAGATTGACCCGTTAGTAGTTGAAGTATGTAAAAAATACTTACCTAAAACCGCTTGTAGATTTCATGATGAAAGACTTACAATACATTATGAAGATGGATTAAAGTTTGTGCGTTCTCGTGAAAATGAATATGATTTAATTATTGTTGACTCTACTGACCCATTTGGTCCAGGTGAGGGACTATTTACAAGAGAATTTTATGGAAACTGTTATAAGGCATTAAAAGAAGACGGCATAATGGTAAATCAACATGAAAGTCCATTTTATGATGCAGATGCTAATGCTATGCAAAGAGCACATAAACGTATAGTTGAGTCTTTCCCAATAAGTAGAGTATATCAAGCACATATTCCAACTTATCCATCTGGTCATTGGTTATTTGGTTTTGCTTCTAAAAAATATCACCCATTAAAAGATTTAAGAGAGACAGCATGGAATATGAATAGTATTCCTTGCAAATATTATACAACAACACTTCATAAGGGTGCTTTTTATTTACCAGCGTATGTAGAGGAGATGTTAAAAGATGTTGAGTCCGAATGTTGAAACATTTTTATTATGTGATACACCATATGACAAAGCTGATATAGTGTTATTTGGTGCTCCATATGATTCCACAACTTCATTTAGACCAGGAACACGTTTTGGTCCTCATGCCATACGTTCTGAGTCATTTGGTCTTGAAAGTTATTCACCTTATCAAGATAAGGATTTAGAAGATTATTCAATTTTAGATGCTGGGGATTTAGAACTTCGTTTTGGTGGTCCAGAATATGCACTAGAACAAATTGAAAGCCAAACAGAGCAAATTCTATCAGATAATAAATTACCATTTCTTTTAGGTGGGGAACATCTTGTGACACTTGGTTCTTTTAGAGCTGTTGCGAAAAAATATCCAGATGTGCATATTATTCATTTTGATGCTCATACAGACCTTAGAGAAGATTATTTAGGTGAGCCACTTTCTCATGCTTGTGTTATTCGTCGTTGCTGGGATATTATAGGTGATAATAAAATTTATCAATTTGGCATTCGTTCAGGTGAGCGTGCAGAATGGCAATGGGCGAAAGACCATGTTACAACCAATCGTTTTAATTTAGATGGTTTAAATGATGTTGTAGACAAGTTGGCTGGAAAACCTGTATATTTTACATTAGACCTTGATGTGTTAGACCCATCTGTTTTCTGTGGAACAGGTACACCAGAACCAGGTGGAGTTAGTTTTGATGAGCTTAGAAAAGCTGTAACGTTGGTTTGCAGTAAGCTTAATATTGTTGGTTGTGATGTAAATGAATTAAGTCCACATTATGATGCTAGTGGGGCATCTACTGCGGTTGCTTGCAAGATTGTGCGTGAAATGCTTTTAGCACTAAATAAATGATATAAAAATTTAGGAGGAAATTCCAATGAGCAAAGTTTTAATTATAGGCTGTGGCGGTGTTGCATCTGTTGCAATTCATAAATGTTGCCAAAATAGTGAAGTATTTGAAGAAATTTGTATTGCTAGTAGAACTAAGAGCAAATGTGATGCTTTAAAGGTAAAGTTAGAAGGTACAACAAAAACTAAAATTACAACTGAACAGGTAGATGCAGACCATGTTGAAGAAGTAGTTGCACTTATAAAAAAAGTACAGCCTGATTTAGTAATGAATATTGCTCTTCCATATCAAGATTTAACTATTATGGACGCTTGTTTAGAATGTGGCGTAAACTATATGGATACTGCAAACTACGAGCCAGAAGACTTAAATGACCCAGAGTGGAGAGCAGTATATGATAAGCGTTGTAAAGAAGAAGGCTTTTCTGCTTATTTTGATTATACTTGGCAGTGGGCATATAAAGAAAAGTTTGAAAAGGCTGGTTTAACTGCTTTATTAGGTTCAGGCTTTGACCCAGGTGTAACTCAGGCTTATTGTGCATATGCTCAGAAACATTTGTTTGATACTATTGACACCATTGATATTTTAGACTGTAATGGTGGTGACCATGGTTATCCATTTGCTACAAACTTTAACCCAGAAATCAATTTAAGAGAGGTTTCCGCTCCAGGTTCTTATTGGGAAAATGGTCATTGGGTAGAAGTTCCTGCAATGAGTATTAAGCGTGAATATAACTTTGACCAAGTAGGTCAAAAGGATATGTATTTACTACATCATGAGGAAATTGAATCTTTAGCAAAAAATATTCCTAATGTAAAAAGAATTCGTTTCTTTATGACTTTTGGTCAGAGCTATTTAACACATATGAATTGTTTAGAAAATGTAGGTATGTTATCTACTGAGCCGATTGAATTTGAAGGTCATAGCATTGTACCAATTCAATTTTTAAAAGCACTTTTACCAGACCCAGCAAGTCTTGGTCCTAGAACTGTGGGTAAAACCAATATAGGTTGTATTTTCACTGGTAAAAAAGACGGTAAAGAAAAGACTGCTTATATTTATAATGTATGCGACCATCAAGAATGTTATAAAGAGGTAGAGTCACAAGCAATTTCATATACTACTGGAGTTCCAGCAATGATTGGTGCTATGATGCTTTTAACTGGTAAGTGGAATAAAGCGGGTGTATATACTGTTGAAGAGTTTGACCCAGACCCATACATGGACGCTTTAAATAAGTGGGGCTTGCCATGGAATATTGATAATAATCCTGTATTGGTAGACTAATAATTATGATGCAAAAATTTAACGATGGTGGACTTCGCACACCTTATTATTTAATCGATGAAGAAAAGTTAATACAAAATCTTGAAGTATTAAAAGATGTATCTGAGCGGGCGGAATGTAAAATTCTGCTTGCCCAGAAAGCATTTTCAATGTTTGCAGTATATCCGCTTATAAAAAAATATTTAGCAGGAACAACAGCAAGTGGTTTATATGAGGCTCGTTTGGGTTATGAAGAGTTTGGTGGAGAAACACATGTTTTTTCACCTGCATACCGTGAAGATGAATTTGAAGAAATTTTAAAATATGCAGATGATATAGTTTTTAACTCAAGTTTGCAAGTTAAGAAATTTGCAAAAAGAGCAAAAGAAAAAGGTAAAAACATAGGGCTTAGAATAAATCCTGAATGTTCAACGCAAGGGGAGCATGCTATATATGACCCATGTGCTGTTGGTTCAAGACTCGGAACGACTCTTGAAAATCTTGATGAAAGCATTTTGCCTTTGCTTGATGGATTACACTTTCATACACTTTGTGAGCAAAATTCAGACGACCTTGAAACAACTGTTAAAGCATTTGAAGAAAAATTTGGGAAATATCTTTATAATATGAAATGGCTTAATATGGGCGGAGGTCATCATATTACACGAAAAGACTATGATATAGAACGTTTAATAAATATAATAAAACATATTCGTGAAAAATATGATGTGGAAGTTTATCTTGAGCCAGGAGAAGCCGTTGTGCTTAATGCAGGTTATCTTATCACAACTGTACTTGAAACAGTTAAAAATGGTATAAATATTGCTATTTTGGATACATCAGCGGCTTGTCATATGCCAGATGTTTTGGAAATGCCGTATAGACCACCGTTAATGTTTAGTGGTCAGCCAAACGAAAAAGCCTATACATACCGTTTAAGTAGTGCTACATGTCTAGCAGGTGATATTATTGGTGATTACTCGTTTGATAAAGAGTTAAATGAGGGCGATAGATTAGCATTTGAAGACATGGCATTATATACAATGGTTAAAAACAATACATTTAATGGCATGTCATTGCCAGCAATTGTTTTACGTCACAAAGATGATATGTTTGAAGTTATAAAGCGATTTGGTTATGAAGATTTCAAAAATCGTTTATCATAAAGATATCAGATGATGGGTGAAAGCCCATCATTTATTTTTTACATACATATATTATTTTGTATAATTCATACCAAAATATAAATTAAAAACAAAAAATAATAAAATAGAAGATAAAACAAAAAATCTACAAATTTCAACATCTAAATATTAAAAACAATTTTTATAGATAAATAACTATAAATCAGATTTTAGATTGCAACTCTTAATTTAAATACTCATTAACTTTAAATAAAGATAAATTATAATATTAAGTTTAAAATCTTATTAAAATATAGGTTTATTTTTTCAAATATTCTTTAATAAAAATATAAAATATATTAAAAACAAAGCAGAAGTATATAGTGATGATTTATAATTAATTTACATAAACTGGTATAATCAAACCATAAGTAAGCTTAAACTACCTTGGTTTGCTAAAATCTTCTTTTTAATTACACAAAATCTTTATTTTGCATAGTTATATATAAGCCTCTCTCCAATAAAAAAACACACTAAAAGAATTAGTGTGTTAGTAAAAAATATAAAATTAAAATTTATTCAATTATTCAATAACTTTAACTTCATCAGATTTTATTTCTTGTGACTCAAGATTTTCTTCTTTATTATCAGAAGAAATAAATGTTACACCAGCAACATGAATATTTATATTACCAATATTAAGATTTGTCATAGACTCAACAGCTGATTTGACATTTTCCTGAACTTTTTTTGCAACATCATAAATATGAGTGCCAAAACATGCTAAATAACATATATCTATATCAACTGTATTATCACCATGAAATGTAACTTTAACGCCTTTTGATGGTGTTTTTTTACCTAAAAAACTAACAATATCGTTTGTAAATGATGAATAAAGTCCGCTAACGCCTTCAGTTTCTGATGTGGCAACAGCTGCTATTGATGCAACAACATCTTCTGAGATTTTAATGCTTCCTTGGTCGTGAGTTGTCATCCAATATTCTTTTTGTTCAGACATATTAAAAACTCCTTTGCAGCAAATATATAAATAATATTGTGATTATTATATCATAAACATAATATTAAATCTATAATTTATTAACCTGCTTCAACAATTTTTATCTGGTCTGGACGGAATGAAGTTTCTGCTACTACTATATCACTGATTTTAGATGCATCAGTTTCTGTAAAGCCTGCTTCTGGTGTAGAAACAATTACATTGACACTATCAGAGCCAATAAATACCACTGCATCTTGATAACCTTTTGCTTTGATAAGACTTTCAATAGTTGCTTCTGTTACTGAGGCATCAGCCATTTCTGAAATTTGTGCATTTGCAAGTTCTTTTGCTTGTTCATCGCTTGTATCACTTGCGATTGTATCTTTTAAAATACTAATTGCTTCATCTCTTGATTGCTCTCTTGACAATCTTGACTCAGAAAAATAATCAGATGTAGTTACTGTATTAGCGGTTTGTTCAGTATTTGACTTATCCCCCTCATTTTCCTGCTGCTCTGTTGTTGAGGTTTGCGAAGCACTTAATAAATCATCTGGCGTTTGTACATAACTCCAATTTAAGTATACAGCTACACAAAGCATAACCGCAATAATTCCATAAACAGCACCTTTTTTTCTGGATTTACTCATGTCATTTTTCCTCCTGTGTTGTGTCCATTTGTAAAACTGAAATTTTATCCATACTAAGTCCGCAAGCTGCGGAAACAGCTTGTGTCACTGAATATTTAACAGATATATCTGATGCACCCTCACAAAGCACAACAGCACCTCGAAATGTAGGCGAAATACTTTTAACTTTTACAGGTTCTTCCCCATAATTGCTATCAGATAATACAGAAAGGTCCTTTTCATATATATTATTGTTTTCACCTGATGTACTTTCACGAATGTTTGAAGCATAAACTGTTTCTTCTGTACCCTCTATACTTAATAAAAGACTTACCTGCCCTGCACCGCTTATTGAAGAAAGCTGTTTTTCAAGCGAGCTTTCAAAAGCAGATAAATCAAATGTATTTGTTGTATTTTCAGATTTATTATTTTCTTGTTTTGGTGCATCTCTTGGTGAGCCTAAACAAAGCATTATAATTCCTACTAAAAAAATAAGTAAAACATATTTATATTTTTGTGCCATTGGTTGAAGTTTGGCTGTAAGTTCTGAAAAATTAAGTTTCCACATATTTTATATGCTCCTTTGATATTTGGTAATTAGAACTTATAAATTCTGATATTTTATTATAATCATTTACATCAGAATAAATATAAATATTATCTATGTTTATATTATTATCTTCAGCTAAAGATAATTCCGCTTTAATATCGCATATATAACCTTGATTTTTCAAATTTTGCGTGATAGTATCACATAAATTTTGATTTGAAACTTCAAGTATAATTTGATTACTTTGATTTTTAGCATTTTCTATTTCAGTTTGTATTTTATTATCATTTTTCATAAAAATACTCTCAATAGATGGAAGCCTAATTTGTGTTATAGGTGTAAATAATGCATTAGCAATAAATAAACCAACAGTAAATTTTGCTATTTCTTTCATTACACCATTAGGCACAAGAGATAAAACAATACAGCCAAATAGCGAAGATATTGTAACACTGATAATTATTGCTTTTAAAATTCCATTCATAGCGGATTCACCATTAAAATTGAAAATACCAATTCAAAAAACAATATTGAACTACAAGTGCCAAGCATTCCAAGCATAAGCCCTAAACTATCCCCTATTCCTGCCATAAGTTTTCTTATTGGCGGATTACATATAGGAGAGAATGCGGCTGTTCCCGCTTTAAAAATAAGATAATTTATGCCTACTTGCAAAAAAGGTATAATACATATTGCGGTAACGCCAAACATACCAATTATCCCAAGTGAATTTTTAATAGTTACCATACCAGCAAGCATTGATTCAGTTGCATCGGATATTATTCCGCCAACCACAGGCACTGAACCAGAAACAGCAAATTTAGCGGTTTTAAGTGCAACAGCATCAACACTTCCACTTATAGCACCAGATATAGATAAATAGGCTATGAAAATTGTAAGTATAAGTTTAAGACTACCTGTGGTTATCCATTTTATAAATTGTGCTAAATTATCGAGTAAATCATGTGATAATGCAGCATTAACTGTTATTATTGCAATATATGCACAGATTGCAGGCACTAGAACAGAGCTTATAAAATCTATAATAAGACTAAGTGCAAGCATTGTTATGGATTGTGTGGCACTAGCTGTAACAGGTGCACCAGATAATGTTATAGCTCCAGCCATAACAGGTAACATTGTATTAGAAAATATTGCTGTTTGTTCTAAAGTTTCAGTACAAAGTGATAACATTCCCTGTAAATCAGAAAATAAGACGCTTGTCATTGCAAGTGCAGTTGCTATTGTTACAACAGGTAAATCTGAATTTTTTTGAAAGCCTGCACAAATACCACCAAGCATAATAACAATAAGCATCTTAGATAAACTTCTTATTGAGCTTGTTATAAATTTTTTTGTATTTATACCATTCAGAAGTTCTTGTAAACAGGTTTCAATATCATCTGTTTGACTGATAATATGTGCTGAATTATTTGGTAATGCATCAAGAATTTCAGATTTAGAGCTAGATAAAATATTAGAATAATCAAAAGCAAAAGAAATTTCCCAAAATACAGATATTAAAATTATTGCTGATATAATTGATAAAATTATTTTTTTCATAATTTTAGACCTAATATATCACTTATAAGTGATATTAAATGCTCAATAAGTGGAAAACAAAGAATTATACATGCAATAGAACCTATAAACTCTAACTTAGTCGAAAGAGCTTGTTGACCAGCATCTTTGCAAATTGCACAACCTATACGAATTACAAGTGATATTCCAACTATTTTTATAACTGGTATATAAATTTCTGAAGATATATTTACACTGTTTATCAACATATTTATAGAGTGTATAAGTTCATATACAGGCTGTAAAGCCATTAAAAGTATGTATATACCAGCCGCAGCAGAAACAGCGAAAGCAAAAACGGGTTGATAAGGTTTTAAAGTAATACATAAAATACAAGCTACTATTGCAATTCCTACTAATGATATAATGTTCATAGTTTAAAACCCAAAGACAGATTTCATCATTTGGAACAGATTGGCTATTTCTTGAACCAAAATCATCATTACAACTACAAGACCTGCAAGAGTTGTCATAAGAGCTTGCTCTTCCCTACCAGAACGGACTAAAAGCTGATTAAAAACCGCCACTAAAATTCCAACTGCTGCTATTTTAAAAATCAAATCTATTTGCATATCATTAAAACCTCTTTAAACAATCATTAAAACGGTTATTATTCCAGCGGCAATACCACACATTCTATAAACATTTCCTTTGTTTTGAAGTGCTTGTACAGCAGAAGTCTGTATTGATACAAGTTTAGAACGTGTATGAAGTAAACCTGAAATTTGCATTTCTGCTTGATATCTACCCAAATATGAAGCGGTGTTTCTAAGAGTTTCAATCTCATCATATTCCATGTTTAAAGAAAAAGCTAAATCTCTAATTGTAGTGTGCCAGTGATAACTAAATGATAATTCATGCTGCATATTTATACGTTTTATCATTTCTGTGAAAACAGGCTTTAATAAATTATCTTGTTTTGAAAGCATATTTAATATATCTGGAATTGGTGTGTGATTTTGCTCAATTTCAGCAGTTATAAAATCAATAGCACAAATCCACTCACCTAAAATTTTGGTGCGTTTTACAAGCCTTTGTTTTCCTGCAATACCTAAAGCTGTACTTGAAAAAATAACAAGTATTGCTCCTAAAATCTGTAACATTTTTATATTCCTCCTTGTAATATATTTATTTTTCTTATATTTTCATGCTTTTCTATGCTTATAATAATGTCAAAAATATTCAGCTTCATCATTTCACTATATAGTGGTCGGTTTTTTAAATCGCTTATATTTATAGCATGTGCAGAGGCAAAAATACTAACACCACAGTTACCAGCATAATCTATTGCTTTTAAGTCATCAGGTGAAGTTATCTCATCAAGTGCAATAATCTTTGGTGACATAGTTTTCAAAAGGAGTAAAACAGCCTCAGCTTTTGGAGCTTCAATAATATCTGTATGTACTCCAATATCAAATTGAGCTATTCCATTATTTAATGCGGCAAGCTCTCCCCTTTCGTCTGCTACCGAAATACGAAAACCTTTGTTTGAAACCTGTCTTATAAGGTCTCTAAGTAATGTTGTTTTACCATATGCAGGAGGAGATAAAATTAAAACATTTTTAGGTCGTCCATTTTTAAAAAATATATGAGGTATTAGACTATCTGCACAGCCCATATGTTCTTGAGCAATTCTTAAATTAAGTGAAGATATAGTTCTTATACCCGAAATTTTGCCGTTATTTATAACTGCTGTGCCACAAATACCAAGTCTATGCCCGCCATCTAGTGGTAAAAAACCCTGTGCAATATATTCTGAATAACTGTGAACTGAATATCTAGCGGCACGGCTTAAAATCTCTTGTAAATTATTTTGAGTTATAATGTATTCCCCTAATTTATGTTCGGTGTCATTCCATACAGCATATATAGGTTTGCCAGTTCTTAGTCTTATTTCTTCACAAATTTCACTTTCTTTTATATGTATTAAGATATTTTTTATTTGCGGTGTTAGACAATCACAAGCTTGTATAAAACGCTTTGTTTTATTAGTTTCACTCATATTTATCACCTGTTTTATACATACTCACCTAAATGTGTAAATATGAAAGAAATTTGCAAATTCGCTTGACAAAAATAGATAATATTCGTATAATGGAAACAAATATTGTAAATGCAATGAAAGAGAAAGTAGCAATGTCTTTTGTATTTTTCAGGGAGTGCTTGTCTTGACTGTAAACAAGTGCAAATACTGACTTTGTGAAGTTCCCTCTTGAGCAGTAAAGCTGAAACAAATTATTGCGTTAGGTTTTAACGGTTTTCCCCCGTTATAGGGATACGGTATGTTTGTATCGGATTTAAAGTGCAGTTTTATACTGAATTTGGGTGGTACCGCGGAAGTTTTGGTCTTTCGTCCCTTGTTTTAAGGTGACGGGGGGCTTTTTTTGTACCATCTTACTTTAATATGCTAAAATTTATATTTTTATCATAAAAGGAGTTTAAACTATGATTATTGTAATGAAAAATGATGCAACAAAGGAACATATCACAGAGTTATCAAATTGGCTAAGTGAACGTTTTAATGTACAAGTAAATCCTATTTATGGTACAGGTACAACCGTTCTTGCACTTGTAGGAGATACTGGTGCTGTTGATAAAGATGCTTTATTGTTAGATAAATATGTAGAGCGTATAACTAAAGTTCAAGAACCATTTAAACTTGCAAACCGTAAAATGCACCCTCAAGACACTATTGTTAAAATTGCTGATGGTGTTGAAGTTGGTGGAAAAAAGATTGTTGTTATGGCAGGTCCTTGTTCAGTAGAAAGCAGAGAACAAATTATAGATGTTGCTAAAAATGTTAAAAAGAATGGTGCTACTGTGTTACGTGGTGGTGCATGGAAACCTCGTTCTTCCCCATACTCTTTCCAAGGTTTAAAGGCTGAAGGTCTGGATTTATTACATGAGGCACATAAAGAAACAGGTCTTCCAGTTGTAACTGAGATAACAAATCCTGCACATATTGAAATGTTTATGGAAAAGTGCGATTGTTTCCAAGTTGGTGCAAGAAATATGCAAAATTTCGAGCTTCTAAAGGAATTAGGTCAAACTGATAAACCTGTACTTTTAAAGCGTGGTTTTGCAAATACTATTGAAGAATTTTTAATGTCTGCTGAATACTTAATGGCAGGCGGAAATAAAAATGTTATTCTTTGTGAACGTGGTATCCGTACATATGAAACCTATACAAGAAATACACTTGATATTTCTGCTGTACCAGTGTTAAAGCGTCTCAGCCATTTACCAGTAGTAGTTGACCCAAGCCATGCAGGCGGCATTTATTGGATGGTAGAACCACTTGCACGTGCCGCAGTTGCAGCGGGTGCTGATGGTCTTATGATTGAAGTTCACAATGACCCAGCTCATGCACTTTCTGACGGTGCTCAGTCATTAACATATGAGTCATTTGAAGAAACTATGAATTCACTTCGTAGTATTGCAAAGGCTATGGGACGTGAAATTTAAGAGGGCTTAAAATGAAAAAGTTAACTCTTTCAGGTTCAAATGGAATTTCTGAAATTTTAATTGATGAAAACATTATAGATAATGTTGCAGATTTATGTGTTGATGTGTTCTCCCCTAGTAGAGTTCACATTGTAACAGATACAAATGTTGCACCATTATATTTGGAAAAAGTAACAAAACAATTTTCTATTCCAGTTACTCATAGTATACTTCCCGCTGGTGAGGAATATAAACGACTGGAAACAATAAACACAATATATACAGATTTAATAAATGCAGATATTACAAGAAAGGATTTAGTAATTGCTTTAGGTGGTGGAGTAATTGGCGATATGACAGGTTTTGCAGCCGCTACTTTTTTAAGAGGCGTGTCACTTTGTCAAATACCAACTACACTTCTAGCACAAGTTGACTCATCTGTTGGTGGTAAAACTGCGGTTGATATGCCACAAGGTAAAAATCTAGTTGGTGCATTTTATCAACCTAGATTGGTACTTATTGACCCTTGTGTTTTAAAATCTTTACCAAACGATATTTTTATAGATGGTATGGCTGAAGTTATAAAATATGGCTGTATACAAAACGCAGATATTCTTGAAATGGTAAGTAAACCAAATTATAAAGATAATATATCTGATATTATTTATGAATGTGTAAAGATAAAGCGTGATGTTGTGGAAGTTGATGAGCATGACACGGGACTTCGTATGATTTTAAATTTTGGTCATACTATCGGTCACGCAATAGAAAAACTAGGTAATTATACTAAGTTTAGTCATGGCAATGCGGTGTCAATGGGCATGGTAGCGGCTATGAGATTATCTGATGTTATTGGAAATAATAATAGCTTAACAGAATATCTTTCTAATATACTAAAAAATATAGGTCTGCCTACTTCCCTACCATATGAAAAAGAAGATATTTTCAATGCTTTGCTTTCTGATAAAAAGAAAATGGGCGATACAATGAATTTTATTTTAGTACGCACAATGGGAAAAGCAGAGATTGAAAAGATAGAAGTTGACAGACTGCATAAACTGATTAAAGCGATGTAATTTATTTAAGGAGGCAACCTGCCATGGGTTCTGTATGGGGAAATACAATTAAAGTTTCCATATTTGGAGAATCTCACGGGGGCGGCATTGGTGTGGTGCTCGATGGTTTTCCATCGGGCATTGCTTTTGATGAAGCATTCGTGATAAGTGAAATGGAGCGAAGAGCTCCAGGCAAAAATAAACAATCCACAGCAAGAAAAGAAAAAGATACACCTAAAATTCTTTCTGGTATATATCAAGGCTACACAACAGGTACACCTATCTGTGCTATGATTGAAAATACTGACACCCGCTCAGGTGATTATAAAGATTTTTCAACACAACCACGTCCCGCTCATGCGGATTACACAGGTCTAGTACGTTATGGCGGATATAATGACCCGAGAGGTGGCGGACATTTTTCAGGTAGACTTACAGCACCGTTAGTGTTTGCAGGTGCAATGTGTAAGCTGTTTTTAAAAAGCAAAGGAATAACTATTGGTTCACATATTCAATCTATTGCACAAATTCAAGATACTCCTTTTGATGATGTGGAAGTTACAGCAGAACAACTTGATAAAATCAGATTACAGGAATATCCTATAATCAATCCATTAGCTGAAAAAGCTATGTTATCAGCCATTGAAGATGCAAGACTTGACCAAGATTCAGTGGGTGGTGTTATTGAATGTGCTGCGGTAGGTATACCAGCAGGTTTAGGAAGTCCTATGTTTGATACCATTGAAAGTAAACTTTCTTCTATATTGTTCGCTGTACCTGCTGTAAAAGGCGTTGAATTTGGAGCGGGTTTTGGATTTGCTGATTTTAGAGGCTCACATGCAAATGATGCTTTTATATTATCTGATGATGAAAAAGTAATAACCGAAACTAATAACAACGGTGGTGTATTAGGTGGAATTACAAGCGGTATGCCAATTATATTCCGTACAGTTATAAAACCTACACCATCTATATCTAAAAAACAGCATACACTTAATTTATCTACTGGTGAAGTTGAAGACTTAGTTATAAAAGGTAGACATGACCCATGCATTGTAACTCGTGCAGCACCAGTTATAGAAGCCGCAGCAGCCATTGCTCTTGCTAATATTTATGTGGAGGGTTATGGTTATGCGAATGCTGAATGAAATTAGAGAAGATATAAACCGAGTAGATAAAGAAATTCGTAAATTATTTGCTGAGAGAATGAAACTGGCTGAACAAGTAGCAGAATATAAACTTGAAACAAATGATAAAGTTTTAAAACCTGACAGAGAAGCAGCACTTATTAAAATGATGAGTGATGATATGCCAGAAGATATAAAACATGAATATATAGCTATGCTTAAAACATCTATTAGAGTAAGTCGTATGCACCAATATCAATATATGCTAAAGCAAAATCCTGAAAAGCTAAAATATCATTACTCAAAGCCAAATAATGAGCCTAAAACTGTTGTTTATCAAGGGTTGCCAGCTTCTTATCAATCACAAGCGGCTAGAGCTATGTTTAAAAATGCGATTATTTCTCATGTAAATACTTTTGAAGATGTATTTAAAGCTGTATCAGAAAATAAAGCAGAGATTGGCGTAGTACCTATTGAAAATTCATCTATTGGAACTATAAATGAAGTGTGTGATTTGCTAATGAAATATGATTTATATATATCAAGGTCACATATAAATGATATTCGTCATTGCCTTGCAGGGTGCAACGGTGCTACAATAGATGATGTTAAACAGGTTTATTCCATAACTCCTGCACTTGACCAGTGTAAAATCTATCTCAAGGAAAAAGGTTTTGAACTATGCAAAACAACTAATACGGCAGTGGCTGCACAACAAGTACATGATTTTAATGATATTACAAAAGCCGCTGTATGCTCAGAAGATGCTGCTAAACTCTATGGTCTTAAAATATTAGCCGCATGTATAAATGATGATAAAACAAATCAAACACGTTTTGTAGCGATTAGCAAAAATCTTTCAGCAAGTGAAAATGACAACCGTGTAAGTATTGCATTTACACTTCCACACGAACAAGGCACACTTGCGGCTGCCCTTTCTATGTTTTCTGATAGAAATATAAATCTTACAGAAATACATTCAAGACCACTTTCAGAAACCCCTTGGAATTATAGGTTTTATGCTGATTTTGAAGGCAGTCTTGCAAATGAAGATACAAGGTCATTGATTTATCAGCTTTCTGAAGAACTGTCATCATTTAGACTTTTAGGTAGTTATCAAATAACACAAAATGAGGTTTACTATGAAAATTAAACAGATAAATAACGGTTTAAAAGGAGTTATAACTGTACCAGGAGATAAATCTATCTCCCATCGTGCGGTTATGCTTGGTGCACTTGCAAAAGGTACTACACATATAACAGGTTTTTTAATGGGTGAAGATTGCCTTTCAACTATTGATTGCTTTAGAAAAATGGGTGTACAAATAGAAGTATCAGACAAAGAAGTTATTGTTCATGGTGTGGGTATGCATGGTTTAAAATGTCCTGATGAACAACTTTACACTGGCAATTCTGGAACTACTACTCGCCTATTATGTGGCATTCTTGCAGGTCAAGATTTTGATGTTACTATGACTGGAGATGCTTCCATTCAAAAAAGACCTATGAAACGAGTTATAACACCACTTAGTCAAATGGGTGCAAAAATTGATGGTGTAGATGGAAATTACTGTCCACTTACTTTGCATGGTGCTAATAATAAATTAACAGGTATTACTTACAAACTGCCTGTTGCATCAGCACAAATTAAAAGTGCTGTTTTACTTGCAGGCTTATATGCAGATGGCAAAACCACTGTTATTGAACCTGCATGTTCACGTGACCATACTGAACGCATGCTTAGAGCTTTAGGTGCTGACGTTAAAAGCGAAGACAGAACTATTGTTCTAACTCCTCCAGAAGATTTAAAAGCTAAAGATGTGGCTGTACCAGCAGATATTTCTTCCGCTGCATTTTTCCTTGTTGCAGGTGCTATTATTCCAAATTCTGAAATTACAATTAAAAATGTTGGGGTTAATCCAACTCGCACTGGTATTTTAGATGTATTAAAAGCTATGGGTGCAGATATAACAGAAAGTAACTTCAGAGATGAAGTTGAGCCAACTTGTGATTTAACTGTGAAATCATCAAAACTTAAAGGAACTATTATAGGTGGTGAAGTTATTCCACGCCTTATTGATGAACTTCCTGTTCTTGCAGTTGCGGCTGCATTTGCTGAAGGTCAAACTATTATCAAAGATGCTCAAGAACTAAAGGTTAAAGAGTCTAATAGAATTGCGGCAATGGTTTGTGAGCTCAGTAAAGCGGGTACAGATGTTAAAGAAACCGATGACGGCATGATTATAAATGGTGGTAACAAGCTACATTCTGCAAGTTTTGAAACATATAATGACCATAGAATTGCTATGAGTATGGCTGTTTGTGCATTAGGCTGTGAAGGCGAAAGTGAAATTTTAAATCCAGATGTGGTTGCTATTTCATACCCTGATTTCTTTGATACACTCAAAAAATTAGGAGGCATATAATGGTTTTAACACTTGATGATTTTAAAAAATTTGAGCCTGTTCGCCCTACATATGCCCTTTTTGGCTGGCCATTAGGTCACACAATGAGTCCAGAACTACATACACAGCTTTTTAATGCAGTAAATATGGACGCTGATTATTTAGCAATAGCAGTAAAACCAGAAGAACTTGAAACTGCAATGACCATTGCAAAGCAAAAATTAAAAGGCATAAATTTAACTATACCACATAAAAAAGCGGTTATTGATTTATTAGATGCCATAGACCCAAGTGCAATGGACTTACATTCTGTAAATACAGTACAGTTTAAAGATGGTCAAGCAATAGGTTATAATACAGATATTTTTGGTTTTGCCTCCACACTTGAAAAAGATGGTGTAGAGCTTAAAAATAAAAAAACTTTGGTTATAGGTTATGGCGGTGCATCAACTGTTATGGCATACCATTGTGCAAAATCAAAAGCTAATTTATATATCACTGGCAGGTCATTAGACAAGGCATATAAATTAAAAAATGAACTTAAATATTCCATACCAAATGCAAGAATAACTGTGTGTACAAGAAAACAAATACCAAAAGATATAGAAATAGTTATAAATGGAACTCCCCTTGGAATGTATCCAAAAGAGGAGAAAAAGCCACTTTATTTCTTGCCTAGAAAAACAAAATATGTGTTTGATGCTATATACAACCCTCCAAAAACATCTACAATGAAACTTGCAAAACGTGATATTAAAACTAGAAATGGTATATATATGTTAGTTATGCAAGCCGCAGCCGCACAAACTATATGGAATAATACACAGTTTGATGCAAGTGTTTTTGATAGCATAGCAAGAAGAGTTTTAGGACAGATGTCAGTTAAACGCTTGAAAGAAAAATATAATAAAAATAATCTTGTACTTTGCGGATTTATGGGCAGTGGAAAAACAACTATTGGTAAAAAGCTTGCTAAACTTATGGGATTAAAACATATTGATGCTGATGTATATCTTGAAGAAAAAGAAAACAGAACAATAACTGATATATTTAATCAAGATGGTGAAAAAGCATTCCGTGAGCTTGAAACAAAATATTTAAAAGAGATTTGTCAGATAGACGGTGCTGTGATTTCTTTAGGTGGTGGTGCAGTGCTTAAACCAGAAAATGTTGAAATAGTTAAAAAGACAGGTTTTTTAATACACTTAGACACACCATTTTACAGAATTGTTAAGAATTTAGAGAGTTCATCAAATCGCCCGCTTCTTGATAAACGCACAGACCGTGTGACAGAAATGCGTAAACTTTATAATGCAAGAAAACATATTTATCGTCGTGTATCAGATAGGTCTGTTAGAAGTCCAAGACTTAGTGAACTTGTTGAAGATTTACTGCAAAGTATTTAAAAGAAAGGATTATTATGAATTTTTCAAAAGTAAAACAAATTGTAGGTTCTGTGTTAGCATGTACAATGCTATTTAGTCAAAGTGCTTTTGCACTTACTGGCTGGACAGAATATTCATATCCAATTGGTGTTGGTACTACATATACGAGACAAGAGGGTTATAATGAAAGTGGAATTCAAAAAGCTTCTATTATCACATATAAACCTAATTCATCTGTACAACCAATAGGTGTTAAATCTGGTGATGAATTTTATGGAAGCAGAAAATCAATTTCACAGATATCATCATCACTTGAAGCTCAAGGCTTAGATGTAATAGGTGGAATAAATGCAGATTTCTTCTCGTTTTCTGATGGTGTTCCAACTGGTCTTTTTGTAGATAATGGCAGACTTATAGCCGCTACTGATTGGGAATCTGCAATAGGTTTTATGTCTGATGGTTCAGCCATAATAGGCGACCCTATAAGCAGCATAATAGTTTCTGGTGACAGTGGAAAAATAACAGTATTTGATTATAATAAAACCAGAACAACAAGAGGCTTATATTTAATAGATAAATATTACTCAGATGAAACACATTTTGGTTCATCTGGTCAAAGTATAGTTATGCAGTATGATGACCCATCAACTCTTAAAATCGGTCAGCCTATAACTTTAACAGTTGTTAATAAAGTTTCTGGAAATTATTCTTTCCCTATTGAAGATAATCAGATGATACTTACAAGAAGAGATGATTGTACATCAATGCCTTGGATTGATTATCAAATAGGCGAAAAAATAACAATAACTTTTAACACAAATAACCCTAAATGGGGCGAAGTTATGTATGCAGTAGGCGGAAAAAAACTTATTACAGATGGAGTTGTTACCACTTCTAATATAGACTCTGCAACTTCGCTTGCTGCAAGGTCTGCGGCTGGAATTAAAGCAGATGGAACAGTTGTGATTTATGAAGTAGATGGAGCTCAATCTGGTTATAGTAAAGGCTTAACCGCAAAACAACTCGCTTCAGAGCTTCAACAGCTTGGTTGTGTGTCAGCTGTATGTCTTGATGGTGGTGGTTCATCTGCAATGACAATTAAAAATCCTGTAAATGATAAATCTACCACTATTACAAGTCCATCTGATGGCAGTGAAAGAAAATGCTCGACATATATTTTCTTTATAAATAATGCAGTATCAGATGGCATAGCTAAAAACATACATTTAGAGCCTGAAACACATTATATGCTTTTAGGTGGTAAAATGTCATTTACTACCACTGTGTTAGATAGTGCATTTAAAAAGACTTCTACTGATGAGCAAATAACATATGTTGTAAGTGATGGCTTTGTATCTGATGGAGTATATCATGCACCAACACAATCAGGTACTGTTACTATTACAGCGTCAACTCCAAGTGGTGCTACTGGTAGTATGCAAATATATGTAACCGATGAACCAACTTCTATGTCACTTTATAAAGATGGTAAAGCAATATCATCTATATCTACAAAAGTAGGTGAACCTATACAAATAGATGCAGTTATGTATAGAAATGCTATAAAAGTAGCAACTTCAAACGACCAGATAACATGGAGTGTAAGTAATAATTTAGGTACAATATCAGATGGTTTATTTACCCCTACTAATTCAGGCACTGGAACTATAACTGCTTCACGTTATGGCGTTACAAAATCAATTTCAGTATCTGTTGGCATGGGTGCAGCTCAAGAACTTCAAGTTATCGCTGATTTTGAAAATGAAGTTCAACCATTTACATCAAATAATGCTAATCTATCAATTATAGATGATAATGTTGCAAGAGGTTATAATGCACTTAGTGTAAATTACAGCCAAACAGGTGCAGATTTATTTGTTTCCTCCCCTGTTGCTATAAATAGTGAAAAAGTAGTCACATTATGGGCAATGCTGGACAAAAATCAAGGTGATATACAAGCAGTATTTACTGATTTAAACGGTGCAGAAATTGCCGCACCTTTTGATAAATCTGCACAATCTTATTATCGCCAGCTAACAGCTAATGTGCCACAAAATGCGGCTTATTTTACAGGAATTAGACTATTAAATGCAAATCAAGATGGTATATTATATCTTGACCATATATTGCTTAGTGAATTTGCTGCAAAAAATACAGATGCACCTAAAATTTCAGTAACAGATAGTAATATAAATATTTCAGCGGGTCAATCTGCTTCAATAACTGCTCAAATTTCACAAAATGGTCAGTCCTCACCTGTTCGCACTGAAAATATAAAAATTTATATTGATGGTGTGCTTACAAAGACTAATTATAATGAAGCTAACTCACTATTAAATATTACAACTGGTGCATTAGATGCAGGCACACATGTTATTATACTTGAAGTAGCAGATGATGCAGGCAATCTGTCAAGAAAAGTTTGGACAGTAAACGCTGGCACAAGCACAAACAGCAAATTTACAGATATCTCAAAATCATGGGCAGCGGGATATATAAATCTACTTTCTGATAGAGGGATTATGAATGGTTCTCAGTCTGCAAATGGAACATGGCAGTTTAAACCAAATGATAATTTAACTCGTGCAGAATTTGCAGTTTTAATGTCTAATGTGCTTCATTTAGATGTATCATCAACAAATCTTCCATTTGATGATGCTGAAAAAATTCCATCGTGGGCTAAAGGTTCGGTGACTGCTGTATATAATGCAGGCATTATGACAGGTCAAGCCGCTTCTGGTGGAAAAACATATTTTAATGCAAATGCACCTATTACCCGTGTAGAGGTTATGGCTGTTATTGCTCGTGCATTACCTCAAGGTTATGTTGCTAAAAATATATCCTTTAAAGATGCAGCCGATATACCTTCATGGGCAACAGATGAAGTAAGTTATGTTACATCTGCCGAGATAATCAGTGGTAATGCTGACGGCTCATTAAAACCTAAAGCAAATATAACAAGAGCAGAAATATCATCTGTTATATGCAAATTTAAATAATGATAGATACTCCTGTTTAAGCAAAAGCAGGAGTATTTTTATTGACTTTCAAAACAAAAATATGTTATCCTTTTTTAGTAATATTTGATTTTTAGAATGGAGTAATATAATTTGACTTCGACAGAACTTATAGAGGTTTCAATGGATATAGGTCAAAGGCTTTTACAATGTGGAGCTGAAACATATAGAGTAGAAGATGCAATTTTTAGAATATGTAAATCATATGATGCAACAGAAATAAATGTATACGCAGTACCTACTACTATAATTACATCATTTACAAGAAATAATGAAGCACCAATAACACGAGTAGCACGAATATATAAAAGAAGTACAAATTTGGGATTATTAGACCAGTTAAACACATTATGTCGTGATATTTGCAGTAAAAAACTGGATTATCATGCCATAAAAGAACGTCTTCATTTAATAGATATACACACAGGTTATCCTAAATTTATGCTTTGTTTAGCTACTGGTGGCGGTGCTGCATTTTTTACTTTTTTGTTTGGTGGTGGCATTGTTGAGGCTTTATGTTCATTTATAACATGTATCATTTTATGGTATATGATAGAATGTATGACACATATAAGAACAAATACACTATTTATAAATATTGTTGGTGGATTTTGGATTGCCTCCACTGCCCTTTTATGTTATAAACTAAAAATAATAAATGTTTATGAAAATATGGTAATCGGTTCTATAATGATACTTGTGCCAGGATTAGTTTTAACAAATGCAATTAGAGATTTAATAGCGGGTGATATAGTTGCAGGAATAACGAAATTCACAGAAGCACTTCTTGTTGCCGCAGGTATAGCTGTTGGGGCAGCCGTGCCATTTAGTTTTGCAGGTCTACTTGGAGGATAATAAATGGACAAGATTATTTATCAAAGCTTGATGAGTTTTTTTGCATGTATATGTTTTGCAGTTGTCTTTCAGGTTAAAGGTAGATATATATTTTTTGCAGGATTGGGCGGACTTATAAGCTGGCTTATCTATCTTTTAGCAGCAACTCCATTTCCTGATAGCGAAATACCAAGATATTTTATTTCAACAGTTGTAATAACAATATATTCTGAAGTTTGTGCAAGAGTTTTAAGAAGTCCTGTAACCGTGTTTTTAGCAATATCACTTTTACCGCTTGTTCCTGGCAATGGTATATATCAAACTATGGTTTATTGTATTGAGGGCGACACTGTTCGAGCATTAAGACAGTGTATTTTTACAGTTGGAATAGCTGGAGCACTTGCAATAGGTATAGTAGTTGTATCCTCTATTACACAACTTATTTTGAGGCATAATCGTATAAAATAAACAGACATAATGTTAATAAAAAAACAGCTCTCAATTATGAGAGCTGTAATATTTTTTAGTCTTCAATTTCAAGATATTCGCCAAGGTCTTTAAGTAGAGCGGAAGCATCAACATCATCATCAACTACTAATTGTAGTGGCTCATTTAAAGAAAGTAAGAACATACCAAGTAAGCTCTTAGCGTCTACCATACCGCTTTTACCATGAATCCAGATATCAAAACCATAACGGGTTACGATTTGATTAATCTTTTGAATATCTTCTGTGTTTTTTACCTTAATTGCTCTGGTCATTTTAGAAATACCTCCCAAAATCAAATGTTTGTTTGATTCCTGTGGTGAGTCGTTATTAATAATGTCGATAGTTAGGCAACACCAGAGGATTCACTTTACGAAATCATTATAGCATAGATAATGTATAAAAGAAAAGAGTTTTTAGTTTTTTTTCTAAAATTAACAATTAGTTCTTAAAATTTGGGCGTTAAACAGTTATTTTGTTTTCAAAGCATATAGAAAAGAAAATATTTAAATTTAATTAAACCTCTTGACCAAAATGCTTTTAACTGCTAAAATGTAAAACTATAGAGTGTTAAAAACTCTTGTGTAACTTTAGTAAAAGGGTGATTTAAATGAAATTAACAAAGAAATTGTTTGCTGCTTTACTTGCTGGAACAATGGCAATTTCTATGACGGCTTGTGGTAGTTCTGATGGCAGTAGTGCTGATGATGTTTATAACATTGGCATATGTCAGTTAACTCAGCATGAAGCACTTGATGCGGCAACTCAAGGCTTTGAGGATTATTTAACCGAAAAACTTGGAGAAGATAAAGTAAAATTTGATTATCAGAATGCATCTGGTGATTCCAATACTTGTTCAACAATTATAAATGGTTTTGTTTCAAATGGTGTGGATTTAATTATGGCAAACGCAACCGCATCTATTCAAGCAGCTCAATCTGGTACTTCTGATATTCCTATTTTAGGCACATCTATAACCGATTATGCAACTGCTTTATCTATTGATGACTGGAATGGTGTAACAGGTTCTAATATTTCAGGTACAACTGACCTTGCTCCGCTTGATGGTCAGGCTGAGATGTTAAACGAACTATTTCCAAATGCTAAAAAAGTAGGTTTAGTATACTGTTCTGCTGAACCTAACTCATCTTATCAGATTAGTGTTATCAAGCCTTTACTTGAAGCAATGGGCTATGAATGCACAGAATTTTCTTTCACAGATACAAATGATGTTTCTGCTGTTGTAACAAGTGCGGTCGCTGCAAGTGATGTTCTTTACACTCCAACTGATAATACAGCAGCATCTTGTGCTGAAACTATTGGTAATATTGTAATCCCTGCAAAAATGCCTGTTATCGCTGGTGAAGAAAACTCTTGTAAGGGTTATGGCGTAGCTACACTTTCTGTGGATTACTATGAACTTGGTCAAATTACTGGCGAAATGGCTTATGATGTATTGGTAAATGGCGAAGATATTTCAAAAATGGAAGTTAAGTCTGCTCCAAACTTTACTAAGAAATACAATGCTGATATCTGTGAACAACTTGGAATAACTGTTCCAGATGATTATGAAGCAATAGCATAAAATTTAAGGTTTGATAGGGTGCAGTGTTTTTGCTGTATCCTATCCCCTATTTTGGAGGAAAAAAATGAATATTACAGCTCTTATTAATTCCCTACCTGGAGCAGTTGCACAAGGTTTAATCTGGGGGCTGATGGCGATTGGTGTATATATTACATACAAAGTGCTTGACCTCCCTGACCTTACGGTTGATGGTACAATGTGTACTGGTGGTGCTGTTTGTATTGTTATGATGACAAATGGTTATAATATTTGGATTGCTCTTTTGTGTTCGGTTATTGCTGGCATGCTTGCAGGACTTTTAACAGGTTTATTCCATACATTTATGGGTATTCCAGCAATTTTAGCAGGTATTTTAACTCAACTTGCATTATATTCTATAAATCTTAGGGCTTTAGGTGGTAAAGCTAATCAGGCAATAAGCGTTGATAAATATGATTTACTTGTATCACTTAGAAATGTCCGTAAAATGACAATAGAAAATCCTATTTTTGTAGGAGTTATATTTACTGTTGTTTTAATTGTATTATTATATTGGTTCTTTGGTACAGAATTAGGTTGTTCACTTCGTGCAACTGGTTGTAATGCTGATATGGCTCGTGCACAAGGTATTAACACAAACTTTGTAAAGGTACTAGGTTTAATGGTATCCAATGGCGTTGTGGGACTTGCTTCTGCCCTACTTGCCCAATATCAAGGCTTTGCTGATGTAAATATGGGACGTGGTGCTATTGTTATTGGTCTTGCGGCTGTTATTATAGGCGAAGTCCTGTTTTCTAAGATATTTAGAAACTTTGCACTTAAACTTTTAAGCGTTTCCATTGGTGCTATTATTTATTATTTAGTTATTCAGATTGTACTTCAAACCCAGCTTATCAAGACAGATGATTTAAAACTTTTAACTGCACTTGTTGTTGCAGTATTCCTTGCTGTTCCATTCTGGAAAGCTAAGTATTTTTCTAAAAAGAAAAGAAAGGAGGGTTAATAATGCTGGAGATTAAAAACGTATATAAAACATTTAATGCAAACACTGTAAATGAAAAACGTGCTATAAATGGTTTAAATTTAGCTCTTAATAATGGCGATTTTGTTACTGTAATAGGTGGCAACGGAGCGGGTAAATCAACCACACTTAATTTAATAGCTGGTGTATTCCCTCCTGATGAAGGAAGTATTCATCTTGATGCATATAATTTAACAAATTTACCAGAGCATAAAAGAGCTAGATTTTTAGGTAGAGTGTTTCAAGACCCTATGCGTGGAACAGCGGCTAACATGGGTATTGAGGAAAATTTAGCACTTGCATATAGACGTGGTCAGCATAGAGGTTTAAGAACAGGTATATCAAATGAGGAAAGAAAGATATATCGTGAACGCCTTGCAATGCTTGATTTAGGTCTTGAAGATAGAATGACAAGTAAAGTTGGTCTTTTATCTGGTGGTCAGCGTCAAGCCCTTACTCTGCTTATGGCTACACTTAAAAAGCCTAATTTGCTTTTGCTTGATGAGCATACAGCCGCACTTGACCCTAAAACTGCGGATAAGGTTTTGAAAATAACCAAAGATATTGTGGAAAGAGATAATCTTACAACCCTTATGGTAACTCATAATATGCGACATGCTATTGAATATGGTAATAGACTGATTATGATGCATAATGGTAAAGTTGTTGTTGATATAAGTGGTGAAGAAAAGAAAAATCTCAAAGTTCAAGATTTACTTGAAAAGTTTAATATTGACAATGACCGTATGCTTTTAAGTGAATAATTTATACTGAGCGTTTATGTTTTTCATAGACGCTCTTTATTTATATGTTTGTAAATATGCCGTTAAGTTTTTTAAACTTTTGTCATGATAAACATTGTCAAACATAGTCGAAAGTGCTATAATGAATGAAATATTTATAATTTGAATGAATGCAGGGGGCAAAAGCATATATGAAGCTTTTAAAAGATGCTATCTTAGAACGTGGTCGTGTTAAAGACGGCGATGTTTTGAAAGTAGATGCGTTTTTAAATCATCAGATGGACGTAGAACTGATAAATGAAATAGGTAGAGAATTTTATCGTCTATATAAAAATCAAGGTGTAAACAAAATTTTGACAATTGAGGCCTCCGGTATTGGTATAGCTTGTATTACCGCACAACATTTCGGTGTTCCAGTTGTGTTTGCTAAGAAAACCCAGTCAAGAAATATTGATGGCGAGGTTTACACAAGTAAGGTTACTTCTTTTACTCATCAAAGAGAATATGATGTTATTGTTTCAAAAAATTTCCTTGGAGAAAATGACAGAGTTTTACTTATTGATGACTTTTTAGCCAAAGGTAGTGCTCTTCTAGGTCTTATTGAATTGGTTCGTCAGTCTGGTGCTATTATTGTTGGTGCAGGCATTTGCATTGAAAAAGGATTTGATACAGGCGGAAAACTTGTCCGTAATGAAGGGGTTCATGTTGAATCACTTGCTATTATAAAAGAGCTTAAAGACGGAAAAATAGTGTTTGAAGACTAATTTTTGTCGTTTTCCCTTGATTATTGCTCTGAAAATGGATATAATGAAAATCATGGAAAATAAAAAATAAGATAGAGAGGCGTTTGTGTTTCATGGAATTTATAGGAACTCCAAAACAGTATGTAGAAGCAATTTCTGACTGTAAAGCACATATGGGTCAGTCTGTAACATTTAGAGGTACAGTTCACCGTGTGCGTGATATGTCTGATTTTGCATTTGTTGTAATTCGTACAGATTATGGTCTTATCCAGTGTATGTTCTCTGGTGAGATTGGCGGTTTAAATAAAGCTGATATCAAAGATGCTATGGTTGTTGAAGTTACTGGTGATGTTCGTGAAGAACCTCGTGCAGAACACGGCTTTGAAGTTGTTTTAACTGATATCAAGATTTTAGCTAAACCAGCAGAACAGCTTCCTGTTCCTCTGGGTAAAAAGTATATGGGACTATCTCTCGATGTTGATTTGCCACTTCGTCCTATCACCCTTCGTCACCCTCGTAAACGTGCTGTATTCCGTATTCAAGCGGCTATTGCTGATGGTTTCTCTGAATATATGCTTAAACAAGGATTTACACGTATTCATACACCAAAAATCGTTTCTTCTGGTGCTGAAGGCGGTGCTAATATCTTTAAGCTTGATTATTTTGGTCAACAGGCTTATTTAGCACAATCACCACAGTTTTATAAACAATATACAGCGGGTATTTTTGGTCGTGTGTTTGAAGTTGGTAATGTATACCGTGCAGAACGCCATAACACTTCCCGTCACTTAAATGAATATATCGGTCTTGATTTTGAAATGGCTTATATCGACTCTATGTATGATGTAATGGCTATGGAAACTGGTATGCTCAAATATATGATGGAATATCTAAGCACACATGTTAAAGAAGAAATTGAGCTTTTAGGCGTTAACTTACCTGTTATTGACACTATCCCTACAATTACTTTTGCGGAAGCTAAGGAAATTATGCAGGAAAAGTATGGTCATAAGTCTAAAAACCGTTTTGACCTAAATCCTGATGAAGAAGTTATGCTATGTAAATGGGCTAAAGAAGAACATAACAGTGAATTCTGTTTTGTTACCCACTTCCCTTCTGCAAAGCGTCCATTTTATGCAATGGACGACAGAGAAAATCCAAAGTTGGCTCTTTCATTTGACTTATTGTTTAGAGGTCTTGAAATTACAACTGGTGGTCAGCGTATCAATGACTATGATGAACAAATCAAGAAACTGCGTGACCGCAATATGGACGAAACACTGTTTGAGTCATTTACAATGATGCATAAGTATGGTATGCCACCTCATGGCGGTCTTGGCATTGGTCTGGAACGTCTAACTATGCAACTTTTAGGTCAGCAAAATGTGCGTGATGCGTCTATGTTCCCTCGTGATATGACACGTCTTGTTCCATAATTGATTATTTTTATATCAAGCTCTGAGGATAAAACTCCACAGGGCTTGATTTTTTGGAGTTTAAATATGAAATATTATTTTGCCCCTCTTGAGGGATTGACAAATTATGTTTATAGAAATATACATGCAGAATATTTTGGTAAGCTTGATAAATATTTTACGCCATTTTTAAGCCCTAACCAGAATAAAAAGTTTTCAACTCGTGAAAAAAATGACATTTTACCCGAAAATAATATAGGTTTAAATGTTGTTCCACAGTTACTTACTAATAATTCAGAACATTTTATTTGGGCTTGTAATGAGATTGAAAAAATGGGATATACTGAAGTAAATTTAAATTTAGGTTGTCCGTCAGGTACAGTTGTAGCAAAGAAAAAGGGTTCTGGTTTTTTAACTGAACTTGATAAACTGGATAATTTTTTAGATGATATATATAGTAAAACAGATATAAATATATCTATAAAAACTAGACTTGGTCGTTACTCCCCTGATGAATTTGAAGAAATACTGAATATTTTTAATAAATACCCTATTTATGAACTTACAATACACCCTCGTGTGCAAACAGATTTTTATAGAAATCCTGTAAATAAACAAGCTTTTTATAAATATTTTGAAAGTGTAAAAGCCCCAGTTTGTTATAATGGTGATATATTTAAAGCAAGTGATTGTAAAATAGAAAATGTAAATGCTGTTATGCTTGGACGAGGTTTAATTGCAAATCCATTTTTAGTATCATGTATTAAAGGTGAAAATGTTTTTGATAAGCAAATAGTAAAAGATTTTCATGATAAACTGTATAGAGTGTATAAGGAAAAACTTTCAGGAGATATTCCTGTACTTCATAAAATGAAAGAAATCTGGTTTTATATGAATGTTTTATTTAGTGCAGATGAAACTATATGGAAAAAACTTCGTAAAACCAAAAATCTTAAAGAATATGAGATGTTAATAAACTCTATATTTTCATATGATTTAAATGAAAATGCCGCTTATATTGGCTTAAAATAAACAAAAGGCATTGCAAATAAACCATTGCAACACCTTTTATATAAAAATTTTTATCCCATCATACTATTGCTAATGTCATGTGCGGCTTTTTTTGCGGCATGTGACATGCTTTTAGCTGAATTTTTAACAGCTTTTCTTGTTGATGGATTGCTCATTGCACCTGTTGCCATAGCTGAAACAACTGCACCTGCTACCATACCCGCCATACCTGTTATAATTGGTGTCATTCTCATTTTCAATATCCTCCTTATATTTTTTAAGTCTTTTAATTGACTTTAAAATAAGTTTGCCCGCTAAATTAAAAAATTTGCATATCAATAAACACCAGTTTTTCGCTAATTTTCTATCCGCATTAGTAAAAAATAAATGCATATATAATATTTATTTTATCTATAATATAACTATAACTGATAAAAATATCAAAAAACAATGTGTTGTAATTATATTTTTTATATATTTTATACTTGCAATGTTTGAAAGTTTCAGTTATAATACTAACAATATAAACTACCTTTAAGTGAGGAACTGTGAGTCCTACAAGGTCGAAGTTAAGTTGATATTATTACGCTACTCTTGCGTCTAAAACTAAGGGTTTAGTGTGTCTTTTTAAAGCTTCTCGGTCTTGTTTCGGGGAGCTTTTTTTGATGAAAAAGAGGTGATGTGTTTGCAGAAAAAAGCAGAAATTATGGATTCAAGTGCAATGCAGCGTGCTTTAACTCGTATAGCATTTCAAATTATTGAAAAAAATCACGGTGTCAAGGATATAGTTCTTGCAGGTGTTTTAACTCGTGGTGTTCCACTAGCTAAACGAATAGCAAATAAAATCGGTGAGCTTGAGGGTTTAACACCTGATGTTATTGAACTTGATATCTCTCAGCTTAGAGATGATTTGCCTCGTGAAGAAAATCAAAAAGCAATATCTTTCCCTGATATTCCAAGTTTACAAAATAAAATCGTTATATTAGTTGATGATGTATTGTATACAGGTAGAACTGTAAGAGCTGGAATGGACGCAATACTTAAAATGGGTAGAGCCAGCCGCATTCAGCTTGCGGTTATGATTGATAGAGGTCATCGTGAACTTCCTATCCGTCCTGATTATGTAGGGAAAAATCTCCCTACTTCTCAATCCGAAAGAGTATGTGTAAATTTAAATGAGATTGATGGCTTTGATGCTGTTGTAATATTAGAAAAACAAATAGGAGAAAAATAATTATGTCTATTCAAAAATTAGTTGAAAATATTAAAGCAAAAGGAAACCCAACTGTTGCAGGTCTTGATGCAAGACTTGAATATATTCCAGAGTGTCTTGTAGAGGATATTCGCAAAGAAAAAGGTGCAACTTTAGAAGCTGCTGCAATGGCTATGCTTCGTTTCAATAAAGGTCTTATTGATGCTCTTTATGATATTGTTCCAGCGATTAAGCCACAGGCTGCTTATTATGAGCTTTTAGGTCCTGCTGGTGCTAGTGTACTACGTGATACAATCAGCTATGCACAAGAAAAAGGTATGTATGTAATTGCTGATATTAAACGTAATGATATTGGTGCAACTGCTTCTGCTTATGCTGAAGCTTATCTTGGAAAATCTAATGTCTGGGGCGAGGAACTGCCAGTATATAACTGTGAAAGTGCTACTGTAAACGCTTATCTTGGTACTGATGGCATTGAACCTTTCTTAAAAGAATGTCGTGCTAGAGAAAGAAGTATTTTTGTACTTGTTAAAACCTCTAATCCATCATCTGGCGAATTTCAAAACCGTGATATGGAAGGCAAACCTTTATTTGTTCGTGTTGCTGAAAAAATGAATGAATGGGGTCAAGGTTTAGATACTCCTTGCGGATATAATCAAGTTGGTGCTGTTGTAGGTGCTACCTATCCAGAAGAACAAAAAATCGTTAGAAGTTTAATTCCTAAGTCTTATTTCTTAGTTCCTGGTTATGGTGCTCAGGGTGCTACTGCAAAAGATATTGCTAATGCATTTAATGATGATGGTTTGGGTGCTATTGTAAATTCTTCACGTGGTATTATGTGTGCATGGAAGAAAACTGGAAATAATGGTACAGACTATCAAGAAGCTGCTCGTGCTGAGGCTATCCGTATGCGTGATGATATTGTAAGTGCAATCTAAAATACATTAAATCACATTAAATATAAAAACATAAAAGGAGTCCGATTATGAAAAAAGCATTTTTACTCCTCGCAGATGGCACACTGTTTGAAGGCACAGCGTGTGGATATGAAGGTAAATCAATCGGTGAGGTTGTATTTAATACTGGTATGGCAGGTTATCAGGAAGTTTTAACAGACCCATCTTATTATGGTCAAATAGTTACTATGACATATCCTTTAATTGGTAACTATGGTATTAACTTTGAAGATTATGAATCTCATAAAAGTTGGGTTTCAGGTTTTATTATGCGTGAAATGTGTCAGTACCCATCAAACTGGCGTTGCAAAAATACCCTCGATGACTATTTAAAAAGCCAGAAAGTAGTCGGACTACAAGGTATTGATACCCGTAGATTAACCCGAATTTTAAGAAATTCTGGTGTTATGAATGGTATTATTTATACTGAAGGTTATGAACCAACAGAACAAGATATCACAGAAATGAAAAACTACATTGTAAAAGATGCTGTTAGCACTGTAACCTGTGAACAACCATCTATTTGTAAGGCTGAGGGCGAAACTAAATATCATGTTGCCCTTCTCGATTTTGGTGTTAAGTATAATATTGAACGTGAACTTCAAGCAAGAGGTTGTGAAGTTACTATTCTTCCAGGCAACACAAATCCAGATGAAATAATAAATGGTGGATATGATGGTGTTATGCTTACAAATGGCCCTGGAGACCCTGCTGAAAACACACAAATTATAAAAAATATTAAGGCTTTAGTTGAATCTAATATTCCTATGTTTGGTATTTGTTTAGGTCATCAGCTTATGGCTTTAGCAATCGGTGCTAAAACTAAAAAAATGCGTTTTGGTCATCGTGGTGTAAATCACCCTGTTAAGGATTTACAGATTGATAGAACATATATAACAAGCCAAAATCATGGTTATGCGGTTGTTGCTGAAAGTGTAAACCCTGAAATAGCTACTGTCCGTTATGTAAACTTAAATGACGGTTCAGTAGAAGGCTTAGATTATATAAATCACCCTGTATTTACTGTTCAATTTCACCCTGAAGTTTGCCCTGGTCCACAGGATACCTCTTTCCTATTTGACCGATTTTTAAGCAATATTGAAAATGGAGGAAACAAGTAAAATGCCTTTAAGAAGTGATATTAAAAAAGTAATGGTACTTGGCTCTGGTCCAATTGTTATTGGTCAGGCTGCTGAATTTGACTATGCAGGTACACAGGCTTGTAGAGCATTACGTGAAGAAGGTCTGGAAGTTGTACTTGTAAACTCCAATCCCGCAACTATTATGACTGACAAAGCTATGGCGGATAAGGTTTATATTGAACCTATGACCATAGAAGCTGTTAAGGAGATTATCAAAAAAGAACGCCCTGATTCATTGCTTCCAAACCTTGGCGGTCAAACTGGTCTTAACCTTGCTATGGAGCTTTGTGAAGAAGGCTTTCTTGATGAAATGGGTGTAAAACTGCTTGGAGCTAATCCTACAACCATTGCCAAAGCTGAAGACCGTCAAATGTTTAAAGATACTATGGAAAAAATCGGTGAACCAGTTATAGCATCTAAAGTTGTACATACGGTTGAAGATGCGGTTTCATTTACTGAAGAAATTGGTTTACCTGTGATTATCCGTCCCGCTTATACTCTTGGTGGTACAGGTGGCGGCATTGCTTATACTTGGGAAGAATTGCGTGAAATTGCTGCTTCTGGCATTTTACATTCTCGTGTTGATGAAATTCTGGTTGAAAAATGTATCACTGGCTGGAAAGAAGTAGAATATGAAGTAATGCGTGATGGCAAAGGCAATGCAATAACCATTTGTAATATGGAAAACGTTGACCCTGTTGGTGTTCATACTGGTGACTCAGTTGTAGTTGCACCTTCTCAAACTCTTTGTGATAAAGAATATCAAATGCTAAGAACTTCCGCACTTAATATCATAACTGAACTTGGTATAGAGGGCGGTTGTAATGTACAGTTTGCTCTGCACCCTACTTCTTTTGAATATGCTGTAATTGAGGTTAATCCTCGTGTATCTCGTTCTTCTGCCCTAGCATCTAAAGCAACTGGTTATCCAATAGCTAAAGTAACCGCAAAAATCGCTGTTGGCTATGGTCTTGATGAAATTATGAATGCCGTTACAGGTAAAACTTATGCTTGTTTTGAACCTACAATCGACTATATTGTAGCAAAGTTCCCTCGCTGGCCATTTGATAAGTTTGTATATGCTGATAATTCTTTAGGCACTCAAATGAAAGCAACTGGTGAAGTTATGGCTATTGCTCCGTCTTTTGAACAAGCTATGATGAAATCCGTTCGTGGTGCAGAAATCAAGTTAGATTCTCTTGTTATGCCACGACTACAAAAATTATCAGATGATGAGATAAAAGCAAAAGTTGCTAAAACAAATGATGAACGTCTGTTTGTTATTTGTGAGGCTTTCCGTAGAGATATTATGACCATTGAAGAAGTGTTTGAAATCACAAAAATTGATACATGGTTCTTACATGGCTTTATGAATATTGTAAATATGGAAAAGGAACTTGCAGCTTGTGAAACTTTAACCGAAGATATTTATTTAAGAGCTAAAAAACTAGGTTTCCTTGATAAAACCATTGAGCAAATGAGTGGAAAACAAATAGGAAGTTTAAAACGTCTACCTGTTTATAAAACAGTTGACACTTGTGCGGCTGAATTTGACGCAGAAACCCCTTATTATTATTCTACTTTCGACGATGAAACCGAAGTTAAACAATCCGATGGACGCAAAAAAGTGCTTGTTCTTGGTTCTGGTCCTATTCGTATTGGTCAAGGTATAGAATTTGATTACTGTTCTGTTCATTCTGTATGGGCATTAAAAGAATTAGGCTGTGAAACTGTTATTATAAACAACAATCCAGAAACTGTTTCAACTGACTTTGATACAGCAGATAGATTATATTTTGAACCACTTACTCCAGAAGATGTTGAGGGTGTTATAAATGCTGAAAAACCAGATGCGGCTATTGTACAGTTTGGCGGTCAAACAGCAATTAACCTTGCTCAACATGTGGAAAAATTAGGTGTCCCTATTCTTGGCACTCCAGCTTGGTCTATTGATGCGGCTGAAGATAGAGAAAAATTTGATGTTATCCTTGAAAAATGTGGTATTCCTCGCCCTAAGGGTGATACAGTTATGACTGAAGATGAAGCAGTTGAAGTTGCTGACCGTCTTGGTTATCCTGTGCTTGTTCGTCCATCTTATGTTTTAGGCGGTCAAGGTATGGAAATTGCATTTTCTGAAGATGATGTTCGTGAATTTATGAAAGTTATCACAAGAAATAAAGTCGAAAACCCTGTGCTTGTTGATAAATATATGATGGGCAGAGAGATTGAAGTTGACGCTATTTGTGATGGCGATGATATTTTAATTCCAGGTATTATGGAACATTTTGAACGTGCAGGTGTTCATTCTGGTGACTCCATTTCAATCTATCCTTCAATAAACATAGAACAAAAACATAAGGATACTATTATTAAGTATACAGAGTCATTAGCAAAAAATCTCGCTGTACTTGGTCTTGTAAATATTCAATTTGTTTTATACAATGATGAAATTTATGTAATTGAAGTAAATCCACGCTCTTCTCGTACTGTGCCTTATATTTCAAAGGTTACAGGTGTACCTATGGTAGACCTTGCAACACGTTGTATGTTTGGTGAGAAATTAAAAGATATGGGTTATGGTACTGGACTATATCCAGAAAGTGATTATTATGCGGTAAAAGTTCCTGTGTTCTCATTCCAAAAATTGCGTGACCTTGATACTCAGCTTGGACCAGAAATGAAATCTACTGGTGAGGTTCTTGGTGTGTCTAAATCCTTTAAAGAAGCATTATATAAAGGTCTTGTTGGTGCTGGTTATAAAATGCAAAAGAAAACAGGTGCAGTAGTGCTTTCTGTCCGCCCTGCTGATAAACAAGAAGCTGTTTCTATTGCTAGCAGATTTGAAGCCCTTGGTTATGAATTGTATGCAACAAGTGGTACTGCAAATACATTCAACCGTCATATGGTTGCTACTAATATGGTTTATAATGCCTCTGAGCCAGATAAACACCCTAATATTTTGGATATGATACAAGATGGCGTTGTTGATTATGT
The DNA here is from genome assembly GCA_944384745.1 of uncultured Butyricicoccus sp. GTDB lineage: Bacteria > Bacillota > Clostridia > Oscillospirales > Butyricicoccaceae > Butyricicoccus_B. The sequence continues at coordinate 40,302 of CALWUO010000003.1, forward strand.
TGTTTCTACATCTGCAAAAGGACGTCACCCAGAACGTGCTAGTGTAAAAATCCGTCGTGCAGCAGTAGAACATTCTATTCCATGTCTGACAGCTATTGATACAGCTAATGCACTTTTAAGCTGTTTAGAGTCTGGTATGAAAATAGAAAACTGTGAAATGATTGATATTAATACAATTAGATAATATATAAAAAGAGAGTTTCAAATACGAAACTCTCTTGCTTTTTATGCACTGACTTTTTTATTTGTTCCAGGGATAGCCCAAAAAGCGGAAATAGCGGGTGTTATACGTTTTAAAATCATTGTACTAATTACGCAAAGTAAAATATCCCCTGGTAATGGTAAAACAGCACAAGCTATTATCATATCTATAATATTCTTTCCGCTTTGCAAGTAAAAATTTGTAATCCAAACATAATAAATTGTGCCAAAGACAAAAACAATAACTAGATTTAACATACTAGCGGTGAACCATTGCCACTTCCCTGCTCCAAATTTTTCAACAAACCAACCAGCAGTATATGCACCAACAGCAAACATAACAAGAAAACCAAAGGTAGGTTGAAATATATATCCTATACCACCGCCACCAGTGAAAATTGGTAGACCTAATAAACCTATAATCACATATGCACCTATTGACGCCCCGCCTAAACGTTTACCTAAAATCAATCCTGCTAGATTTGTAAATAAAAATTGTAAAGTTATAGGACATAGTGGCATTGGAATTTTAAGAAATGCTCCTACTGCGGCAAGTGCCGTAAATAAAGCACAGAGAGTTAATTGTTTGGTTGATATCTTTTGCATAATTGTAAACCCCTTTCATGAATATAGTAAACTATTTACTGTTTATTGTCAACTATAAAATATAATTAAGTTTACAATGATAAAAAATGACTCTCATTTAATGAGAATCATCTTTTGTAAGCAATATTTTATTTAAAAGAGGTCCTAAAAGTAAAGTAATACTTGTCATATAAAGCCATATCATAAGAATAATAATTGCACCAAGTGAGCCATAAAGCAAAGAATATCTTGCAATATTATTCACATAAAAGGAAAATGCTCCAGAAATAATAAACCATGCAACAAAAGAAAACAAAGCCCCTGGTAAAATTTGAGAAAATTTAAGTTTCATAGCAGGCATTAGTTTATTAACAAGCAATACAAAAATAAATATAATGCATACAGCAATAGGCATTGACATATCAGCAAGTAAATCTGTTATATCATATGGTATTGGAAGCCATGTTCTTATAAAACCAAGTGCCATTCTTCCAAAAATCACAAGTAAAAGAGTGCCAATAATTGCAAGTAGAAAGCCACAAGTAAATACAAATGACATTATCCATCTATATAATATAGTTTTATGGTCTTCTATATTGTATATTTGATGAATAGTGTACATCATAGACCTAACAGCTCTTGAGAGAAAATAAATTGTGAGTAATGTTCCAACAAGCATAGGTCTTATGCTAGGTTGATTAGATATATAATCTATATATCCCTGAATCATAGTTTGAATACTTTTAGGCAATAACTGAGTAAAAGTATATATTGTTTCTTCAGATAAATTTATTCTAGCTAAAGCAGCTGTTAAAAACATTAAAATAGGGCAAAATGAAAATAAAAGAAAATATGACAGTTCCGCAGCAGATTGTGGTATTCCAAGCTTGAAATATTGTCTAACCACTTTTCTTACTATGCCATTATGTCCAAATAACATTAACATTCCTCTTTTTTGATAAATATGATTATATTTTATCAGAAATCTATACTATTTACAATTATTTTTAACCATATATAGTTCGACTTGATTTTACATTTAAATATTGATATACTGGTTATAAGCAAAGGCTTTGTCAAATTAAAGGGTGAAAAAACATGTTAAATCCATTGCAAACCTGCTGTTTTGCGGGATATAGACCTGAAAAAGTTAAAGGCTGGGATTTGCCAAATGGCTTTCCACCTGATGAATTAGCAAATTCAATAGAAGAAGCTATAATAAGAGCGTATAATAGTGGTTATTTATTTTTTATAAGCGGAATGAGCAGAGGTTTTGACCTATGGGCAGCCCAAAAAGTGATAAAATTAAAAGAAATTTATCCGATAAAGTTATTTTGTGCATTGCCTTTTGATGGACAAACTACATATTGGCCAGATGATTTAAAAAAACAATATCAAAATATAATATTAAATGCAGATTTTGTGTATTCCATATCAAGACAATATAAACCAGATTGTTTTTATATTAGAAATAGATTTATGGTTGATGGAAGTTCAAGACTAATTTGTTTTTTTGATGGAACAGAAGGCGGTACATCTTTTACTCTTAAATGTGCTAAACGGAAAGGACTTGAAATAGATAATTTATATGAGCAACAAATGAGAATATATTAAATTTTATATATTTTAAATTTGCTCTTGATTTTTTTAAATAAATGCTTTATAATATATTTCGTTATATGCCGGTGTGATGGAATTGGTAGACGTAGTGGACTCAAAATCCACCGGTGGCGACACCGTACCGGTTCGAGTCCGGTCACCGGCACCATAAATTAAACCCTAGGTTAATCACCTAGGGTTTTTTGTTTTACAAATTCTCAATAAAACGCATTAAAATAGTAGCAATTTGTGCACGTGATGCATTACCAAGCGGAGATATGGTACCATCACCCATACCAGAAATAATATTAGATGCAACCGCCCATTTAATAGGAGTTAAAGCATAACTATTTATATTTGCTTCATCTGAAAAACTGGATAAGTCAGTTGTTTTATTAACTGTATAGCCCTTATAAACTGCATAACGATATAATATAGTTGCCATTTGCTCTCTTGTGATATTATCATTAGGTGCAAAAGTTGTAGAGTTATACCCTGTTACTATATTATTTTGTTTTGCCCAGTAAATAGCGTTTCCATAATAATCTGATACTTTTACATCATTGAAAGAGTTATCAATATTTACATTTGGTTGATTTTCTAAACGATAAAGCACAGTTACAATCATACCTCTGGTTGTGTTTGCATTAGGTGCAAAAGTTGTGTTTGATATACCAGACATAAGACCGTTATCATATACATATTTAACAGCACTATAATACCAATCATTTTCATTCACATCTGTAAATGGTAAAGTAACTTGTGTACTTTCATCTGTATCATTGGAACTATTGTTGTTGTTATTACTATTGTTACTGCTGTTATTATTGCTGTTAGTATTACTGCTAGTATTGTTACTGCTAGTATTGTTACTGCTAGTATTGTTATTGCTAGTATTGTTATTGCTAGTATTACCACTGTTGTTACTATTATTATTGTTGCTGGTGTTACCACTACTATTATTATTGCCGCTATTACTGTTATTGTTTTGGTTATTATTATTGTTATTATTACTATTGTTATTATCACCATTATTGGTGTTATCATTTGTATCATCTGATGGTGGAATTATATCTTCCCAAACACTAGATGTATTATCATCATTTACTAATTTAATATCAGTAGCACTTATAATATTAAAATTTTCATCGGCTGAAATATCACCAAGTTTGATAAAATCTGAATTTGTTAATGAATAAGTATTTGAAGTGATATATATTGTAATGCTAGAACCTTGTGATTTATAACAAAATTCCACACCATCTTTATCTTTTATATCCTCATTTATAGAAAATTCATATTTTTGTTCTTTAGATAGGTTAATAGTTACTTGTAAGTTTTTAACATCATTTGATATATTATTAAAAGTTACAGACTGTTGGGTGTTTTCAGTTGTTGGAATATTTAGACTAGGCGTACCCGCTGCAAATGCAACAGGTATCGCCATAATAGTCATAACTGAACCAATAATTGTTGAACGAAATTTATTCATTATTTTCTCCTAAGTTGTTTGTAAACTCAATTTGTGGGAGTGATTCCTCATCTGGGAAACTGAGCCAGAGAGTTTCACTTGTAAGTCTTTTGCTATCTGTGCTATCAGCACTATCATTTCTATACATTTTCAACTTGATTTCAAGTGGAAGTTTATCAGTTACATTATTAGCTGAGTTTAGTTTTTCTTCCTCTTCCAAATCAGGCACAAATATAAAGAAACCATCACTTGTATCACTTACCGCACCATCTTGAGGTATTTCAGCTAACATCAATGTATATCCATTCATAGGACGTGTTATAGTTGTTACTTCTCCCGCTTCTGGTGTTGTGTTGTAAACTGCTTCTACTTCTATATGGTTATAAGCTGGGTCACCACGATATGTACCTATAATAACCATAGTACCTGCCTTTATTACACTATCCTCATCATCACCATATTTATAATCATTTTTAAGCACACCAACAGTAGAACCTTGGTAGAAATCAACTTTATCTCCTGGATAGTCTAAAAGCTCAATATTTGCATTTTTAGAAACTCCTGTGATTTGCATTATAGCTACATCATAAGTCCAAATACGAGTATCAGTATTATCTGTATTAGGTTTATTAAAGTAAATAATACTTTCATCTTCTGTTAACAGAGCATTTTCTTTGGCAGTAATCCAATCTTGAGTAACAGATGTATTTTCAATATCGTTTGAAATCTCATATACACTTTTAACTAGAACAGATACTTTTTCACCATTAGCACCTGTAATTTTAAGTCCTGTAACTGGAACTGATGCACCATTTTTCATGTTAACAGTTATAGTGCCATCTTCATTTCTTACCATATCATATAGACTACTGTCTATTGTTTTATCATAAGAAATACGAATTTCCTCAGATTTAACAGACTTACCAACATTACCAAGGATATCTACTGGAACAACTGTATAAGTATAAGATAGATTATTTGCAGCACCTAAATTATCTTCATATGTGCCAGTGGTTGTAAATCCGATTGTTACACCATTTCTAATAATTTCATAACCTTGAATAGTATCTTGTTCAGTATTAGAAATAGTAAGTGTTACAGTATTATCATTTACATTTGTTTTAACTAAAGTTGTACCAGCGTTAGCATTTACACCATCAAGACGAGCTTTTCTTGAATTATCATTTAAATACCAAATTGCACGGTTTTCATCTTGATAAGATTGAATTTTAGAAAGTGCATTTTGACCTAGTTTCATACCCCAATGAGTAAAGAATTCACTTAAATCACGGTTTGCAATTTCAGATGCAATAAGAGCAATTCTTTCATCTTTGGTATAGCCCGAATATTCATTATTTTTTAACTTGGTAAAGAATTGATTATAGAAATAAAGTGGATTTTCTGCATTATCATATGCGAGATGTAATTGCCAGTACATGCCTAACTGTACAAACACATCATTTGCCATACCCTCTCTAGCTTGTGCAGTTTTTTCAAAAATCTTAGACCAACGTTTGTCAGTTGTAAGACGGGTTACATGACTTGTCATATCTGAACCGTCCCAAGCCTGCATTGCCATAGAATAGATATTGTTTGTTATTTCGGCATAACCTATTTTATCCATGTTATGACCTATCTCATGAGCTATACCCCAACCAAATAGACCATTTTCAGATTGTCCAGAAGTCATATTTGTTGGTTTACCTTGTACAAGTGCTGCACATGAGCCATATTCAACGCCTATATGTTCACCCGCTGCATACATAAATGCACCTGCAAACATTCTCATATATCTAATATTTTGACGTGTTTCCATTGGGTACTGATAATCTTCAAAGTTTGTATCTGATGGAATAATACCCTGAACCATATTTGCAACAAACATTTCTTCTTCCCATGCCAGTATGTTTTGATACATAGTTTCGGTCATAGCAGAAATGTCATTAGTAGCACTTGAAGCTGAAAATACATTGGAATATATAGCTTGTATACCAGTTGAATTACTTGCAGTTTGTAAACCTTTTAAAATCTGGTCCGCTGGCATAGATAATAAAATACTTGGAGTTGCAATCTCAGTTGAATTTCTAATTGATACTGGCAAGTCAGAAGAACTTACACCCATATTGTTTACATATGCTTGTAAATCTGTTATATATGTATGAATTACCGATTTTCTATCTTCTATACTCATATTATACCAATCTGATAAATCAAGAATTGGAGTTCTAAATACTTCATTGCTATTACCACGAACATGAATTTTAATTTTATCAGCATTTTTGCCAGAATAAGTTAGACATAAAGCACCACCTCTTGTATCAGATAAACTGCCAATTTTAGGGATTGTAATGTAGTTTCTGCCACTTTCTAGTTTAATTGCACTGCCTTTCCAAACACCAGATTCGCCATAGTATTGAGTAGGTACAATATAAACATCTTCCCCTTCAGGAATTTCTGCATAAATAGCTATATTAGAATTTGCTTTTGCAGTAATGCCTATTGGTTGTAAAGCACTAGCAGATTGTCCAAACTTAGAATTATCATTAGCAGTCGAGCGGGAAGTAAAATCATTTTTTACAAGACCAAGTGCAGAATTATCATTATTATATAGTGCTTTTGCAAGACTTATTTCATCTTTTAAACGCTCAATATCCATATAATAACTACTAGACGCATTTAATTTGGTTTCAAGCTCAGTTATCTTATCTAAATCAACAGTAGACTTTAAACTTGTAAATGTATTGTCTGTAAATAGATTTGCAATATCATCTGCAAGTGTAGAGCTTTTATAAAATGCTATTTCAGAAATACTTACACGAGGACCACCAGTTTTTTCTCCTAAAGATATTGTAAGACTCTTAATATTTTTAGCCTGTGGGAATGTTAAAATAATATAATTATCCGATGTAAGTCTAGCTTGTCTGTTATAAACTTCACTTACAATGTTACCATTTTCATCTTTTGCAACTATATTATAAGTATCAATTCTATTTTTATAATTATTATCTAAATATGGAACTAAAAGTGCATAGTTCATATCTTGAGGAGTATCAAAAGTGTAAGTTATATTACTATCATACCAGTAATTTTTAGCAATCCAATATGTACTTGTATCATTATCTATTAAATGTTTAGTATTAAAATTCGGACAAAGACTCCAATTTACATTATTAGAATCAGCCATTTTAATAGATATACCAGAAGCATCAATTTTATCTTCTGTTGGAAGATTTGGCATTTCAAAGTCTTCTCTTTCAGGTTTACCAGTAGCTATTGCTGAATAATCACCATAACCGACTTTATTACCCGCTTTAATAGCGATTTCATATGTTACATTATTAGTAAGTCCTGTTATAACTGTGCTTGTAGATGATATATCATTTCCAAACTTAATAAATTCATTTGAACCCTGTTCACGATAATAAACTTGATAGAATAGAGCATTTTTAGTATCTCCCCAACTTACACGAAGAGAACTATCTGCTGGTTTAATTTGAATATTTGATGGTTTGCCAGGTACTTCCAAAGATATAGGAGTTGCAGAAACAATATTTGATTGAGTGCCTTTCCAGTCACCATTTACAGCAACTACTCTAAAATAATAGGTTGTGTTATTTTTTAAACCATCTATAACTGCATTATTGGTTGGTACATTTATTGTATTATTTAAAGAATTTTTATCAGTGCCATAACTAATTTGGTATCCTGTCACATTATTAACAGCTTTCCAACTAAGTTTTACGGCTTCATCATCTGCTATTGCTGAAAGATTTTCGATTTTTGATGTATCTTCTGTGTTTATATCTACATTTTTTAAGAACTCAACCTTAGATACTGCTGCATAACCAACATCGCCCTCAACCTTAGTAACTTTTATAGTAACTTTTTTAACTGCTACTTTTTGACCTAAGTTTATAGTGATTACATTATCAATAGAAGCTCTTGCCATTCTTGATTCATTAGCAAGTTGAGAAAACGGAATTTCTTGAGTAGTATCGTCAGAAAGTTCTACTATTGCAATACCTTCTTTTATTGCACCATTAGTTGCTGGACTTGTTATTTTGATTTCACTAAGCTCAACACTACTGTTTTCTTCAGAAGATAAAACAACAGGGATTTCAATTTCATCGCTATTTTCATCAATAGGCTTAATATTTACAATATTTTCATTATTAACTTTAAATATATCTGCAATATTTTGACCTTCATCAGTTTTTATAGCTGATGTATCAACTGTAATATTAGCTATATAATTTGTTTCATTTATTATTGGTTTTTCAGCGTCAAGATTTTTATTTCTATTTATATAATATAAATCAGTGATATCAATTTTACCATCACCATCTAAATCAAATTTTTCATCTGATGGTTTTTTACCACTAAGTATATCTTTCGTTTCATTTATATCATATGAATTTACAATGCCATCATTATTAATATCTCCAAGAGAAAATGTGCCATTATCAGTGCTTACTATAATATGTTTAGAAAATTGAGTTAAATCAATATTTTGAGATACATTGGTATAACCATCTCCAGTTAATTCAAAATCATATTTTCCAAGTTCAAGACCTGATAAAACAACATTATATGAACCAAATTGATTATCAAATATTTCAAGTGGTGATATTGAAACTTGTTCTTTAAGTAAAAGATTTCCTGTTATATTACTGCTTGAAAGTTCAATAATACTTGAAGTTGAGCCGCTTGTTAAAGTTAGTTTAATATTTCGGCTTTCCACTTCTGCTTTTGTTTGTGGAAGTGCGAAATTTATAGTAAGTGAAATTTCACCTTGTGCATTAGTTGATTTAATAACTTGTGTATCTTGAGTATCTATTGCATGTGCACTAGGAAGCCAAGAAGTACAAATGCTACCCGTAATTGCTAAACTCAAAACACCAGAAATAAATTGTTTAGAATTCATAATTAAAAAACCCTCTATAATCTAGTAATTTGCTATAAGATAATATAAATAAAAATATCTAATATGTCAACAAAATATGTAAAAATATTACATGGAAAAACGACGAAATTTTAACTAAAAATTATTGCCTTTTATAGGTATTTTTATAGTAAAAATTAGCTGTGTTTATAATAATTCATAAAAGTAAAGGTTTATAACTTTACTTTGATATTTTTATAATAATATGATACCATATAAATATTATATATCTAGTAGGTGTGAAATGACAGATAAAGATTTAAATATATTGATTAAAAATTGCAGATTATTTGATAGTATGTCAATAACTGAAGTTAAAAGCTTAATAACTTGCAGTGGAGCCATTGTCCGTAAATATAAAAAAGGAAATACTATATTTTCACAAGATGATGAACCAGAATTTATAAACATACTATTAAAAGGTAAAGTTATAATTGCAAATAGTACTGTCAATGGAAATCAACATATAATAAGTATATTTGATAATATTGGTGATATGTTTGGTGAAGTGTTTTTATTTTCATTTAATAGATTATATGAAAATTTTGCTTTTGCAGAAAAAGATTGCGATATACTTTGTATACCCAAACGCTTTTTATATTCACCTTGTCACAATTCATGCAAAAAACACAATCAGATAATTGCTAATATGCTTGGTATTTTGGCAGATAAAGCATATTTTTTAAATCAAAGAGTTCAAATTTTATCATGTAATTCTTTAAGAGCTAAGTTAATAAGACTTATTTTTCAATACACTAATGATAATATTGCAAATATACCCTTTGGGCGTGAACAACTAGCCTCTTTTTTAGGCTCTACTCGCCCATCTGTTTCCCGTGAACTTATGAAAATGCAATCAGATGGACTTATTGAAATTAAAAAAAATAATATAAAAATACTTGATTTAAAAATTTTTGATGAAATAAATTAAAAATGTAACATTTGTTACCGAAAATAAAAAAATTAGATGTTATACTTAGCTCATCAATAAAACAATAAATGAGGTTTTAAACTATGGAAAATAAAATGTTTTGTTATCAATGTCAAGAAACAGCAGGCTGCAAGGGCTGTACTCAATCTGGTGTTTGTGGTAAAAAACCAGATGTTGCGGCAATGCAAGACTTGTTAGTATATGTTACTAAAGGACTTTCTGCTATTACAGTTAAACTGCGTGAGCAAGGTCAAACCATTTCAAAAGAAATCAATCATTTAATCACACTTAATCTATTTATCACTATCACAAATGCTAATTTTGATAAAGAGGCTATTATAAACCGTATCGAAAAAACATTAGATGTAAGCAAGGAGCTTTTAAATCAAGTTGAAGATAAAGCTTCATTGCCAAAAGCATCTGTTTGGGACGGTAATGGCAACTGGGAGGAAATAGCAAAGACTGTTGGTGTATTATCCACTGAAAATGAAGATATTCGCTCCTTGCGTGAACTTATAACATATGGTTTAAAAGGTCTTTCTGCATATTCAAAACATGCAAATGCACTTTTAAAAGATAATGAAGAAGTTGACGCATTTCTACAAAAGGCACTTGCAGCAACCCTTGATGACTCTAAGACCGTTGAAGAACTTATTGCATTAACCCTTGAAACTGGTAAATTCGGTGTTGATGGTATGCAGTTGTTAGATAGTGCAAATACAGGTGCATATGGTAATCCAGAAATCACAAAAGTAAATATTGGAGTTCGCAATAATCCTGCTATTTTGGTTTCTGGTCACGATTTAAGAGACCTTGAAATGTTATTAGAACAAACTAAGGGTACTGGAGTTGATGTATATACCCATTCTGAAATGTTGCCTGCTCATTACTACCCTGCATTCAAAAAATATGATAATTTTGTTGGTAACTATGGCAATGCATGGTGGTTACAGACAACAGAATTTGAAAGCTTTAATGGTCCAATTCTTATGACTACAAACTGTATTGTCCCACCTCGTGAAAGTTATAAAGATAGAATTTATACAACTGGTGCGGCTGGTTATGCTGGTTGTAAACATATAGCGGGTGAAATTGGAGAAAATAAGGATTTCTCTGCTATAATTGAACATGCAAAACGTTGTGCTCCTCCTACCGAGATTGAACAAGGCGAAATTATTGGCGGCTTTGCTCATTCACAGGTTTTGGCTCTCGCTGATAAAATTGTTGATGCCGTTAAATCTGGTGCAATTAAGAAGTTTGTTGTTATGGCAGGTTGTGATGGTCGTGCAAAGAGTCGTAACTATTACACTGATTTTGCAAAGGCTCTTCCAAAGGATACAGTTATTTTAACAGCAGGTTGTGCTAAATATAAATATAACAAGTTAAATCTGGGTGATATTGGCGGTATTCCAAGAGTTCTTGATGCAGGTCAATGCAATGACTCTTACTCACTGGCTGTTATCGCTTTAAAACTTAAAGAAGTATTTGGACTTGATGATATCAATGATTTGCCAATTATTTATAATATCGCTTGGTATGAACAAAAGGCTGTTATTGTTCTGCTTTCATTGCTGTATTTAGGTGTTAAAAACATTCATCTAGGTCCAACTTTACCAGCATTTTTATCTGAAAATGTAGCAAAAGTGCTTGTTGATAACTTTGGTATTGCAGGAATTACAACTGTTGAAGATGATATGAAGCTGTTTTTTGGTGATGATGTAGTTATCAATAAGGTTTCTGCTGATATGCCTATGGGTGAAATTCTTCGTAAATATCCACAAGCGGCTGAAGTTTTGATGTCATGTGGTATGCATTGTTTAGGCTGCCCATCTGCACAGGCTGAAGCTTTAAGTGATGCATGTGCTGTTCATGGTATTTCAATAGATGAAGTTATGCAGAAACTTCTTGAAGTTATAGATTAAAGGAGAAAAATTCAATGTATTGTATTGATGTTCTGTTAGAAGAACACAACCGCATAACAGAATTTATACAAGTTGCAAGGAATGTTTGTTGCAATATAATTGATGGAAACAGCATTTCTTTAGATGATTTAAATAAAATGCTCAGTTTTGGTAAGGTCTATGCTGATAACCTACACCACAAAAAAGAAGAAGATATTCTTTTTAATGCAATGGTTAATGAAGTTGGTGGACCAGCTCAAAAAATGATTAACAATGGTATGCTTGTTGAACACAATTTAGGAAGATTATATTTATCAGAGCTTGAAAAAGTATTGAATAACTATAATAATTCCACTCAAAACAAATTGCAAATTATAACAAATTTATCAGCATATTGCGATTTATTAGAAAGGCATATTGTAAAAGAAAATCAAGTTGCCTATCCATTTGGTCAAAGGACATTATCTGTTCAAACACTTGAAAGATTAGACAGTGAAACCAAGCAGTTTGAAGATAATACCCAAAATGATAGAGAGCATTATTTAATTATCTTAGATGAGTTAAAACAAAAATATTGCTAATAAAAAAATCACCTGTGAAATTTTATCACGGGTGATTTCTCTTTTTATAGAAGTTCGTTTTCAAGGTCAGAAAGCATATAATCAAGTGCAGTAATACCGCCTTCAGCAGTATACCAAATAGATGGGTGTGCAAGATAAATTATATTATCATTTTTATAAGCATTGGTTTTTGCTACAAGTTCATTGTTCATAATTTCTTGAGCAAGTTTTGCACCCTCTGTTGAAATGGCTGCATCACGGTCAAGAATAAATATATATTCTGGGTTTAAATCAACAAGCAGTTCAAAGGAGGATTCATTTCCATGTGTGGAGGTTACATCATTAGATGCAATATTATTAAAACCTATTTCACGACCGATTATGGATAAACGTCCATCATTACCAAGTGTACTAAATGCCCCGCTTGTACACATTCCAATAACTGCATTTTTACCAGTTGCAAATTCATTTAATTTAGCAATTCTTTCATCAAAATCAGCCATTAAAGTTTCCACTTCTGCTTCTTTACCAAAAATAGATGCAATAGTTGTTGCATTTTTGCGAACACTTTCAATTACACCAAGTTCAGTATCAGTTGAAAGATATACAACAGGTGCAATTTCACTTAATGCATCATAAGACTCTGCAAGTCTACCACCTATAAAAATAACATCAGGCTCTACGGACATAACAGCTTCAAGGTCGGCTTCTTTTATTGTGCCAAGGTTTTCTGTATTTTCAACATAGTCAGTTAAATATTCAATAGATGTATCAGCAGTACCAACTACACGATTACCCAAACCAAGATTATCTATAATATCCAATGATGGCATATCTAAAATTGCAATACGCTTTGCATCATAAGGTACTTGAATTTGTATTTCTTCTTTCTTTGCATTTAAAGATGTAATTGTAACTGTTCTATTTTCCTTAGTTGAAATACTACTATTTGCATCAGATGAAGTATTATTATTTACAGATGAGCAAGCAGAAATGGTCGCTGTTGTCGCAAGAGCAAGAGTTAAAGCAATAAATCTTTTTACTACATATTTCTTCATGATATAAAATCTCTCCTTTTATATAAGATACAATATTTTTTAATAATAAATGGAAAGTGGTTTTCCATGGATATTCATAATTTCAAAATCAACTTTGTAAATATCAGAAAGTGTTTCTTTAGTCATAATTTCTTCTACTGTGCCAAATTTAGCGATTTCACCATTTACAAATGCACAGATATAATCAGAATAAAATGCCGCATAATTTATTTCATGTAAAACTAAAATTACGGTTTTACCAAGTTCATCACAAAGTTTTCTAACAGTTTTCATTAAATTTGTTGCATGATAAATATCAAGATTGTTAGTAGGCTCATCTAAAAGCACATAGTCAGTATCTTGAGCGATTACCATAGCAATATATGCCCTTTGACGTTGACCGCCTGAAAGCTCATCAATAAAACGGTCTTGAAATTCATCAAGCTCCATATAAGATATAGCTTTATCTATTATTTGTTCATCTTCTATTGTTGTTCTACCGCCACAATAAGGAAAACGCCCGAATGTTACAAGTTCTCTAACTGTAAGTTTCATTTGAATGTTATTGCTTTGTGTTAAAATTGCAAGTTTTTTAGACAGTTCTTTGCTTTTCCATTTATGAAGTTTCTCACCATGAAATTCAACATGACCTATATCTGGTTCAATTAGTCTTGAAATCATACCCATAACGGTTGATTTACCTGCACCATTTGGACCAATCATAGATATTACTTTACCTTTTGGTATTTCAAAACTTACATCATTTACAACGGTTTTCTGACCGTATTTTTTTATAAGATTATTTATTTTCATCATTTTATTTAAGCTCTCCTACTTTTTAAAAGTAAATAAAGGAAATAAAGTCCACCACCAACAGTTATAAATACACTGATTGGAACAGAATATGTAAATATATGTTCTACAATCATTTGACCGCCTACTAACACTATCATTCCGAAAAATGTAGAACCAAGTATAAGCTGTGAATGACGATAGGTTTTAAGTAGTTGTCTTGATAAGTTAGCTATGATTAACCCAAGGAAAGAAATAGGTCCAACCATAGCAGTTGCAATGGCTATGCAAAGTGTTACCCCTAAAAGTAATCTTCTAATACATCTATCATAATCAACACCTAAGTTTATTGCTTGATGCTTGCCAAGAGTTATTACATCAAGCAAAGCTAAATCTTTTCTAAGCCAAAAAATAAGTGCTACAAGTAAAAAAACAGAAAAAACAATAATCTCTGAATTGATATTATTAAAGCTTGCAACTAAACTTGTAAGTAATGTATCATACTCATTGGGGTCCATAATCCTTGTTAAGGTTGTTTGTATACTTGTAAAAAATGCTGTTAAAACTGTTCCTATAAGCAGTACATAAAGTACATTGTGATTTGTTTTTTTAAATAAATAGCTATATATTATTGTTGCAATTATACCCATCAAAAGTAAATCAACAATAAATGAAAGATTGGCATTTACTACAAGTACACTTCCAGAGCCTACAAAAAACACAACTGCTGTATGTATTAAACTATAAAGTGAATTCATACCTAAAAGGCAAGGTGTAACAATAGTGTTATTTATAATAGACTGAAAAACAATGGACGCACCTCCTATTGCAAATGCAGAGATAAGCATAACAATAAGTTTTGGATTACGGATTTTTATTGCATAATTAAATAATCTTTCGTTTGAAAAGTTAACTTCAACAAGCATATATAAAACCGATGCAATTAAAACCAATATAAAAAGCCCTAAAAGTTTTTTTCTATTTGCATAAATTGCTTTATTCATCACTTTTCCTCCAATTTAGGTGTGCAATTACAACAGTTAGAATTATTATTTGTGACACCTAGACGAATACTTTTTCTACCATTTTTAAGACGATAAAACAGCAAACCAATAAATAAAATACTTCCCAAAATGCCGACTATAAGTTCTATTGGTAGTTCATAAGGTGCAATAATAGTTCTACCTATCATATCACATATAAGTACAAATAATGCACCAAAAAGAGCTGTATCAATAAGCGTTCCTTGAATTTTATCTCCCTTAAACATAGCGATAAGATTTGGAACAATAAGACCTATATAAGAGATAGCACCAACAATAACAACTATACTTGCGGTTAAAATAGATGCAATGGTAAGCCCCATAAATAATACAGTATTATATGATATACCAAGATTTTGTGAAAAATCCTTGCCCATGCCTACAATATTAAAGTGATTTGCAAAGATAAAAGCAATAATTACAAGAGGAACAGTTAAATAAACAAGTTCATATTGTCCTCTTAGAATGGTTGAAAAGCTGCCAACAAGCCATGTTGAAAGAGCTTGTGTCATTTCATATTTATATGCTAAAAAACTTGTTATGCCGCCTATTACATTACCAAACATAATGCCTACTAAAGGCACCATTACTGCTTCTTTAAATGTGATTTTCTGAATAAACCATACAAAAAGCCATGTTCCAATAATTGCTGCAATAAATGCAAAAAATGCTCTACTCCAAAGGGTTGAATTTGGCATAAAAAGAAGTGCTATTAAAATACCAAATTGTGCAGAAGAAATTGTTGCACCAGTGGACGGAGAAACAAATTTATTCATACAAAGCTGTTGCATTATAAGACCTGCAACACTGAGCCCTATACCTGTACAAAGAATTGCAAGCAGTCTTGGAAGTCTTGATATTAAAAGGGTTTCTATATGTTCAAGATTACCAGAAAGCAAACCAGAAACATTCATTTCTAATACACCTAAAAATAAAGATGTTAAAGATGCTATTAAAAGCAATATTGATAAAATTATAGTTGAAAGATATTTTTTCATAAATCCCCTTTCCATTTGATTAGCTGCTGCTAACTCATCTGTAAAAAAATTTCTTTTTCGTTGCCTCAATATAATAACATTTTGAGTTAGCCATAGACAACTGGTAAATTATATATTTATTTAAATCAAAATATATCTTTTTTTAGTAATAAACATAAAAAAACAGGCTACCAAATATTATGATAGCCCATTTGTAAAATTATTTACGACTATATGGAGTGTTTTCAAGTGGTAATTTATTTCTAAATATTCCGTCCATCTTATAATAAGCTCCTTGAATAGCGGGTGCAGTTGGAATAGATGTTATTTCACCTATACCAACACTACCATATGATAATTTAGACGGGTTTTTCTCAACGATAACCGATTGTACATCAGGGGTTTTATTTGCCCTAAATAAACCTAAAGTGCCAAATTTAGCTGTTGGTTTGCCATCTTCAAGCGGAAATTGTTCAGTAAGTGCATATCCAAGACTCATTATAACACCGCCCTCAATTTGCCCTTCAACTGATAATGGATTTATAGCTTTTCCAACATCATGAGCTGCGACAATCATTTCAACAGTCCCATCTTCATTTAAACATGCAACTTGTGTTGCATATCCATATGCTACATGTGAAACAGGGTTTTTCTTTGGTGCACCCATAGGGTCAGTTACAGCCAAATACTCTCCATAAAATTCTTTACCATTTAAACTTGATAAAGGTTTATCCCCTAGAGCTTCCATAAGTTTTACACAAGCTCTTCTACAAGCTTCACCTGTAATCAGTGTTTGACGTGAGCCAGATGTATCGCCAGAATTTGGAGCTGCATTTGTTTCTGATGCCATATAAATTATATTATCAGAGTCAATGCCTGTTGTTTCACAAGCAATTTGAACTAAAACTGTGCCTAGACCTTGACCAATACAAGATGCACCTGCACGAATATGTATTTTTCCATCTTCTATTGTAAGTCTGCAACGTCCCCAGTCTTTTAGTCCAACGCCTACACCTGCGTTTTTCATAGCACAAGCAATTCCCACTCTAGGGTGTTTTTCATAAATCTCTTTAACCGCTTCAAGCGTTTCTACAAGTGCAGTACCATCTTCAGCTATTTGACCATTTGGCAGTTCTTGCCCTGGTCTAATTGCATTTCTGTAACGTATTTCCCAAGGTGAAATTCCAACCATTTCAGCTAAAAGATTTAAATTACATTCGGTTGCAAAGCAACTTTGAGTAACTCCAAAACCACGAAAAGCACCAGCTGGCGGATTATTTGTATAAACCGCAGTACCCTCAATCCAAACATTTTGATAATTATAAGGACCTGCCGCATGTGTACAAGCTCTTTGAAGTACAGGTCCGCCCAAAGACGCATAAGCACCTGTATCTGCAATTATAGTTGCTTTCATACCAGTTAAATATCCATTTTCATCACAAGCGGTTGTAAATTTCATCTTCATAGGGTGACGTTTTGGGTGAATTAGTATACTTTCTTGTCTTGTCAGCTTAACTTTAACAGGTCTAAGCGTTAACCATGCAAGTAATGCTGCATGGTGCTGAACGGTCATATCTTCTTTACCGCCAAATCCACCGCCCACAAGAGCATTTACAACATGTACTTTATCAGGTTCTAAACCAAGCATCATAGAACATTCATGTTGAGTTGAATAAACTCCTTGGTCGGAAGAATATATTGTTACACCCTCTTCATGAGAGTTACAAGTGGCAATAGCACATTCAGGTTCTAAAAAAGCATGTTCTGTAAATGGTGTTTCATATTCATTTGTTACAACATATGCGGAATTTTTAATAGCTTCATCAGCGTCACCACGTTTTAAACTTTCAAAAGCTAATATATTGCCCTCTTTATGAACAAATGGTGAACCACGCTCCATGGCTTTTATAGGGTCAAATACAGCAGGTAAAACTTCATATTCAACTTTAATAAGTTTTTTAGCTTTTTCAACCGCTTCTAAATTTTCACCACAGACAAGAGCTATTGCATCGCCTAAATAGCGGGTTATATTTCCAACCTTTATAAGTGTTGCCCAATCGCTTTTTATATGACCGATTTTATTTTGTCCAGGGATATCTTTTTCAGTTGCAATACATACAATACCCTCTACCTTTTCAGCTAAACTTGTGTCAATAGATAACACTCTTGCACGAGGATATGCAGAACGAAGTGCCGAACCATAAAGCATATTTGGAAAATCTTTTTCATCATAATCATCAACATATTTTCCACTGCCAAGCACTTTTTCTTTTACATCTATTCTTGCTGCACATTGACCAATACCAGTTATTTTTTCTGGTTTTGGTATAGCTTTGCCTGTGCGTTTAAGTTCAGCCGCAATTTCAACAGCATCTATAATTTTTTTATAACCAGTGCAACGACAATAGTTATTTTTAAGGGCATCAGCTATTTCAGCCCTAGTTGGTGACGGGTTTATATCTAAAAGTGCTTTTGTGCATATAACCATACCAGGAATACAAAAACCGCATTGAACTGCTCCCGCTGCACCATATGCATAAACATAAAGTTCTTTTTCATAATCAGAAAAACCTTCAACTGTAAGGATTTTTTTACCTTCAAATCGGGAGATTTTCTGAACACATGCCTTAACTGGCTTTCCATCTACAAGAACAGTACAAGTACCGCAAGCACCCTCAGAACAACCGTCTTTAACTGATTTAATAGATAATTTATTACGTAAAACATCTAAAAGTTTATAATCTTGTTCAAAATTATAATCTTTTCCATTTACTGTGATGGTATACATTCGCAATCACCCCGATTTATATATAGTCCTAAATTGCGTTTTATTATTTTTCCGTTTTTTACTGCATAATGTCCTCTTAAAAAAACATCTTGTATACTTCCAACCGTTTTAAAACCCTCAAAAGGTGTATAATCACAGTTTTGTGTCTGATTTTTTGCAGTTATCGTTATATTTTTGTTAGGGTTATAAATTACAATATCCGCATCACTACCAACTGAAAGACTACCTTTTCTAGGATATAAACCGAACATTTTAGCAGGATTTTCACTAAGCATTTTATGCATATCACAAACAGATATTTTTCCAGTGCTAACTGCTGATGTGTAAATAATAACTGGTCTGTGTTCTATTGTAGGCAAACCGTTTGGTATTTTTGTAAAGTTATTTAGTCCAAGCTCCTTTTGATTTTTAAAGTTAAAAGAACAATGATCGGTTGAAATAATATCAATTTCTTTATTTATTAGTGCATTCCAAAGTGCATTTTTGTCATTTTTACTTCTAACAGGTGGAGAACAAATATATTTTGCACTTTCAAATCCATCAAGATTATATACACTATCATCAAGTGTTAAATACTGTGGACAGGTTTCAACATAGACTTTTTGACCATGTTTTCTTGCAAGACGTATTTCTTCAAGCCCATCTTCACTTGATAAATGCACAATCCAAGGTTTAGCACCCGCTAAATCTGCAAGTCTTAAAAATCTACTTACTGCTTCACCCTCCAAAAGAGTTGGACGTGTTTTAGGGTGATAATTTGGAGTTAAATGACCATTATTTATAGCTTGCTGTTGCAAATAATTTATAACATCTCCATTTTCACAATGAACGCCTAAAACCCCATTTATTTCTTTCATTATGCATAACATTTCATACATTTGACAGTCATCAAGTTTTAATGCATCATATGCATAATAGCACTTAAAAGATGTTATTCCATGTTCTTTCATTGTAAAAAGCTCTTGTTTTGTCTGTTCATTAAGGTCTGTAACCGCCATATGAAAACCATAGTCACAACTGCAATTACCATCGGCTCTTTTATGCCAAATATCCAATGCTTCTTTTAAAGTATGCCCTCTATCTTGAGTTGCAAAATCTATAATCATTGTTGTTCCGCCAATAAGTGCCGCAGCAGTTCCAGTGGAAAAATCATCAGCAGTAACTGTTCCAGATACAGGCATATCTAAATGTGTATGACCATCTATAAAACCAGCGAACACAAAACAATCTTTAGCATCTATAACTTCATCTGCCGTTAAATTGTCACCTATTTGAATGATTTTTTCTCCATCAATAAGTAAATCAGCTTTTTTAGTTTCATTTGAGAACACTAAAGTTCCATTTTTTATAACTTTACTCATATTTTTTCGCCTCTCTGCATAAATCGCAAAACAACTTTTTGCAATTCATCAGGTAGTTTATTCAAATCATCGAATTCTTCACCTTTATAACGATATTTTTCATTATTTAAAAAACCGTCATTAGTTGAATTTTCAAAATCGGATAATGTCTCAAAATATGTAAATTTATCACGGTAAGGTACATAACCAAAAGGACACAAACAAGCACAGTTACCACATTCATTGCAATAAGAGTCAATATGAATACAAGCTTTAATATCTGTTAATGGGAAATTTGCACGATTTGGACAAACATCAACACAATTTCTGCATTTAAAACAAGCATCTGGAGGTGTAGAAGGTTCTGGCTTTTGTCTAGCATTTTCCCTTTGATAATGTTTATCAAGTTTATCACATAGTTCAGATAATTTATTTAAATCCACTTTATCAGGCACATTTTCAGGCACTAACTTTGCAAGTTTTGACAGATTTTTATAACCGCCTGTTTTAAGAAGTAAAGTTGCAACTGTAACTGGAGAGATACCACAAGAAAGCACATCATTTATATTATGTGTATCTATACCACCAGAAAATGATATAGGAAGTGTGCCATTTGTGGCTTCTGATAGCACCCTTACAACATTTATAGCAAGCAAAAATAAAGGTTTACCCGACATATACATAGTGTCGCCTGCAAGTTCATTGTTTTTAATATCAACTGGGAATGTATTAGTAAGTTTTACGCCAAAGATAAGATTTTTAGCTTTTGCAGTATCCATTAAACGATTTATCATATTTAATGCATCATCAAGTTTCATATCATGTTCAAAATGTGAAGTGTCAAAACTGATATCATTATATCCATTATCATCTAATAGTTTTCTGACTTTTTCATATCCAATTAAAGTCGGATTGCATTTAATATATGTGTTATATCCCTTTTCATTTATGAGATATATTGCTATTTTTTCAATTTCTTCTGGTGGGCAACCATGCATTGTGGAAAGTGTAACAAGTTCAGAAATTTTTGGTGAAATATTATTTACAAATTCAGCATTTACATTTTCAAATAAATCAATATTTGATAATACTGTGTTTATACATTCCCTCCAAATATTGCTATTACTTGCATTTTTCATTGTATTTAAGAAGTTATCAATTTTAGGGCTTTGAATACCTGCAAGGTCATAACCTACACTTATATGAAATTGAAAATCAGATTTTAAATTAAACTCTTTTGCTAAGATATGAAGTATAATATATGCTTTTATATACTCTTCTGTTGCCTGTGATACAGTAAGCTCGGTAGACCATTCAGTGTTATATGCCTCATCTCTGACATAGATACAAGGTTTAACAATACCTAACTCTTCCCCTTCCATAATTTGAACAGTTTTGAGTTCAAAAATTCTAGCTCCAGCTATAAAACCAGCGATTATATTTTGTGCAAGCTGAGTATGTGGACCAGCAGCCGCACCAATAGGTAAACTTACAGGTTTGCCTGCAACTATATAATTATCCTGTTTAAATTCGCAAGCAGGAACATAATAACAAGTTTTGTTATTTTTATACTCGTTAACTGTATCAACAAGCAAGCGTCTAAAAGGTATTCCACGCATTAAATCACTCATAGATTATTCACCTCCGCAAAGTATATTCCAAAGCTCTTTTGATTGTTTTTGACATTCAAAACGTATTTTCTCTTCATCAACAGTTAAAAGCTCCCTATTTTTCATAAGAAGTTTGCCATTGCAGACAGTTGTTATTATATTTTTCCCATTCATACCGAATAACATATGACCTTGAAAGTTATTTGATGTAAGTGGTGTAAAAGGTTTATAGTCAGCAACTATAATGTCTGCATTAGCACCTTCTTTTAACTTGCCAAACTCACCACCAAAATGACGACTTGCAAGCAATGCATTATTAGTTAATGCCATATCAAAAGTTTCATTCCAACCAACAGATGGGTGTTTATTTTCATGCTTGATTAACACATTTGCATGTTTCATAGATTCAATCATATCACTTGTAAAACCATCTGTACCAAGTCCAACAGTTACACCTGCATTAAATAATTTTAAAACATCGGTTACACCAACAGCATTACCCATATTAGATTGCGGATTATGTACAACAGCAGTATTAGTTTCAGATAGCATCTGTCTATCTTCATCAGTTAAATATACACAATGACCACAGATTGTTTTTTCTCCAAGTATATCATGACGTTTTAAGCGGGAAACAACACTTTCATGATATAATCTCTCACAATCATCACGGTCATAACTGCCCTCACATACATGAATATGAAAACCATTATTCATTTGTTCTCTTGCGAAATCCATAGTTTTTTCTGAGATTGTAAAAGAGGCATGCATACCACAAAGAGCTGTTAAAAGTCCAGAATTATCATTTTCACATTCTTTTGCAAAACGCACATTTTCAAGCACAGATTGTTTGGATTTTTGCTCACCATCTCTATCTGATATTTCATAACATAGGCAAGACCTAACCCCAAGTTCAGTTGAAACTTCAGCTATTTCTGATAAACTACCAGTAATTTCACCAAAAGATGCATGATGGTCAAAAACTGTTGTTACACCAGATTTTATGCATTCAATAAGTGTCATATAAGCAGAATAACGTGTCATAGAACGTGTTAAATGCCTATCTATATTCCACCAAGTTCCCTCAAGCACTGCAAGAAAATTGGTTGGATTGTTATTTGGAATTGAAAGTCCACGGGCGAAGGCTGAATAAATATGATGATGTGCATTTATAAAAGCAGGAAAAATAATTCCACCGTTTGCATTTATTTTATCAGCATTAGGAAATTTATCTAAAAGCTTTTTTTCATCACCAACAGCAAGAATTTTATTGTTTTCCCAAACGATTGCACCATTTTCTATTATTTGATTTTGTTTTCCACCAGTTACAACTGTGCCACCATGCAAAATATATTTCATTTTATAGCCCTCCTGTTGTTCTTGCGTTGGTTAAACGGTAAAATGTTATTTTTTACAGTATAACACCTTTGTAATAATTAGTCAATATGATGAAATATATACAAATTAATATGCGTAAATTTATGAATTATATATAATAGTGCCTGTTTTACCATCAATGCCATCTTTAGCTTTTTCAAGAAGTGTTATTAAAGATTTTCTATCTTTTTTAGACTCAGCAAATTTTATTGCAGCTTGGACTTTAGGTAACATAGAACCAGTTGCAAAATGACCTTGTTTACAGTATTCTTTAGCTTGATTTACTGTTATATTGTCGAGCCATTTTTGATTAGGTTTACCAAAATTAATCGCACACTTTTCAACTGCTGTTAAAATAATAAGCAAATCAGCATTTACAAGTTCAGCCATTAAACACGAACAAAAATCTTTATCAATAACTGCACTTGTGCCTTTTAAATGATTACCTTGTGATATGACAGGTATGCCACCACCACCGCCAGCAATTACAACTTGACCCGCTTGAAAAAGAGAGCGAACAGTATCAATTTCCACTATATCAAGTGGTTTAGGGCTTGCAACTACTCTACGCCAACCACGTCCAGCATCTTCCATAACTTGATATCCCTTTTCTTTTGCTAATTTCTTAGCTTCTTGTTCACTCATAAATCGACCAATTGGTTTGCTTGGATTTTGAAAAGCAGGGTCATTAGGGTCAACTATTACCTGTGTTATAACAGTTGCACATGGTTTTACTATTGAACGGTTTAAAAGTTCCTCACGAATAGCATTTTGCAAATCATATCCTATATAACTTTGACTCATTGCAACACATACTGAAAGCGGAATAACAGGAAAATCTTGTTCCACAACATGGGTTAATTCATTAACTGCATGATGTATCATTCCCACCTGTGGACCATTTCCATGTGAAACAATAACTTCATGTCCTTGTTCTATCAAATCCACTATTGCACTTGCTGTATGTTTTACGGCTGTCATTTGTTCGGTTAATGTATTTCCAAGAGCGTTTCCGCCTAGTGCTATTACTATCCTCATAATCTCTTCATCTCCTGTTTATAAAAGTACAAAAGCGGGGCAGCTTATAACCCCGCTTCTAATGTATTATTTCATTTGACGTTCTGTTGCTTTATCAGCTAGTTTTTTAATCATCGCTTGAGGGTCTTTGCATTTTGCAAGAAAAATCATAGCAGCGATAATATATGGTTTAAATGATGCCTCTTTATATAATGGTACACGATAGCGGTCAAATACAGACGCTTCAACTTCGCCCTGTTCGCATGATACACCGTTGATATCTGCTGGTAAACAGTGTAAATATAGTGCCTTTCCGTCCTTGGTCTTGGACATCATTTCTTCAGTACAGCACCAATCTTTATGTTCTGCATTTTGTGCAAGCAATTCTTTTTCTAGGGTTTTTATTCCCTCACTATTACCATCAGCGTATAGATTTGTGCGTTTTTCCATTGCGGCAAAAGGTGCCCAACTCTTTGGATATACAATATCAGCGTCTTTAAATGCTTCCTCCATAGAATTTGTTTTTGTGAATGTACCACCCGTAGCCTGTGCATTTTTCTTTGCAACTTCTTCTACTTCTGGCATTACTTCATAACCTTCTGGGTGAGCAAGTACAACGTCCATACCAAAGCGGGTAAATAGACCAATAACACCCTGTGGAACAGATAGAGGTTTACCATAAGATGGAGAATACGCCCAAGTCATAGCCACTTTTTTACCCTTTAGATTTTCTACACCACCAAAATGATGTATAATATGCAACATATCAGCCATGCATTGGGTTGGGTGGTCAATATCACATTGTAGATTAACAAGTGTTGGTTTTTGTTCTAAAACACCATCTTTATGACCCTCAGTAACAGCATTGACTACTTCATGCATATAAGCATTACCTTTTCCAATATACATATCATCACGAATACCAATAACATCAGCCATAAATGAAATCATATTTGCGGTTTCACGAACAGTTTCACCATGAGCAATTTGACTTTTTCCCTCGTCAAGGTCTTGAACTTCAAGACCTAAAAGATTACAAGCTGAGGCAAATGAAAAACGTGTACGGGTTGAATTATCTCTAAATAAACTGACACCTAAACCAGATTCAAAAATCTTAGTTGAGATATTATTTTCACGCATATAACGCAAAGCGTCTGCAACTGTAAATACAGCCTCTATTTCATCATCTGTTTTTTCCCATGTTAAAAAGAAATCATTTTCATACATTTCTTTAAAATTAAGAGCATTTAGTTTATCAATATACTGTTGTAATTTTGCGTCCATAATTATGTATTCTCCTTTTTTTATTCACAATAGGTCTGAGGTAAAGCAGCATAAACTGCGGCACAACGCACTAAATCAATTTTCCAAGTATGTTCATTTGGTGCATGGGCTTGAGCCTCTGCACCAGGACCAAAACCAATGCATGGAATACCATTTCTACCCATAATTGATACGCCATTTGTTGAGAAAGTCCATTTATCTGTAAGCGGTCTGGTTTTACGTATTTGTTCTGTTGCTTTACTGCCTACACGCTCATTACCATATAAACCATTATAAGCCTTTTCAAGTGCCTTTGTAACTTTATGGTCTTGTGGGATTACCCATGTAGGGAAATAACATTCTATTGGATATGCAAGACCAGTCCAAGATGGACGAGCATATTCATACATAGAAACTTTTACATCATCACCATATTTTTTAACAGATGGCAATGCTCGAATTTCATCAAGACAGCTTTCCCAAGTTTCACCCGCTGTCATTCTTCTATCAAGTGAAACCGAACAACCATCAGCCACAGCACAGCGGCTAGGCGATGTATAAAAAATTTCAGAAACTGTAACTGTACCTCTGCCAAGAAAACGAGCTTCTTTCCATTCAGGGTTATATTTTTCATCAAGCATTTTAACAAGACCTTTGATTTCTGTGCAGTCATCAGCATTATTTTCATTTAGTGAACGAACATCTTGTAAAATATCAGCCATTTTATAAATAGCATTGTCTCCACGTTCTGGAGCTGAACCATGACAAGAAATACCTTTTACATCAATTCTTATTTCCATACGTCCACGTTGACCACGATATATTCCGCCATCTGTTGGTTCTGTTGATACTACAAACTCTGGTTTTACCTTATCTTCATTTATAATATACTGCCAACATAAACCATCACAATCTTCTTCTTGAACTGTGCCAGTTACAAGCACTTGATATCTATCATCTAACATTCCAAGGTCTTTCATAATTTTAGCACCATATACAGCCGAAACTATACCGCCTAATTGGTCAGATGTACCACGTCCACCGATTTCATCATCTGTTTCATAACCCTCATATGGGTCAAACTCCCAATTATCACGATTACCTATGCCGACAGTATCAATATGTGCGTCATAACCAATAAGGGTTTTACCATTACCCATATAACCAAGTATATTTCCCATAGGGTCAATTTCTACTTTATCAAAGCCGAGTTTTTCCATCTCCTCTTTAATACGCATTATATGCCCTTTTTCCTCTGCACTTTCACCAGTGATTTTTACTAGGTCACGCAAAAAGCGTGTCATATCATCTTTATAGTTTTCTGCTGTTTTGTTGATAAGTGTGAAATCCATTATTAGTGCCTCCTTAAATTAGCCCCAAACGATTTTTCTATAATTTTCTGGGTCGGTATCTCCTTCAGTTGAAAACATAAGTACTGAGCTATTTTCATCAAGACCTATTGTATTTTTAAGTTCTTTATATTCTGGATTTTTCATTAAAGTATAAATTAGTCCCATACCAACAGCACCTGATTCACCAGATATAACTTGTGTATCTCCTTTAATAGGTGCAGAAAGTATTCTCATACCTTTTTCAGCAACCCAATCAGGACAAGATACAAAGAATGATGAGTGATTTTTAAGTATATCAAATGATATTGTATTAGGTTCACCACAGGCAAGCCCTGCCATAATAGTGTTTAAATCTCCATCTACAAAACGAATTTTACCATCACCCGCTTTTGCACTTTGATATAAACAATCTGCTGCTTGAGCTTCCATAACAATAACCTTTGGTGGATTATCTTTATAAAGGTTTGCAAAATAGCCTTGAACTGCACCTGCAAGACTGCCAACACCAGCCTGTATAAAAATATGTGTTGGTCTATCTGTTATCTGTTCAGCCGCCTCACTCGCCATTGTTCCATAACCTTGCATAATCCAAGCGGGAATTTTTTCATAACCGTTCCAAGCTGTATCCTGAACCATAACACCATGTTCAGTTTGTTCTGCCAGTTGGCTTGCTTTGCGAACACATTCATCATAGTTTACTTCTTCTATCGTTACTTTAGCACCCTCTTTTGCTATATTATCAAAGCGGGATTTAACTGTGCCTTTAGGCATAAGCACCACTGCTTTTTGTCCTAAACGGTTTGCCGCCCAAGCAACACCACGACCATGATTACCATCAGTTGCAGTAAAGAAAGTTGCTTGACCAAATTCACTTTTAAGCTTATCACTTGTAAGATAATTATAATCAATTTCAGAAACATCTTTATTGAGTTGTTCAGCAATATAACGAGCTATTGCAAATGAACCGCCTAAGACTTTAAATGCATTAAGTCCAAAGCGATAACTTTCATCTTTTACAAAAAGAGATTTAAGTCCTAAAAACTCAGCCATATGAGCAAGATTTGCAAGGGGTGTCACATTATATTGTGGAAAACTTTTGTGAAACTCTCTTGCTTTATTTACATTTTCTAAACTCATAACTGAAAGTTGTAAGTCATCTGTTTTAGGCATGGTGTTTGCTATCCATCTAATTTTATCCATTATAAAAATCTCCTTGTTCTGAAAGATTTAAGTTCTCTACTGAGTTTATTTTACCATTTGACCAAAATTTTTCAACCCCTAAAAGCAAATATTTTCCCATGTAATGGAGAAAAAATGTAATATTTTTTGTGTGTTTTGTATAAAAAAAGAACGACAAAATTTTGCCGTTCCTATCGTTCTAAAGCCATTTTTGCATGTCTGCAATATAAATCACATACACAATCTAAATCGCCTAAGCCTATTAAATTTACATTGACTTTATAACCATGACTTTCAAGTATAGATTTCCAGCTATCTTCTTCATCACCTGCTAAATCATTTTGAGCATGGTCACCTGCTACAATCATAAAAGGGGCTAAAGTAACCTTTTTGATATTGTGTTTATTAAGTCTTTTTATAATATAATCTAGGTTTGGAAAGCCCTCAACGGTTCCTACATAAACATTTTCTGCACCGAGATATCTAAACATATTTTCAACTTGACTATATACACTGTTTGCAAAATGTTCTGTCCCATGTCCCATATAAACATATGCTTCATCTTTGTTCATTTTTGGCATGTGCTGCAAAAGCTCTGAACAAATATGCTCATAATCATATTCATTAAATAACATTGGAACTCCAATGGATAATTTTGTGAATTTATCTTCAAATTTAAAAAGCTGATGTAACATTTTTTCATATTCAAAACCAGCCATTATATGAAGACTTTGACACAAAACTTCTTCATAGCCATCATTTATAAGCTTTTCCATAAGTTCTTCTGGTGTAGGAATATATATTTTTTCTTCTTTTGCGATTTTGTTTATAACCATTTTAGATGTAAAAGCTCTATAAAAATCATATTCTGGAAACGTTTTTTTTAAACTATTTTCAATGCGTTCTATTGCAAGCCTAGCCTTTGGATATGTTGTACCAAAACTTATAACTGCTATTGCTTTTTTACTCATTTTTCAAATCCCTCTCTTGTTACAAGCTGATAAAGTATAGCATTTATAATTGCCGCGGCTACATTACTACCGCCTTTTCTGCCCTTTGCGATTATATGAGGAATATTGGAATTTATAAATAAATTTTTTGATTCTACAACATTTACAAATCCCACAGGCACACCAACAACTAAAGCAGGCTTTACAGTGCCCTGTTGTATAAGCTCATATAAATGTATAAGAGCAGTTGGAGCGTTACCAATAGCAAAAATTAAAGGTCCTTTTAATTTAGACGCATATTCCATACTTATAATTGCTCTTGTGACTCCACGTTCTTTGGCTTCTTTTGCTACTTGTTCATCTGCCATAAAACAACAAACTTGACCGCCAAACTGTGAAAGTATTTTTTTATTTATACCAGAAAGAGACATATTTGTATCAGTAATTATAGTTGCACCGTTTAAAATTGCATTTTTAGCATTTTCTATTGCATTTTCTGAAAAATAAAGATTGTCTGCATAGTCAAAGTCTGCTGTTGTATGAATAACCCTTTTTACCACCTCTGATTGTCCTTGTGGAAAGGTTCTGTTTCCCAGTTCTTTTGTTATAATTTCAAAGCTAGTTTTCTCTATATCTGACGGTTTTACTATAAAGTTCATTGTTCTATTCCCTCTCGTGCACAAATGCCTTGGTCAAATGGGTGTTTTTGTTTTTTCATTTCAGTTACATAATCTGCAAGTGAAATAAGTTTTTCAGATGGATTTCTACCTGTTATAACAACTTCCAAGACTTTTGGTTTATTTTCAAGAAAATTTATCAGAATATTCTCATCAAACATACCTGTTGTTATTGCAGCACAGATTTCATCTAAAACTAAAAGATTAACTGAATTTTTGTTACAGAATTCAGTTGCAGCATTAAACATTCGATTTATACTTTGTTTGGTTTGTTCTTTTTCTTCATCTGTCATCTGAAAAGTAAATTTTGAATATGGGTTTGCAGCAAGCAATGTCAAATTATCATATCTTGCAAGCATACGACATTCGCCAGATGTTCCATCTTTTAAAAACTGAGCAATTACAACTTTATGATTATGTCCTAAACTTCTAAGAGCAAGCCCCATAGATGCTGTGGTTTTACCTTTACCATCTCCATGATAAATATGGATTAGTCCTGTTGTTCTTTGCATGAAAAATCCTCCATAATATCATAAATCTTTTTAATATCAATTGAATTTCTAACTAAATCTGCAAGTTTATCATATTGCATTTGTTTATAATCGTATAAATTTATATAACTATTTTCAATAGATATATTTTTCTTTTTAGCGATTGCATTTATCAAGCTTAATGTTATTTCTGAGTTATCAAAAATGCCATGTAAATATGTCCCATATGCGTTATTATTATAACAACCATCAAAAATTTCAGTTTCGCCACGTTTTAATATTTGAAATGGTTTTGCACTTTCTAACAATTCAGTTTCACCCATATGAATTTCATATCCAAATGTATTTTTACCTGAAAGTGATGAAAAAATCCCATCTATATTTAAAATAGTACCTGTTGCTTGAGTTGTAGTTTTATTTTTATGAAATACCGTTTTTATAGGTAAAATTCCCATACCCTTTATTTGTCCACCGCTTTCAGTGTTTTCAGGGTCAGAAATAAGTTGTCCCATCATTTGATAACCGCCACATATGCCTAAAATAGGGATATTTTTATCATGATATTTAAGTATTTGTGCCTCCAAACCAGTTTCTCTTAACCATTTTAAATCATTTATAGTATTTTTTGTACCAGCAATAATTATTAAATCAGTGTTTTCAAGTTGGTCTGGTCGCTCAATATAATTTAAACTTACACCATTTATTCTTGAAAGTGGGTCAAAATCAGTAAAATTTGATATATGTGGTAATTTAATAACAGCAATATTTATTAGGTTAACAGAGTTTTTGTTATCTAATCTACTGGATAAACTATCCTCATCATCAATATCAAGCGGCATATAAGGCACAACACCTAAAACAGGTTTTTTTGTTAAATCTTCAAGCATATCCAAACCAGAAGAAAGAATTTCTATATCACCACGAAATTTATTTATTATAAGTCCACAAATTCTGTTTTGCTCTTCTTGTTCTAACAATTTAACTGTTCCATAGAGCGATGCAAATACACCACCTCTATCTATATCACCAACAAGTAAAACAGGTGCATTTGCCAGCTTTGCCATGCCCATATTTACAATATCATCTTGTTTTAAATTTATTTCAGCAGGACTTCCAGCACCCTCAATAACTATAATATCAAAATCATTAGCAAGTGAAAAAAAAGTTTGTTTTATAAATGGTTTTAAATCAGATTTATTTTTAAAATACTCTTTTGCGGTTTTATTGCCTATTGATTTTCCATTTAAAATAACTTGAGAACCACAATCACTTGTTGGTTTTAATAAAATTGGGTTCATTCTTACATCAGGTTTTATGTTACAAGCCTCAGCTTGCATTACTTGTGCTCTACCCATTTCCAAACCATCATCAGTTATAAAGGAGTTTAAAGCCATGTTTTGTGATTTAAATGGTGCAACTTTATAACCATCTT
Source organism: uncultured Butyricicoccus sp. (assembly GCA_944384745.1). Lineage (GTDB taxonomy): Bacteria > Bacillota > Clostridia > Oscillospirales > Butyricicoccaceae > Butyricicoccus_B. The sequence continues at coordinate 71,817 of CALWUO010000003.1, forward strand.
GTTTAAAAATACGGCAAAGAGCCGCAACTAACACACTTTTACCTACATTTGACGCTGTACCTTGCACCATAATGACTTTTGCCATTATTCTAAAACCTCCTTTATCGCTTTAATTAGTTTATTATTTTCATGTTCTGTTCTAACCGCAACACGATAATAACCTTTATTAAGTCCTATATAATTTTCACAATTTCTTATTAAAATATTATGTTTTAATAACTTTTCATGAAGTTTAAAATCAGATGTATAAAAGAGCAAATAATTTGCCTGACCATAAAAAACAGTTAAGTTTAATTGTTCTAAATCTAAATAAAGTTTATCTCTTAAAATTTTTATTTTTCTTGCTATTTGAGTTGGATAATCATTTAATTTTAATGCTGCTAAACCCGCTTGTTGAGCTATAACAGATGTGTTCCAAGGCTGACCAAAAGCAGATAAACTATTTATCAAATTAACATTATAACTTACACAAAAACCTAAACGCACACCTGCTAATGCATACATTTTTGTAAAAGCTTTGACAACTATTAAATTGTTGGATTTATTATATAAAACAGAAGATTGTTTTTCTGTAAAATCAAGAAAACATTCATCAACAACTAAATATATATTATTTTCATTGCATTTCTTTATAATCTTATGCATTAAATCAGTGTTTATAATTTTTCCTGTTGGGTTATTCGGATTACATAAAATACAGATATCTATATTATTATTTAAATCATTTAAAATATCATATGTAAGGTTAAATTCATTTTCTTTTAATAAAAAATGATGTTTTATCTCACAGTTTACAGTTAATAATGCGTTTTCATATTCTGAAAAAGTTGGAGCTGTTATAAGTGCTGATTTAGGTTTTATAACATTTGCAAGCCTATAAAAAATTTCTGCTGCACCGTTTGAACAAAAAAAATTCTCAGCTTTTAAGTTATATTTTAAAGCCAATACATTTTTTAACTCATTTGCATTTGGTTCTGGATAATGCACACATAAATCTATTGAATTATACATAGCTTGTTTAACTGATAATGGTATTCCATATGGGTTAATATTAGCAGAAAAGTCTATTAAATTATCGTTTTTGTATTTATAAATATTTCCACCATGTTCATGGTGCATTTGTTATATCCTCCCTTTTATAACTTGTGGCATGCCTGCGGTAACTCTTATAACAATATCAGCAAAACTTGCAATTTCACAGCATACACGACCAGTAATTTCACGCCAATCATTAAGTTTTTTATCTATTGGAACAACTCCGCAGCCTATTTCATCGCATATTATAATTTTATTTTTCAAACTATTTGCAAAATCAGATACATCAGTTATGTTGTTAAGTTTAATGTATTCATGTAAATTATAAATTGCTTTATTTTCCATTCCAACAAAATCATTATCATTTAAGTGAAAAAGTTTTTTTGCCAACTCTTTTTTGCCTTGATATGCGCCACCGACTATTAAAACGGTCATAAAATCATACCTCCAATAGCTGCGACTAACAAAAAGATAAGTTCAGTTGTACAAATAAAAAAACCAGCTAAATCACCAGTTATACCACCAAAAATATCTTTACAGATTTTATTATGAATAATATACCAGATTAAAATTATAAGAATTAAAACTTTTGAAATAGAAATTCCATAATTTATATTATAGATTGTCATAGTAGCCAATATTAAAAATAAAAAAGCCTCTATAACAAGTGTTATAAATACCGTTTTTCTATCGCTGTTTTCTGAAAAAACATGTGCAAGACCAGAATTTTTAGCACAAGGTAAAAAAACAATTTTACTTCCACCGACTGCCCTTGCAACACTAAAACCTATAAATGCAATAATTATATATTTAGGAGTTTTATAAAGCTGTGCAAAACAAGCTACTTCAAATAACAAAAAAGCTATAAGCCATATAGAACCAAACGCCCCTATATTTGGGTCTTTTAAGATAGCTAATTTCTTTTGTAAATCACCAAAAGAACAAAGGGCGTCACAAGTATCACATAAACCATCTAGGTGTATTCCACCAGATATCATAATAGGAATAATTACAGAGATAATTGAATAAAAAATATCGGAAGCATTAAAATAATTACAAAATATATACCAAAGCCATTCAAATAATCCAATAATTAAGCCAATTATAGGCAAAAACGATAACGCCCAACGCATAGTATTTTTTTGCCATGGAATTTGCGGTACTGGTATTGTAGAATACATAGAAAATGCAACTAATATTCCACTTAAAGCACTTTTCATAAAAGATTTGCCCCCTTATATGGTAATAAAATCCCACAAACTGACTCAGCAGCCGCATTTGATAAATGAAAGAGATTTTGATTTATTTGACCTAATAATTTACAATACTCCATGGTCTCATATGGATAGTTTTCACCATCAGAAAAAATTTCACTTGTAACAATAACAAGCACTTTGCAATATTTTTCAAGATTATTTATACCATTTAAAATATGATTAGCAACATTATCAAAACCAATACCATTAGGTGAAAACATTTCATTTGCAAGCAAATTTGATACACATTCCAATAAAATACCATCATATTGTTTTTTTGGTTTAAACTCAGCAAGATTTGTAAAACATTCTTCTGTATCAAAACATTTGCCTTGTCTTAATTCAAGATGACGTTTAATTCTTTTTTGTGCCTCATGCCCAAATGGTTGCATAGTTGCAAGATATAGATTGTTTTTTGCGTATTTACATATAATTTTTTCTGCATTAGCTGATTTTCCGCTTGCAGAACCACCTGTTATAACAATTTTCATATTTTATGTTAATGGCTTATAAGCATCTATATTTATTTCTTCAAAACTTGCCATATGAAGATATGGTGCAAGTGCAATATCTATAAGTGAAACCGCAGTAACTGCACCTGTTCCCTCACCTAATTTCATTTTTGCGTCAATAAATGGTTTTGCATTTAATTCATCAAGCAATTTTTCCCCAGCAGGTTCAAATGATTTATGAGAAAAAATAATATAATCTTTGACTTTAGGGCATAGTTTAACCGCACATAATGCCGCTGCACAAGCAATAACTCCATCAGCGACAACAGGTATTTTACAATACGCACCGCCTAAATATGTTCCAACCATTCCACATATGTCAAGTCCACCAACTTTATGTAAAACATCAATAATATCATTTGGATTTGGTTTATTTAATTTAATAGCGGTTTTAATAGCATTGATTTTACGATTTAAGCCATCACTTGAAAGACCTGCTCCCCTACCTGTTACTATTTCTGGTTCAAGCCCAAGAATTACAGATGTAATAGCTGCGGTAGTCGTTGTGTTACCTATTCCCATTTCGCCAACACAAAGCAAATTATAGTTATTTTGTTTACACTCTAAAGCAAGTTTTATTCCTGTTTCAATAGCAGTTATTGCTTCATTTTTTGTCATAGCTGGCTCTTTAGTCATATCAGCTGTACCGTAACGAATTTTATATTTTCTTATTTTTTCGCCTTGTACATCTCTTGCAACTCCAATATCCACTGGAATTACATCAATATTTATAGTATCAGCCATTAAACAAACACTTGTTAAACCTTTATTTAAGTTTTCAGTTACAACAGCAGTTACTTCTTGACCGCATTGTGTAACCCCTTGAGCAACAACACCATTATCTGCACAAAAAACAATAACTGCTCTTTTAGATATATTTGGTTTTTCATTTGCTTGTATGCCTGCAAGCTGAATAATAGTATCTTGTAAAAGTCCAAGCCCATCAAGTGGCATTGCTATGTTTTTAAAACGTTTTTTTGATTTTTCTATGCTAGATTTATCAAGTGGTGTTATATTTTCTATTATTTTTTCTAATAAATTCATATATTACCTCCAAATTTAGCACAAGAATTTAAAAAACGTAAAACAATATTTTTGTTATTTCTAAAGTATAGATGTGGATAACCTGCATAAAGGGTATCATTGCAATAAATACAATCCCATGATTTTCCGTTCGGCTTTTCAGCGTAAAAATCAGTTCCTGAATTTTCAGATTTTGAATAATGAAATTCATGGGCATTTAAATTTTCATCTTTTTTTGCAATTAAGCAATCTTTTCTAGCTGTTATAGTAATATATCCAAAGTTTTGCAGTTTATTTGTCATTTGTGCTGTTGTTTTTATAATATCAGCCATAGGATAATTACACCCATCTGATGTTGTAATGCTTGTATGCAAATACATAAAACCACCACATTCTGCAATAGTTGGCAATTTATTATTTATAGCATTATTGATACTTGAAAGCATAGATTTATTATTTGATAACTGTTTTGCATAAAGTTCTGGATAGCCTCCGCCAAGATAAAGACCAGATATATTTTCAGGTAAATATTTATCGTTAATCGGTGAAAAAGGCACAAGTTCTGCACCATATTCACAAAGCAAATCCAAATTATCTTGATAATAAAAACAAAAAGCTTTATCTTTTGCAATAGCAATACGTATAGATTTACCTTTTGTTATTTGTGATTTATTTTGGTAAAAAAGTGCAGGTGCAGTTTTTGAAAGCTCTATAATACCATCTATATCAATGGATTTTTCTGTTTCACAAGCTAAAATATCAAGCTGTTTTTGTAAATTTGAAAGTTCATCTGCTGTAAATAAACCAAGATGTCTGCTAGGGATTTCTATTTGTTTGATTTCTGGCAAATACCCATATGATTTTAAACCAACTTCTTGTGCAATTTTTTTATAAAGTGGGTACATACCTGAGGAAATACCATTAAATATAACGCCTTTTAATGTATTTGGTGCAAAATTTTTAAAACCGTAAAGCGTTGCACCCATTGATAACGATTGACCTTTAGGTTTTACAACTAAAATAACTGGTGTATTTGTAGCTCTTGAAAGATGTGCAGATGATGCTGTATCTGTTGTTCCAGAAATACCATCATAAAAACCCATAACACCCTCAATTATTCCTAAACCGTTATCTGGAATATGTTTTACAATCAAATTTTTACATTCTTGTTCATTTAAAAAGAATAAATCAAGATTGTAACTAGGTATGTTAAGTGCTGCTTTGTGAAACATAGGGTCAATATAGTCTGGTCCACATTTAAAACAACAAAGAGAATTATTGCGTTTTTGAATAGCTCGTAAAATACCATTTACAATAGTTGTCTTTCCACAACCACTATTTGTACCAGCAATAAGCAGTCTTGGACATGCTTTATAACTCATTACTTTCCTCCGATTTAAAGAGTTTTTAAAACATCATCAGCGGCAGAACAAAGAGCATTTATATCATCTTTTGAATGACTTACATTTATAAACATTGCTTCAAATTGACTTGGAGCAATATAAATTCCATGTTCAAGCATACCATGAAAATAATATTTAAACTGTTCAAGATTGGATTTTTGAGTAGCTGAAAAGGTTGTAACATTTTCACTTGTGAAATAAGGACAAACTAACCCACCACATTGGTTTACTGTCATATTAACATTATATTTTTTTGCACTTTTACGCATATTATCTGCGATAAATTCAGCTTTTTGATTTATTTCGGTGTAATAATTAGGGTTTTGCTCAAGTATTTCAAGTTGTTTTAAACCTGCTGCCATAGCAACAGGATTTCCCGAAAGTGTACCAGCTTGGTAAACCTTGCCTAAAGGTGCTATATTTTGCATAAGCTCTTTGCTTGCTCCATAAGCACCCACAGGCATTCCTCCACCTATAATTTTACCAAATGTTACTATATCTGCACGAACATTAAAAAATTCTTGAGCACCACCAAGTGCAAGGCGGAAACCTGTTATAACTTCATCAAAAATTAAAAGTGCATTGTTTTTATCACAAAGATTTCTTAAACCTTGTAAAAATCCATCTGCTGGAGGAACTACACCCATATTAGCCGCAACAGGTTCAACAATAACCGCTGCAATTTCATTTACATTTGAATTGAATAATTGTTCAACCGACTCTAAATTGTTATATTGTGCGGTTAAAGTGTCCTCAGCTGCACCTTTTGTAACACCAGCAGAATCTGGTTCACCTTGAGTTAAAGCACCAGAACCAGCATTCACAAGCATACTATCAGAATGACCATGATAACAACCAGCAAATTTAATTATTTTTGCTTTGCCAGTAGCACCACGAGCCAAACGAATAGCACTCATAACCGCCTCTGTGCCTGAATTTACCATACGCACCATATCAATATTAGGGACTATGGAAACTATTTTTTCAGCCATATCAACTTCAAGAGCAGTTGGAGCACCAAAAGAAAGACCATTTTGCATTGTATCAATTACTGCTTTAAGCACAGGTTCATAACTGTGACCAAGAATAAGTGGACCCCATGAACCAACAAAATCTATATATTCATTATTATCTAAATCCCAGATTTTACTTCCTTTGCCCTTTACAATAAATGGAGGTGTACCGCCAACCGCACCAAACGCACGAACAGGAGAATTTACACCCGCTGGTAAAAAGTTTTTGGCTCTTTCCATCATTTTTTCAGATTTACTTAAATTCATTTAACCTATATCCCCTTTTCTTATAGCATCAGCAAGTTCACATGCATAATATGTTATAATCATATCTGCTCCAGCTCTATACATACAAACCGCACTTTCACACATGATTTTATATTCATCAATTAGATTAGCTTTTGCCGCTGCTTTAATCATTGCATATTCACCAGAAACCGAATAACAAGCAATTGGAATATCAAAATTTTGTTTAGCCTGATAAACTAAATCTAAATAAGCAAGTGCTGGTTTAATCATTAAAATGTCTGCACCCTCTGAAGCATCTAATGCACATTCACGCATTGCTTCCCTGCTATTATGAAAATCCATTTGATAAGAACGTCTATCACCAAAAGCAGGAGCTGAACCTGCCGCATCACGGAATGGCCCGTAAAAACTAGATGCAAATTTTGCAGAATATGCCATAATTGGAGTGTTAATAAAACCGTTTTTATCTAGAATTTCTCTTATTGCTGCAACTCTGCCGTCCATCATATCACTTGGTGCAACCATATCTGCACCCGCTTTAACATGACTAAGTGCAATTTGTGCTAATTTTTCAAGTGTTTTATCATTATCCACATCATGACCGCATAATATTCCACAATGACCATGACTTGTATATTCGCACATGCAAACATCAGTTATAATATACATATCTGGTACAAGTTCTTTAATTTTTCTTATACCTTGTTGAACTATACCATTTTCGTCCCAAGCAGAAGAACCTTCTGCATCTTTTTCTTTTGGCAAACCAAAAAGTAAAACACGTGATATTCCGTGCTTTTTAGCACGTTCAACCATGCGAAATAGCTGGTCAGGGCTATAATGATATTGATTAGGTAAAGTGTCTATTTCCCTGTAAATATTTTCACCCTCAGCTATAAAAATAGGCCAGATAAGACTATCAGCAGAAATTCTTGTTTCACGCACCATACATCTTAAATTATCACTTGTGCGTAGTCTGCGTGGACGTATAATTTGATTAAACATGATGATTTTCCTCCAGTAAAGCGGCAATCATCGCATCAATTGTCGCATTATTTGCAATTTTAGTTTTCATACCATAAAATTCAGCTTTTTTAGCTGTTTGTTTACCAATACATAACGCTGTAAAGTTAGTATACTTGTCAAGTTTTATACTTTCCACAAAACCAGTTATAGTTGATGCACTTGTAAAGGTTATTATATTTACAGAATTATTCTTAATTAACTCTTTTAACATTTCTGACTTATTACAGCAGTATTCTGTTCTATAAGTAGCTATATCTGAAAAACTTATATTTTTTTCTTCAAGAGCCTTTGTAAGTTCTTTTGAACCGTCTTTAGCTCTTAAAATCAACACAGACGAATTACTATTTAATTTATCTGCAAGCAGTTTTCCAAGATGTTCACTGTCATAGATTTCTGGCATTAAATCGGCAGATATGCCATATTTTTTTAACTCCTTAGCTGTACCAGAGCCAATAACAGCAAATTTGCAATTATAAAAAACCCTTAAATCTTTGTTTACTTTTTCAAGGGCTTCAACCATAGCTGAAACACCAGCAGGACTTGTTAAAACAACATAATCATAATTATTTTCTAATGCAATATTAAATTTATCTTTATCTATTTCATTGATAGTTTGTATGCAAGGATATTCAATGACATTTGCACCAAGTCTGCGAAGCTTTTCGGACAAAGTTCCTATTCTCTCTTTAGGGCGTGTTACAACCACTGTTTTACCATATAAAGGTTGTTTTGAAAACCAATCAAGAGAATTAGATAATTTACAAACCTCACCTACAACAATAATAGATGGACTTTTAAAATTTAATTCATTAACTTTCTGACTTATATTTGATAAATCTGATATAATCTTTCTTTGTGTTGAACGTGTACCATTTTCTATAACAGCAGCAGGCATATTTTTTTCCATGCCAGCATTTATAAGCCCTTGTGTAACATCATGAATTGATGAAAGTCCCATTAAAAATACAAGCGTACCTTTTAATTTAACTAAACTTTCAAAGTCAATTTCTAATTTTTTACCCGCTTTGGCATGTGCAGTTATTATATGAACAGATGAGCAAAAATCCCTATGTGTAACTGGTATACCAGCATATGCAGGGGCAGCAATAGCACTTGTTACACCAGATACAACTTCAAATGGTATATTATTTGATAGTAAATACTCACATTCTTCCCCACCTCTGCCAAAAAGGAAACAGTCTCCACCTTTTAAGCGAACAACATTTTTACATTCTTTAGCTTTATCAACTAAAATTTGATTTATTTCATTTTGTGGGACTGGGTGATGATTATTTTTTTTACCAACATCTATTTTTTCAGCCTTTTCTGGTATGCTATCTAAAATATCTTGCTCAACCAATCGGTCAAAAACCACAACATCAGCCTGTTGTAATGCATTAAATCCTCTTAAAGTCATTAAATCAAGACCGCTTGGACCAGCTCCTACAAGTGTTACTTTTCCAACTTTCAACATTGCACCTCCTTTTTTATTTGTTGTGCAAGTTTTATTCCTAACTGTCTAGCATTACCTATATTTTCAACACCAGATTTATAAATAATTTTGCTTTCATCTTCAGATGAATACATAACTTTTAGATTTATCTTGTTTTCATTTACTGTTGCATATGCGGCTATTGGAGAAAAACAACCTCCGCCAAATTCTGTTATAAATGCTCGTTCGGCTGTTGCACATAATTCAGATTTAACATCATTTACATCTTTTAATATATCTGTAAATGTATTTTCTTTTCCTTGAATTGCTAATATTCCCTGACCTGCGGCTGGTAAAATCTCATTTATTGAAAAATATTTTGATATTCTATCCTGTAAACCTAAACGATGTAATCCAGCGGCTGCCAAAACAAGCGCCGAATATTCTCCATTATCAAGTTTTTTTAAACGTGTTTGAATATTTCCCCTAACAGGTTTGATTTCCATATCAGGAAAAAGACGTTTTAACTGCACGCGACGTCTAGCACTAGAACAACCAATTGGCTTTTTAGCGTCTAAACTGTCAATATTTTCAGGTAAAACAAGTACATCTCTAGCGTCTTCACGTTTTGAATATGCAATAAGCGGAAAACCCTTAGGCTGCTCCATTGGCACATCTTTTAAACTATGAACAGTTAAATCAACTTCACCAGATATTAAAGCTCTATCAAGTTCTTTGACAAAAAGACCTTTTCCACCAACTTTATCAAGCGTACGGTCTAAAATCATATCACCAGTTGTTTTCATTGTGACAAGTTCACAAGGTATATTCAGCTTTTTTATAACTTCTTCAGCTTGAATTATAGCAAGTTTACTATCTCTACTTCCAATTTTCATTCATTCACCTCCAATAAATTGCGAATTTTTTTTGCCATAGCTGATACTGCGGTATGATTTTTACCATTTGAAACTAAACCAATATTTAAAATATCATTTTGACATATTGCAGGGAAAAAGAAAGAACTTTCTTCAAAACAGTCAGCCACACTTACAGGTATATTTTTTTTACAACAATCAATATATATTTTATGATTGATTTCCCTGTTGTCTGTTGCGACAATTACTAAATTTATATCATTTAAATCATTTTCACTATATGGCTTAATTGCAACATCTTCTATATTAGCACGATTTTCTATTGCAACTATTGTTATATTAGCACCAAAACGCTTTAAAACCTCAAATCTACGTTTTGCGATTTTTCCAGCTCCAACAATTAAAACATTTTTATTGACAAGTGATATAAACATAGGAAAACGAGGATATTCTTTTAATTTTAGAATTTCATCTTTAATCTGTTCCAAAGTTAAACCATTTTCAGCTAGAGGGCGTTCAATCATAAGCATCTTTACATTAGTTTTTTCAGCAGCTTTCTGTTTTTCATCAAAACCGCCAGATTTTCCAGTGTCCTTAGTTACAAGAATTTTAGCGTTTACTTGTTTTAACATTTGAACATTCATTTCATATGAAAAAGGACCTTGCATTGCAATAATATGTGAACCTTTAAAACCTAATTCCTCGCATCTTTGTAAAACAGATGAAGTTGGAAGTACACGAACAAACAATCTTTCTTGATAATTTGGAATTTTTGTATAAGCTTCAAGCTCTTTGCTACCAGTTGTTAAAAAAACATTTCCACTATTATTGCAAATCCATTTTACAGCATCTTCTGTATTTTTTACAGATATAATATTATCATTATGCAAAATACTTTCTCTTAGAAATCTAAGGTATTTAGCATTTTTTTGTTCACATACAGTTTTAATATTTAAAGTTACTTCCTTTGCATATGGGTGTGTACAGTCAATAACACATGTATCATTATTTATAATTTCAGCCATTTGTGAAGCATCTAATATACCGATATGAACATTTATTCCTTTCATTTTAGGCATTACTTGTTCACCGTATTCAGTAGCAACATACACATCAGCATTTATATTTTGTTGGCTTAACCATTGACAAAGTTTATTTCCATCACTTGTACCTGAAAAAACTACTAATTTCATACTCCACGATAGCCCCTTGATGTAACCATTTTACCAGAAATAACTTTAGTACGAGAATTTCCAATAAAAACAGTTGTTAACATATCAACTTGTGTGTCACGCAGCTTTTCAAGTGTCATAAGTTCAGAACTTTCCTCTTCTCTTCCTATATTTCTAACAATTCCACATATTGTTTTAGGAGGCTGGAACTCTAAAATCATATCACAAACACGTTTTAAATGGTCAACTCGTTTTTTGCTCGCTGGATTATATAATACTATGCAAAAATCACCTTGTGCAGCACATTTAACACGTTTTTCTATAACTTCCCAAGGTGTAAGCAAATCGGAAAGAGAAATAACAACAAAATCACATGTAAGAGGTGAACCAAGCAAAGCACCTCCAGAACAAGCAGCAGTTATACCAGATATAACTTCAATTTCTATCTGTGGATAATTTTCGCATATTTCAAACATAAGACCTGCCATACCATAAACACCTGCATCACCAGATGAAATAACAGCAACAGTTTTTCCGTTAAGTGCAGCATCTCTTGCCGCAGTACAGCGGTCAACTTCTTTCATCATGCCAGTTTGTATGCGTTCTTTACCTACTATTAAGTTTTCAATTAAATCAAGATATAAATTGTAACCTGCTACACAATCACATTTTTCTAATGCACGAATTGCACGAAGTGTCATTTGTTCTTCGCCAGCAGGACCAATTCCTATAATATATAATTTCATATTTATAATCCCTTCTTAATGTGATTTAAGCATTGTAAAAGTCTATCTTGATTTATAGAATTTTTCATGCCATTTAATAACAAATCAACTGTTTTATTAACTGAAAGCTCTATCAAACTATCTATATCATTATCTTGTTTAAAATCATCATATTGTTTGTCAAAATGAACACGTTTTGTTATATCATCTTTTATCTGTGCAATTATAGGCAATGCAATACGATAATTATTCCAAGCATAAAAATCAGAGATTTCTTTTTCTAAAATTTTGTTTGCGTGTTCCAGTTCTTCTTTATTTTCATTATTAAGAGTACCCAAATTGTCCAAATTCCAAACGGTTGCTAACTGGTTAATTTTAGAGTCAATATCCCTAGGCATTGCAAGGTCAATAAAAAGTTTTGGTAATTTATCAAGTTCTAAAAGTTTTTCATATGTAATTGTGCAATGAGGACTTGTAGTTGCACTACAAACCAAATCAACACCATTTATTAAATTAAATCTATCATCATATGGGTGAGTTTTACATTTTGCTGGGACTATGGTTTGACCATGTCGATAAGTTCTAAGGGTTATGGTAACATCGCAATTTTGCTCTACAAGAAGCGAAGCTGTAAGTCTACCCATTTCGCCATTTCCAATTACAACCGCTTTTTTACCAGATAAATCACCAAAAAAATCTTTTGCCATTTGTACACTTTTTGCAGCAGCAGATGGCGGAACAGAATAAAATCTAGTTTCGGTTTTAACTCGCTTTCCAGCGGTTATGGCTCTACGAAATAATGTTTCAAGCACGTTATCAAGTGTTTTTGAATTTCTTGCGAGTTGCATAGCCGTTTTAACTTGGCTTACAATCTGGTCGTCACCGAAAATCTGAGATTGTAGACCAGAAGCAACTTCCATTAAATGTCTTATAGCGTCATCATTATATCTTGATATTGCACAATCTAAATAATCATTTTTATTTAAATTTGCAGCATTTGAAAGTAAATCTAGTGCATCAATATTTTTTTCTGTATGTAAATAGAGTTCAGTTCGATTGCAAGTTGCAAGTAAAGCACAAGCAAGCACATTTTCTCCCTTTACAAGCTTAGGTAATATGTTAATCACTTGATTTTGCGTAAAAGAAAGTGGTTCACGTTTAGAAATATCAGCCTTGTGAAAATCAATTCCTATCATTTGTATGTTCAAAATTTCATCTCCCACTTTTCTTTAGCTATGGCAACTGTAACGCCATTATATGATAGTTTTTTACATATTAAATCATAATTTTTAGCACTTAAAACCGCAGACCGTTCACATACATTATCTACATTTACAGTTTTTTTAACAAATTCGGATTTTGTAAATTCACCATCTAAACTATTCAACTCATCAGCTGTAAAAGTTTTAAATGGCAAATTATTTTCTCTGCAAAATGATAAAATTCCAGTTTCATATTGTTTTATATCTATTGAGGAAACCGAGCAAATCGCACGAATATCAATATTATATTTATTTAAAGCTATTTGTATAGCTTGTGAAATATTATCAAGTGATGTGTTTTTTCTGCAACCAATACCAATATGTAAGATTTTAGGTATTAAATGCAAAGTGTTTTCAAAAGGGTTTTCTTTAGCATTTAATGCTATTGTAAAGCCGTTTTTAGCAAAATCAACCATATATGTCGGTCTAACGCCTGAAAATTCACTTTTTAAGCCTATATTTTCACCTTTTAATAAAGCACCAGAAATATATTTAATTTTATCTGGTTCAATAACAGTGCATTTATTGTTTTTAGCCCATGTGTCAACTGCAAAAACATTTCTTATATCTGTGGCGGTAGTGATAACTGGTATAGCATTTAATTTGTCAGCAATTATATTGGTAAATTCATTTGCATTTCCTAAATGTCCAGAAAGCAAAGAAATAACAAACTTCCCTTGCTCATCTATAACTAAAATAGCAGGGTCGTATGCTTTGCCCTGTAAATAAGGTGCAATAGACCTAACAGCAATTCCAGTCGCACCAACAAAAATTATCATTTTACAATCAACCATAGATTGTTGAACCATGCGTTTAAGTGAAGTATTATCAAGTGAATTATCAATATTTCTTCTATAAATTTCTATTTTATCATTTGGAAATAGGTCTATAATTTTTTCGGCAATTTTAGCTCCATTATCAGTAAATGATATAATTTTACCCCAAATCATAGACTTGCCTCACGAAATTCTGTGGTAAAAATTGGGTCATATAATTTTGAACGATTATATTCATTTCCTAAGAAGTTACCAACAGTTATAAGTGCAGTTTTGGTTATTCCCTTGCCATCTTCTGCAAGTTTAGCAACAGTTGTATATATAACTTTTTCATCTTTCCAAGTTGCTTTATAAACAATAGCGGCTGGAGTATCTTCAGAATATCCGCCATCAATCAAACGTTTTGAAAGCTCTTGTAATTTTCCCGCTGATAAAAAAATTACCATAGTTGCATTATGAGCCGCTAAAAGTTCAATTTTTTCCTTAGGAGGAACAGGAGTTCTTCCCTCCATACGGGTTAAAATCACAGTTTGAGATACATCTGGAAGAGTGTATTCCGCTTTAAGTGCAGCCGCAGCACCACAAAAAGAGGATACCCCTGGACAAATTTCATATAAAATACCCTCTCTATCCAACCAATCCATTTGTTCTCTATGAGCACCATAAACACAAGGGTCACCTGTGTGTAAACGTACAACAAATTTCCCCGCTTTTTCAGCCTCAATCATAACATGCATAACTTCTTCTAATGTCATTTTTGCACTATTATATATTTGACAAGTATCTTTTCTATCATTTAAAACTTCAGGATTTACAAGAGAACCTGCATAAACTATAACATCAGCTTTTTTTATTAAGTTTGCACCTCTTACAGTTATTAAATCTGGTGCACCACAACCAGCACCAACAAAATAAATCATAAATTTAGTTCTCCTTTGAAATTATAATAGAAAAATAACCTGTTGGATTATCTAAAGTATCAAGGTCAAATATAACACGTTCATCTGGCATTGTGGCACGTTCAACAAGAGCAGAATTTTTTAGTTTTCCTTGATTTCTTAACTTTTCACGCACATCAAGTATAGATTTACCTGCTTTCATAAGCACTTTTGTTCCAGAAAGCGAAAGCCCTTCATCAGTGCTATTATGTGATGCAGGTATTATATGAAGCATTTCACTTCCCTCAACTAAAGCCATATTTAATGAAGCCGCAGCTGCACAAAAAGACGGAACACCCGCTATAATTTGAGTATTATAACCACGTTTTAATACTAAACGGTGTATATACCAATAGGTAGAATAAATACTAGGGTCACCCAAAGTTAAAAATGCTACTGTTTTACCCTCATCAAGCAAAGCACATATTTTATCAGCTGCCACTTTATGACTATTTTCCATTATTTTTTTATCTCTAGTCATAGGCATATCACAATATAAAATTGTTTTATCTTTAATAAACTCAGAAGCGATATTTGTAGCTGTTTTATCATTTCCATCTGATTTAGGTGCGGCAACTATATCACATTCTTTTAAAATTTTAACTGCTTTTAATGTCATAAGCTCAGGGTCACCAGGACCAACACCTATTCCATATAAAATACCTTTATTTTTCATTTTTCAGCTCCTTGCAAAGTTGTAAAGCTCCATCAGATTTTGACAAAATTCCAAACTGATTTGTAAACATTATATATTCAATCTGTATTTTATTATAAACACGCATATTCAGCCTTTTTTCTATGCTTTTACCTATGCTTTTAAGTGTAGAATTTAATAAATCCGTGCTTTTTAATATTTCTAAACATTCATCAATAGTTACTGCATTCATCAGCCCTTCAAGTATATTATGTGATGCACCTAAAAGAGCCGCATGAGAAGTGAATATTTCCTGTCTGGCATCTGCAACAGACGAATGTGTATTCATAACACCAGCAGCTATTTTAACAAGTTTTCCTGCATGCCCTACAAGTAAGATTTTTTTAAAACCTATATAGTTTGCATAATCAATCGCATCACCGATAAAATTAGAACATTTAACCGATTTATCAAGTTCAAGCCCTAACTTATTTTTTGCAAAATCAGCTCCATAATTACCAGGGCATAGAAAAGCGATTTTTTGACCTTGGGCATATAATGAATTTAGTTCTAAATGAGTTGTATCCATAAGAGCTTGTTCACTCATAGGTTCTACAATACCACTTGTACCTAAAATGGATATACCATTAACAATGCCTAAATGTTGATTATAGGTTTGTTTTGCAATTTCTTCACCATTTTCTGCACATATAATAATTGATAATCCACCAGTATAATTTACTTTTTGCATAGCAAGTTTTACTGCATTTTTAATTTGCTTTAAAGGTTTTGGGTTTATTGCAGCCGAACCTATTGGATTTGCAAGCCCTGCTTTAGTGACACGACCAACACCATAACCACCATCTATTTTAATAATATTATCATTTGTTTTTTTTACATATGCAAAAATACGTATCCCATTTGTTATATCTGGGTCATCACCGCTATCTTTGCGAATTGCACAACTTGCAATATTATCTTCTATCTTTGCATTTTCAGGTGTAAGTGCTAAATCTATGCCTTTAGGCGTGTGAAGTGTAATTTTTTCTGGACATTCACCAGTAATCAACAATAAAGTAGCAGCTTGAGCCGCAGCCGCAGCACAAGAGCCTGTTGTATAACCATACCTAAGTTTTTTCCCATTTTTATAAATAGTTTGCATTTAAAAATCCTTTTAAAAAATAAAAAACACAGTTCAAAGTGTGAGTTTACACAATAAACTGTTCTGAATAAAAGCCTAAAAAACCCTAGTTTAAAATAGGGTAAAAAGCAAACACAGAACAGTCATCGCTCGTAACTGCTGTAAACAAAATATAAAAGCAGGTATTCTGGCTTAGATATCAACATTTTATGCAGCCTTCCCGAAAAACCAGTGACAATAATTTGCATAAAACTACATCTTTACAGCGGCGTGACCGCTGGGGATTTGCACCCCATTCCCTTTTAAGCTTACAAGTTTTTATAAGCACTTTTATACATTCAATTATAAATAATTTTAGACTAAATAAATCCATGTGTCAAGAAAAAAACGGATACAAATGTATCCGTTAAAATTTATGGTTTACAAGTTTTACATTTTTCATATCCTTGGTCTAAAAGCGTTTGAATGTCACCTGTATATGTTTGTTTATTTTCTCCCTTTGTATTTGCAAGACCGCCACATGTAGGTTTATGAATTTTTTTAGAATTTGTGTTTAATACATATGTGTTTGCATTTTCAGTTGAATTATTAACGTTTGAGTTACTAACATCATTATTGGTTGGTGCTTCAGTTGAAAGCCAGTTGTCACCTGTTGCATAATCAATAGTTATTTCAGGTTGATTGTTATAAACATAAACATTAAAACAAATACCCTCGCCATCATCTTCAACTGAATATGCTTCCATTTGTACACCACTTGCAACCAAATTATCACCATCATAAATAGGTGTAACTCTATACATTACATGGTTATTAGTTTCATGAATATAGTCAGCGACCATATTTTCAAATGGCAACATTCCTTCAACATTCATATATCTAGTACCAGTTATAAGGTTTTTCTCATTAGCATTTTCACCCGTGAGCTGATAGCCGATTAAATGACAACGGTTATAAAGATAACGACCATCTACAAGGTTTTTATCATATTCCTTATTTACCCAGCCACTAGGTTTTACACTGCTTATATCTCCACGCTTTTCAGTAGGCATAATTTCTTGACCTATATTTGCAGTTGCAACTCCACAACGTCCAAGACTATCAAGTTCACTATACTCTTCAAAAGCATTTGTATCAAGTGAGCTTGTATCAAAATCAGGTTGGTTATTATTTATTACAACATAAGGTTCACCAGAGAATTCTGGAATTTCGCTTAAAATATATGAGCTTTGATTTATAGGATTTTCAACAGGAATTATATCACAGCCTGTTAAAACAACAAAGCACATTAAAAGAGCTATAATTTTTTTAATTGTATTTAGCATTTAACATAAATCTCCCTTGTTATTTTTTCATGTGATTTGCCCGAAAATTCACAACTTGACTCTAATTTAAAATTTGTGATATTAAACTTTTTATCTGATGGATAATGTCTATTCCATAGATATTTAATTATTTTAGTTATATTTTGCGGTATATCATCAGGATTTTCAATAAAAATATAACTATCATTTGATAAATTATCAAATTTTTCACATATTTCTGGTTTAAACTCAAAATTATTAAATAATTTTGATGTATATTCGGTACAATATAATTTATTTTCACCTACAATTTTAATTAAATCAGTTATGACAAATGCATCTCTACTTTGACGTCTATTATTAAACATCATTCCGTTTCTATCATCTGTACACACTATTAAAATCAATAGATACACCTACTTAAATTATCATGATAAAAAACGAGCAGAGGAATTTAACTCTGCCCGTAAAATTTATTATAGTTTTGCAAGCTCCTCAGCTAGTAATTTGTTAATAATTTGAGGGTTACCCTGTCCCTTAGAAGCTTTCATACACTGACCAACTAAGAAACCAGTAACATTTTTCTTACCAGCCTTATAATCTTCAATAGACTTTGGATTAGCTTCAAGCACCTGCTTAACAATAGCTAAAATTGCACCTTCATCAGATACCTGCTTTAAGCCTAGACGTTCGACAATTTGTTCTGCGGTTTCATCAGTTTCAAATAGCTGAATAAGAACTTTTTTACCTGCTGCACCAGAAATTGTGCCAGCATCAATTAGACAAATTAAATCGACTAATTTTTCAGCATTCATTTTAGTGTTTTCAAGTTCAAGTTCTTTATCATTTAGATATTTTGAAATATCAGATAAAATCCAGTTAGCGGCTGCTTTTGGCTTAACCTTTCCAGAAACTGCTGCTGCATCTAGTAGGCTTGCTTTAGCATAAGAGTCCATAAGTTGACGAGCTTCCATTGCAGTCATTCCATATTCATTTAAGTAACGCTCATAACGAGAGATTGGCAGTTCTGGAATTTCGCTTTCAATTTGCTTATACCATTCATCATCAATTTCAACAGCAATTAGGTCTGGGTCTGGGAAATAGCGGTAATCTTGAGCATCTTCTTTGGTACGCATTACGGTGTTTTTCAGTTTAACATCGTCCCAACGACGGGTTTCTTGCTGAATAGTTCCGCCATTTTCAACAACTTCAATCTGACGAGCAACTTCATAATCAATAGCACGAACAGCACCAGAGAAAGTATTTATATTTTTCATTTCTACACGAGTTCCAAACTCAGTAGAACCTTCTGGACGGATAGAAACGTTAACATCACAACGGATAGAGCCTTCTTCCATCTTACAGTCACAAATATCAAGATAAGACAGAGTTGTTTTAATCATCTCTAAAAATTCCTTAGCCTCAGCAGAGGAATGTAAATCTGGCTTTGTTACCATTTCGATAAGTGGCACACCGCAACGGTTAAAGTCAACAACAGTTCCATCAATTTCATCATGTAATAGTTTGCCAGCATCTTCTTCAAAGTGAATACGTTCTAAACGGCAAGATTTCTTTTCACCATTAACATAGAAGAAAACTTCACCATTTTCACAGATAGGAACATCAAACTGTGAAATCTGATAAGCTTTAGGCAAATCAGGATAAAAATAGTTTTTGCGGTCAGCCTTACATAAACGGTTTACAGTACAACCAGTAGCCAGTCCCATTTTAGCCGCATAGTGTACTACCTGCTTATTTAAAACAGGAAGTGCACCTGGCATACCAGTACAAACTGGGCAAGTATGAGTATTTATATCAGCACCAAATTTTGCTGAACAAGAACAGTAAATTTTGCTTTCGGTGGATAACTCAGCATGCACCTCAAGACCAATGACTGCTTCATATTTCATTTTTATTTATCCTCCTAATTACAGCTCTGCAATAATATTTTTTAGACCAGATGCCTGTTCAAAAGCGTAACCAGCATTAAGCAAAGTTTGCTCGCCAAAACGTGGACCAATAAGCTGCATACCAATAGGCATTTTATTGCTATCAAAACCGCAAGGTTGAACCATAGCTGGCAGACCTGCAATATTTACAGAAACTGTGCATATATCACCTGCATACATTTCAAGTGGATTTGTAGTTTTAGAACCGATTTCATAAGCGGTTGTAGGTGCAACTGGTGTTAAAATTGCATCACATTTTTCAAAAGCACTTGCAAATTCAGCTTTAATTTTACGCTGTGCTGCACGAGCCTTTTTATAATAAGCATCATAATAACCAGAAGATAATACATAAGTGCCAAGCATAATGCGACGCTGAACTTCTTCACCAAAGCCCTCTGAACGGGATTTAGTATAGAGAGCAATTAAATCTTCATCAGCGTTTGGAGTACGATAACCATATTTAACACCATCAAAACGTGCAAGGTTAGATGATGCCTCAGCAGATGATAAAATATAGTAAATTGGCAGTGCATACTCAGAGAGTGGCAGAGAGATTTCAAAAACTTCTGCACCTAAAGATTTATATGTTTCAGCTGCAGCTAAAACATTTTTGCGAACTTCTTCGGAAATACCTTCACCAAAATACTCTTTAGGAAGACCAATTTTTTTGCCTTTCATATCAGCATTTAGGTTTGCACGGGTAGTTCCTTCAAATGGAGTTTTAATAGAAGTTGAATCATGTTTAGGGTCATGTGCAGTTATAGCATCAAATAACATAGCTGTATCTTCAACTGAACGACCAAATGGACCAATCTGGTCAAGTGAAGATGCAAAAGCAATAAGACCATAACGAGAAACTGCACCATAAGTTGGTTTTAGACCAACAACGCCACAGAAAGAAGCTGGTTGACGAATAGAGCCGCCAGTATCAGAGCCAAGTGAAAGAGGCACTTCACCAGCCGCAACAACAGCCGCAGAACCACCAGAAGAACCGCCTGGAACTTTGCTTAGATTATGAGGGTTATGAGTTGGGTGCATACCAGAGTTTTCACATGAAGAACCCATTGCGAATTCGTCCATATTAGCTTTACCAGTCATAACAATATCATGAGCTGCTAACTTTTCCATAACTGTTGCATTATATGGAGGATTAAAGTTATAAAGCATTTTAGATGCACAAGTTGTTAAAGTGCCTTTTGTACAGATATTATCTTTAATAGCAACTGGGATACCAGCTAAATCTGAAAGTTCTTCACCTGCTGCACGTTTAGCATCAACAGCTTCAGCCTGCTTGCGAGCAGTGTCAGCGGTTAAAGTAATATAGCCTTGTACTTTGCTTTCAACAGCCTCAGTACGAGCTAAAATATCATTTGTAAGTTCTACAGCACTGATTTCTTTAGCTTTAAGCATAGAAGAAAGTTCCGTGGCTGTTTTTTTAAATAATTCCATTTTTTTCACCTCAATTTATTCCACAACACGTGGTACTGCAACGCCACCAGCCTGAAAATCAGGTGCGTTTGGAGCAATAAGCTCTTCTGGGGTGTATTCTTGCACCGCTATATCTTCATGGAACGCATTTTTACGTTCTGTGTCGATTACATCGGTAATATCATCTAAATTAAGCCCTTGTAGCTGGTCTACCATTGCAACAATGCCTTGCATATCCGCTGCCAAGTGTTCAAATTTCTCGCCACTGATATCCAGTCTTGCGAGCTTTGCGATATGTTCAATTTCTTTTCTTTCGATTGCCATATCTTAAAACCTCCTGTTTATATATAGATAAAAACATTTATGTTTCAATCATCGCTTTAAATTCAGCTTCACTTAATACAGTTATGCCAAGTTCTTGAGCTTTTTTCAACTTAGAACCTGCATTTTCACCTGCAACGACATAATTTGTTTTTTTAGAAACTGAACCTGCTGCCTTACCGCCTAAAGACTCGATAAGGTCATTTATTTCTTTTCGTGTAAATAATGTCAGTGAACCAGTAGCGACAATAGTCATACCTTCGAGTTTATTTGATTTTATATTTTGTTCACCTATAAAGTTTACACCTGCTTGACGCAGTTTTTCAATAATATGTTTAGATTGTTCTTGTTCTCTCCAATTACAAATTGACTCAGCCGTAGTTTCACCAATATCACGAATTTCTGTAAGTTCTTCAGTAGAAGCATTTAGCAGATTATCAAGTGAACCAAAATGACTTGATAATATTTTAGCTGCTTTCTGACCTACATGACGTATGCCAAATGCAAAAAGTAAACGTGATAAATCTCTTTGTTTACTTTCTTGTATACTGTTATATAGATTATTAGCTGATTTTTCTTTTTTCCTATCAAGCGACATAATATCATCAGTGGATAGATAATATAAATCAGCCGCTGAATGAATAAGTTCAGCATCTATTAAAGCCTTTAAAACAGCCTCACCACAACCGTCAATATCCATAGCATCACGGGAAGCAAAATGCATTAAATTTCTAAGAAGTTGGGCAGGACATTCTGCACCTGTACAACGTATAGCGGTCTCATCAGCATCTTCAAAAACATCAGCACCACAGACAGGGCATTTTTTAGGCATTTCAAAAGGCATAGCATTATCTGGACGTTTGTCTTTTTCTACGCCTACAATTTCAGGGATAATTTCACCCGCTTTTCTGACTAAAACAGTATCTCCTATTCTTACATCTAAATCTTTTATAAAATCACGATTATGGAGTGTAGCTCGTGAAACAGTAGTGCCTGCAAGATGTACAGGCTCTAACACAGCATTAGGAGTTAATACACCTGTTCTTCCAACCGATATAATAATATCTTTTAAAAGAGTTGGTTTGATTTCCGGTGGATACTTATAAGCGGCTGCCCAGCGTGGAAATTTAGCAGTTGAACCAAGCTGTTTGCGTTGTTCAAAATCATTTACTTTTACAACTGCACCGTCCATATCAAATTCAAGAGAACCACGGAGTTCGCCCATTCGTTTAATTTCTTCTATTATATCCTTAGGGTTTTCCATAACAGGATAATAAGGGCTTACTTTAAAACCTAAACTTTTTAAATAGTCTAGTGATTCAGAATGTGTTTTAATTGTAAGTTCATCAGCATTTTGTATATTAAAACAGAACATAGAAAGTTTTCGTTCTGCAGTTATTTTGCTATCTTTTTGTCTTAAAGAACCTGCTGCTGCATTTCGTGGATTTGCAAACAAAGGTTTTTGTAAAAGTTCAAGCTGTTCATTAAGTTCAGTAAACACCTGTTTAGACATATAGACTTCGCCACGAACAATTAAATGTTTAGGAGCATTTTCAAGTTTATGAGGAATATCTTTTATAGTCATAAGGTTTTCTGTTACGTCCTCGCCTACTAAGCCATCACCACGAGTTGCACCACGCACAAAAATACCATTTTCGTATTCAAGTGCAACAGAAAGACCATCAATTTTAAGTTCAACTACATATTGAGGATTATCTACAACCGAATTTACACGACTATAAAAATCATCAAGTTCATCAAATGAGAAAACATCTTGCAGACTTTCGAGCGGGTATGCATGAGTTACTTTAGTAAATTTTTCACTTGCATGACCGCCAACACGTTGAGTCGGAGAATTTTCACTTGCAAACTCTGGATATTCTTTTTCAAGAGTTCTCAATTTAATTTGAAGTTGGTCATAATCATAATCAGAAATTTCTGGAGAATCTTCATCATAATATCTTTTGTTATGATAGTTAATAAGTTCTCTTAATTTTTCAATTTCAAGGGAAATATCCATAAATTCCTCCTTGTATTTATATACCTTATCATTATAACAAATTTATTGATTTTATGAAAGTACTAATTTATTATATTGTGTTATTTCAATGCCATTTTAACTTTTTTTAGTTTTTCATCTGAGAAAGGTGGATAGATAAGACCAAGTTTTAATTTTGTTGTTTTTTGCAAAATACTTCTAGTATGTGAAAAAGCATAAAAGCTGTGAATACCGTGATAATTTCCTATCCCAGAAGTTCCAACACCCCCAAATGGAAGATTTGGATTAATAATATGGCTAATAGTATCATTAACTGAAACGCCACCCGATAATGTCTGATTTATAATTTGTTCTATTTTTTCTTTATTTTCGCTGAAAATATAAAGTGCCAGTGGTTTTGGATTGGAATTTATGTAAGATATTGCCTGCTCTAAATTTGTATATTCTATTACAGGTAAAATTGGACCAAACAATTCTTCCTGCATACAAGCCGCCTCCATATTCTTAGGACATAAAACAGTAGGCTCAATATATCTTTGTAATTCATCAACCGTTCCACCAAAAAAGATATACTCTTTATCTTTTTCTAAAATAGTTTTTAAACGTTGTATATGACGTTGATTTACAATTCTACCAAAATCCTTACTTGTTTTAGTGTTTTCTCCATAAAACTCTTTAAGAACTGTTTTTAGCTTTTTTAAAAATTCTGTTTTCATTTCTTTTGGTACAAAAACATAGTCTGGTGCAACACAGGTCTGACCAGCATTCATTAATTTACCCCATAAAATTCTCTGACAAGTTATATCTAAATTTGCACTTTTTTCAATAATAACTGGGCTTTTTCCTCCAAGTTCTAATGTAACAGGGATTAACTGTTGTGCAGCAGCTTGCATAACAATTCGTCCAACTGCCACACTTCCTGTAAAAAAGATATTGTCAAAGCCTGCATGGAGCAGTAAGGTATTATTTTCAATACCACCATCAATACAAGTAACATAATTTGGTTCAAATGCTTTAGAAATAATACGCATTGTCACAGCGGATACATTTGGTGTTAATTCTGATGGGCTTAATACAACACAGTTTCCAGCCGCAATAGCACCAATAAGCGGCTCAATTAACAGTTGAAATGGATAATTATAAGGACCAATAATATAGACACACCCATATGGCTGCCTAATAACTTTGCTTTTTGATGGCATTATATAAATTGGTGTTTTTTGCTTTTTGGGTTTCATCCATTTTTTTAGATGACGGATTGTATGAGTAATGCTAGATAAAATAAATCCAATCTCTGATGTATAACTTTCAAAACTACTCTTTCCAAGGTCAGCATAGAGTGCTTGTTCAAGCTCAGACTGATTATCCAAAATTATCTGCTTTAATCTTGTAAGTTGTTTAATTCGGAATTCATATGGGCGTGTATGCCCCTGTGCAAAATACTGTTTTTGTGCATTCAACAGTTGGTTAATCTCCTGTGCAGTAAATTGTCTGGACATAAAATCCTCCTGAATAGATTCGGTATATTTTGCTCCTATTGTATAATTGAAAAAAGTCAATGTCAATCTTATTAAATACAGTATCTTAAAAAAATCTTAATAATTTAGCTACTTTGTTTTTAAAAATATATATGTAATAATATGTATAGCGAAAAGGAAAAAGGGAGTGTTAAAAATGTATAAAATACTTGTTTGTGATGATGATAAAGACATTGTTTCAGCACTTAAAATATATTTGTCCGCTGAAAATTATGAAGTCTTAACCGCTTATAACGGTTTAGAGGTTTTAGAAATCTTAAAAACACAAGAAGTACATTTATGTCTTATGGATATAATGATGCCAGAACTTGATGGGATTGCAACAACTGCCAAACTTCGTGAAGAATACAATATTCCTGTTATATTACTTACAGCAAAATCTGAAGATACAGATAAAATTTTAGGTTTGACTATTGGTGCTGATGATTATGTAACAAAACCATTTAATCCAGTTGAAGTTGTAGCAAGGGTTAAAAGTCAAATAAGACGTTATACAATGCTTGGAGCAATGCCAAAGCCACAAAGCAATATTTTAACATTTGGAGGGGTTTCTTTAGATGATGATAGTAAACAAGTAACTGTTGATGGTGAAATTGTAAATTTAACACCGATTGAATTTAACATTTTATCACTTCTTATGCATAATGCAGGAAAAGTTTATTCATCAAATCAAATATACAATGAAGTCTGGAAAGACAAAATTTATTCAGGTTCTGACGCAACAGTAGCAGTTCATATTAGACATTTAAGAGAAAAAATTGAAATTAACCCTGCTGAACCTAGATATTTAAAAGTTGTTTGGGGACAAGGTTATAAATTTAGTATTGAGTAAAAGAAAGGCAGTTTTTATTATGAAAATTTATTCTAAACCAGTAAAAATAGTTGCACTTTTAATACTTACTATAAGTATAATAGTTGCTGGTGTGTTTTCAACTTTTGTTAGTTTAGCAGCTAATTTAGGTTGTTATTCAGATGACCAAACATGGTATGATAACTCTATTGTTTGGGATATACAAAGTAGACAAATTCATTTTGCTGACCAATGGTATGATTATTACCAGAAACAACAAACAGGTGCACTTTCATTATCTGAACAGAATGATTTTAATATATATACAGAACAATTAGTAAAATCTAGTGTAGGTATGATACGTGTTGATAATCTAGGTAATAAAACACCTATTGCAGGTTTTCATTATATAGAAAACTCTGGAATAAATGAATATGAAAAATTACCAGATAGAATTTCAAATGATGAATACTATTATGAAATGTATTTTAACACTAATTCTGATGTAAATGATAACTATAAAAAAGCATATGATACTTTTAATAATTTTTTGCCAAACCGCTATAATTATTTAATTTACATTGGTATTTCAACTGTCATTTGTTTTATTGCTTATATTATTTTGCTCATTGGTTCAGCTAGAAATTCAAATACAGGTGAACTTGAAGTTAAATATATACACAAAATACCATTTGATGTACTGACAATTTTTATATTGCCAATATTTATTGGAATTTTTGCCTTAATTTTTGAAGAAATATATTATAATTTAGATGAACTATATTTATTTATATATGGTATAGCCGTATCATGTGTTATTGGAATATTTGCTCTTTGTTTAGCGTGGTTTCATACATTTGTTGCAAGAATTAAGACTAAAACACTTATCAAGTCCACACTATGTTATAAAATTTTAAGATGGTTATTTGATAAATCTAAATATGCATTTTTTAAAGTTAAAGATACTGCAAAAATCAGTGATATAAATTTAGAGGATAAAAAAAACAATCTAAATGAATTTTATGAGAAATGTAGTAATAATTTAAAATCAGCAAATATTAAAGGAAAAGCTGGCACATTATATAATAATATAACGAGTGGTATGAGTATCACAGCAAAAATTTATTTATTATTTATACCTTTTATATTATTATTTGAGTTATTTGTTGTTTTGCTTATTAATTCATTATTTTTAGGTTTTATATTTTTAATCTTAGATGTACTAATTTTTATAAAAATCAATAAAATTTGTTTGCAACTAACAGAGATAAAAAACGCAGGTGAACATTTAGCACATGGCGATTTAGACTATAAAATATCAGTTGATACTTTTAAAGGCGAGCTTTTAAATCATGCAGAAAACTTAAATAAAATTTCTGATGGAATGACAGTTGCAGTTGAAGAACGTCTAAAAAGTGAACGAATGAGATATGAATTACTTACAAATGTATCACACGATATTAAAACTCCTCTAACTTCTATTATAAATTATGTAGATTTATTAAAATCGCAGCCTGTTTCCACTAAAGAGGCTGAAGAATATATTGAAGTTTTAGACCGACAATCAGTGAAATTAAAAAAATTAATAACTGATTTAATAGAAGTTAGTAAAGCTACAACTGGAAATATAACAGTTAATGCAGTACAAATGGAGGTTAAGGAGTTATTAGCTCAATGTATTGGTGAATATGACTCACGTTTTAAGGAAAAAAAACTTGAAATAGTGATGAATACTCCCGATGAACCTGTATCAATAGTTGCAGATGGTCGATTACTTTGGAGGGTTTTTGATAATCTTTTAGGTAATATCGTAAAGTATGCAATGCCAAACACAAGAGTTTATATTGATTTAACTAATAAATTTGATACAGTTATAATAACACTAAAAAACATATCCCAAACCAGACTTAATATTAAAGCTAATGAACTTATGGAAAGGTTTGTCCGTGGAGATGCGTCAAGAACAACAGAAGGAAGTGGATTGGGGCTATCAATAGCACAAAGCTTAACCGAACTTATGAAAGGTCAATTTTCTATTGAAATTGATGGAGATTTATTTAAAATAACCTTAAAATTTAACAAATAATAAATAAATCCCTTTATGCATTAAGCATAGAGGGATTTTTGAGCATTTTTGATTGAATTGCAAAGAAAGGTTTTAATTATTCAGCAGATTGTTTTTTAGTTTTATTTACAAGTGCTTGTTTAGATTTAATAAATACGCTTAATTTCTTATAAACAAGCATTGTTACACAAGTTATAATGCTACATTTAATTAGATTAAATGGAAGCACACCAATAAGTAAATATCCACTCATACCTTTAATGTAAGGGTTCACACTCTGGCACATTTCCCATATTGTTTCAAGAGGCATATTCATAACATTTGCATAGAAAGGTAGTATAAATAGATAATTTGTAATCATACCTGCAATTGACATTACAATAGAACCAATTACACAGCCGATAATTGCACCTTTTTGAGTACGCATACTCTTATAAATTGAAACAGAAATAATAACAAGTATAGAGATTAAAATAAAATCTTGAAGTTCACCTGTACCACCTGTTTGAGTTTGAGTAACATGTATAAGGTCTTTTATTAAAGTCATGGTAATAGCTGAACGAATACCGAATATAAAAGCACCAATTAAAATAATAGCACCACTAAGGTCAACCTTTAAGAAAGGTGGCATAAAAGGCACATAAAATTCAAAGTACATAAGTACAGTGGCAAGTGCCGCAAAAATAGCGGTATAGGTGATTTTCATAGTTTTTGACATACAAGAACACTCCTTATTCTTGTTCTGCTGGTTTTGGGAAAACAGAAAAGCCCTCAGAATTTGTTTATTCCGAGGGCGTGGACGCAAAAAAATAAATACACGTCTCCGTTTCTCTCATCCGGACTTTAACCGTCGGTTGGGAATCTAACCCATCATGCCGAAAGGCTCGCAGACTTGTAGGCTTTAAAACCTCATCACTGCCGGTGGAGAGTTTCACTCCGCCCTGAAACAGAACTAAATTTTACGGTTTTATTATACCGCAGTTTTAAAATATGTCAAGAGTTATTTTCAATCTGTTTTATAATTTTAAAAATTTCATCTCTATCACTTACAGCGTTTAAAAAATCAAGCAATGCATTTGAAGATAAATATTGTGGTAAATTAAGTTTCTTTAAAAGAGTTTTTCTTTTTTGTTCACTACCACTTTGACCAGAAAGACCAAGTTCAAATAAATCAGCTTTGACAAGTTGTTTTATTGGTTTTTGTTCTTCGCCTATGATAGTAGCTCCAGCAGAAATTAAAGCATTTTTTAAAATATCTTGTGACATACCCTCAACCCCAAGAGTTCCAGCTTTAGACGCATGACGTTTTCTTGCTTCTTTACCTAAAATTTCAGGTATATATGCATTTTTCACTTGGTTTGCAGGGATAGCACCTTTAAGAAAATTTCTTATTATAAGCCCTGCCCCATCGCTATCAGTTAAAATTAAAATCCCTCTTTTCTCTGCTATTTTTCTTATCATTTGCAAACGCTCTTTATCTTTAAAAATTCTAAATCCGCCAGTTTGCAAAATTACAGTATTTACACATTGTTTTAGTGTTTGTATATCATAACGACCTTCAACAATTATAGCTTCTTTTATTTCTATCATTTTAAAATTTTCCCCTATCCTCTGTCGATGCCATTTGAAGTAATGCAATTTCAATTATTTTTATCTTATCTGTTGAGCTGCTTTTTAATGCTATATCAGTTTCACCACATATTTTTATACATTCTCTAAGCCAGTTTAATGATATACGTCTAGCCATATCTTGTATTTTGTTTGCATAGAAACTTGAACCAGTGCCTATAAGTGTCATAAGCTCTTTTGGGTCTGCTAATGGTGTTTGCATAAATAGCTTTGCTGCATACATTCTCTGCATATGTTTTTGAATAGCAGAAAATAACATAACTTCGGTGTTTTTTTGAGCGATTAAATCATTTAAAATTGATATAGCTTTATCAAATCTTTTAGCTGCTATATTGTCTGTAAGGTCAAATACAACAGCGTCAAGAGTTCGTGTGCAAACAGCTTCAATGTTATATTTCTTAATCTCTGGCAAAGTGCTATGGGCTATTGCTTTATCAATTTCTGTCAGTAAATTTATCATTGAATTTCCACATAAAAACAATAAATATTGACATGTGTTTTTACTTATTTCTTTTCCAGCATTTTTTACATATTTGCTGATTAACGTAACAAGTTCATTTTCACTCATTCGTCCAAATTCATTTATACTTGCAAATTTGCTTAGTATAGAATACAATTTCATTCTTTTGTCTGGCTTGTATTCTATTGTATCATAATAAAAAACCAAACAGACATAATCAGGTAAATCAGATAACAAACTAGGTAATACTTCATTTAAGCTAGATGGCGGTTTATAAATATCTAAATCCTTAATTATTATCATTTTACGCTCTGAAAATGCAGGATAACTTTCTATTGCTTCTGTTAAAATTTCAGCGTTTAATCCTTTTCCTTCAAATTCCACAAAATTAAATTGTGCAAATGTTTCATCAACAATGGCTTTTTTTAATCTTTGAAGATAGCGTTCTTTTAAATAATCTTCTTCACCATAAAAAATATATAGTTTTTGATAGTTTTTTGATTGCAAATCTAACTGTATTTGCTTATATCCTATATTTTCTTTTTGGTTTGCCATTTTGCACCTCCTTAGTTTATTATAGTTGTAAATGTAAAGTCACCATGTTTTTTAGTTGTCCTATAAGCTGTATTGTATAAATAGTTATCTTCTGCAAATGAAGTTGGAATGTATATTTTATTAGGCTGTAACATGTTTAACACTTCTGGTACTCTTTTATCATCACTTATAAAAGAGCTAGAAAGTATAACATCTTTACAGCTTATATTTTTTGAGTTTAAAAGCTCGTTTAACATTTTAGGCGTAAAACTATGCATAGTCAATAAATCAATATTACCATTTTTAATTTTTACCCCTAATTTTCTATCTGTTCCACCTATAATATTTATACCAAGTGATTGAGGTTGGATATTTTTTTCTCCTGTTTCAGTCCAATAAACCACTGTTGTATTGTGTTTTTTTAAAGAGTTTAAAACTTCTTCAGCAATATCACTTTCAAGATAATTATTAGGTAGTATACATCTTTTTATTTTTGCGTTTTCAATCAGTTGTGGGATTGATTTTGCGTGACCATTATCCAATGAAGTTATAATTAGCAAATCAATTTCTTTGTAATTATACCAATCCATATAGGCAAGTACACTTTCAGCCGCATTCTGTGAATTTGTTCCTGCACAGTCTATAACAGCGAATTTGTTATGCATTGATGAAATAGCTATGGTTTGACCTCCATCATCAAAAAGTTTAACTTCATATTTATTGTTTCCAATTCCAATATTTATGTAAATAGTTATGGCTATTATAGATACACTTATAATCATTCCAACATAGTAGTGAAAATGTTTTCTAAATATAATCCATAGAGAAATGAAAATATAAAAACTTATAATTAGAGCTTTAATTTTTGTGTCTTCCCAGTATAGCAGAAAACCTGATATATTTCCAGTAGTATCTGCGATATAAAAAACATAATTGCTCAATAAATTTATAATCGTTATAAGAATGCCAGATATAATAGGCACACTTCCTAGAACACAAAGTAATAAACCAGATATGAATAAAATAGAAAATACACCAAGCGTTAATATATTTACCAAAGTAGATGCAACTGATACATAACCAAAATTTAAAAGTAGAATTGGTGAAGTAAAAACACATGCACTTATAGAGCAACTTAATGCACCAGTTATTGTATAAACTAATTTTTTTGATAATTTGGAGAGATTAAATTTTTGAAAGGGCATTAAAAGCAAATTTTGCAAAGGTCTATTTATAAATATTATACCTAAAGTTGCTAAAAAAGAAAGTTGTAAACTAAGACTTGTAACAGAATATGGATTTATAGCCAGTAATAAAATCAGAGAAAAGCAAAGCGAATGTAATAAACTGTGGTCACGTCTTAGATAAAATCCGCCTACTGAAACTAAGTACATAATAACAGCACGTATTACAGATGGTGAAGCACCAGTCATTGGAATAAAAAATATAAGTGCAATACATGAAATAATCATTCCAAAGCGTTTACCAAAAAGCGTTAAGAACAGCAACACAATAAATCCTATATGCATACCAGAAACGGCAAGCACATGACTTAAACCAGCTTTTTGAAAATCTTGTTTTATATAAATTGATAAATCTGATGTATCACCAAAAAGTAAACCTTTCATAAAGCCTGCATTTTGAAGTTTATTTTCAAGTATAGTTTTAAAATTATTTGCCCAGATTTTCGGTTTTAAAAATAAAGGTACACTGTTTGATTTTTGAATTTGAAAAGTCGGTGTATAAGCACATTCTGACAATATATGATAATTTCGACCTGAATAATATTCTTCCCTATCAAATCCACCATCATCAGAGCCTATATAAAATAATAACTTTGTTTTTATAATATCTGCTGGTTCAATTTCTTTATCAGTTAATGGCAGATATGCAAGTGTATAAAAGTAAGGAATTTTCATATTTAGATTGGATTTTTTAACATCTATTTTAAGACTTACACGTTGATTATTTTCATAAATTTCAGGATATTCAGTTACAACAGCGTATATATCTGCTCTTTGATTGTTTAGCATTGTTACAGGGATTTGAACGAATGTGTTATATATTGAACTGTACGTTATTCCTATTGAAATTCCAAGGATTATATATTTTATATATTGGAACGAATTATACAAAACAATATTTTTATTTAATTTATTAAAGATAAAAAAACATATACATAAAATTATTAAAAGCAGTAAAATCCAGTTTTGTTGTCTAAATATTGGATATTGAGTTTCACACCATACACCAATAAATATTGAAAAAGTTATAATTGGAAAACACCAATACATAAATACTTCTCTCCCCTATTCTATAATAAGAAACAGGGGAAAAGAGTTTATAAACCCTGCTCCCCTGTCTATAAATTATTATATTATCAACCTGGAGGCCATGTCATATCTCTGCCTGCAAGTACATGAAAATGCAGATGAAATACAGTCTGTCCCGCTTGTTCGCCACAATTTGTAACTACACGATAGCTTTCAATATTCATTTCTTTTGCTACTTTAGCAATAACCGCATAACAATGACCGATTATATTTGAATTTTCTTCGTTAATCTCTAAAGCACTAGCAATATGCTGTTTAGGAATAACTAAAAAATGTGTTGGTGCTTGAGGTTCTAAATCATAGAACGCATAGCATAAATCATCTTCATATACTGGTTTAGATGGAATTTCCTTACCAGCGATTTTACAGAAAATACAATCACCCATAAAGTAAAACCTCCTGTATTATCCAAGCTGTTCATCAACAATATTGTTAACAGCTTCCAAAGCTTCTTCAAGTTTAGCTGGATTTTTACCGCCTGCTGTGGCATTGTCTGGACGACCACCGCCACCACCGCCACAAATAGCAGCAGTTGCTTTTATAATTTTACCAGCATGAGCACCAAGTTTAACAGCTTCAGCACCACATACACAAAGGAATTGAACCTTGTCACCATTCACACTAGATAGTACAGCTACCATTTTAGGGTCTCTTTCCTTTATTGTGTCGCCCATTTGACGCATAGTATCAACACTTACATCATCAAGTTTAACAGCAACAACATTTACACCCTTAACATCACGAGATAAATTAAATATGTCTACAAGCTGCATATTAGCAAGTTTTGCAGATAGTTTATCCATATTTTTGTTCATTTCACGAACATCACTTATAACCTGCTCAACTTTATTAACAAGGTCTGCTGGAGTTGTTTTAAGAGCCTTAGCAGTTTCAATAATTGTATGTTGCTTTTCATTGATAAAGTTTAATACACCCTTACCAGTTATAGCCTCAATACGTCTTACTCCTGCCGCAACAGATGCTTCACTGATAATTTTAAATATACCAGCCTTTGCAGTGTTATTTAGATGAGTACCTCCACAAAGTTCTATTGAAAAATCGCCTGCCTGCACAACACGAACAGTAGAACCATATTTTTCACCAAATAGAGCCATTGCACCACGCTTTTTAGCTTCATCTATTGGCATTTCTTCAGTAATAACATCATAACCTTCTAAAATCGCATCATTTACCATATTTTCAACTTTTTCAAGTTCTTCAACGGTTAAACCAGAGAAATGAGTAAAGTCAAAACGGATATGGTCGGCATCAGTATAAGAACCTGCCTGTTCTACATGAGTACCTAAAACGGTACGTAAAGCCTTTTGTAGTAAGTGTGTTGCAGTATGAGAACGTGCGATTGCTTGACGACGAGCAATATCAATCTTAGCATGTATAGTGTCATCAACAGAAACAGTTCCTTCTTCAACTTTACCAGTGTGTAAGAATTTACCGTCCTTTGTCTTTTGAACATCGTTAATAACAATAACAGCACCATTTTTACCAGTTAAAGTACCATGGTCAGGCACTTGTCCGCCAGATTCTGCATAAAAAGGAGTATGGTCAAGTACAACTGTTACAGTATCACCCTTGTTAGCAGTGCCAGAAAGTTCACCACTTACAACTAATGCAATAATCTTTGCATCTTCTTCAAAAATTGTATAACCATCAAAACGGGTTTTAATAGACTTGTCAAGACCTAAATCTTCACTAGCCCAACCAAGGTCACCCATTTTTTTACGGTCTTCTCTTGCACGGTTACGCTGTTCGTCCATTAAAGCATCAAAACCAGCTCTATCAGTGGTCATACCCTGTTCTTCGAGGATTTCAAGTGTTAAATCTATTGGGAAACCATATGTGTCATATAGTTTAAATGCATCAGAAGCTGGTAATTCTGTTTTATTTTCAGCCTTAACAGCAGCAATCATATCATTTAAAATTGAAAGACCAGCATCAATAGTTGCATCAAAGCGAGCTTCTTCCATTTCAATAACCTTATGGATATAATCGCTCTTTTCTCTTAGTTCTGGATATGCGTCACCGCTTTCAGCTATTACAGTATCACAAACTTCTTTTAAGAAAGGACGGTTAATTCCTAATAATTTACCATGACGAGCAGCACGACGAAGCAGACGACGAAGTACATAACCACGACCCTCATTAGATGGGATAACACCATCACAAACCATCATTACAGTAGAACGGATATGGTCAGTTATTACACGAAGAGAAATATCTTTATTTTCATCTTGATGATATTCAACACCAGCGATTTTCTCTATATGTTTCATAATATTGCGAACAGTGTCAACTTCAAATAGAGAACCTACACCTTGCACAACACAAGCCAAACGCTCAAGACCCATACCAGTATCAATATTTTTTTGAGCAAGTTCTGTATAGTTTCCGTTGCCATCGTTATCAAACTGAGAGAACACATTGTTCCAAACTTCCATGTAACGGTCGCAATCACAACCAACAGTACAGCCTTCTTTGCCACAGCCAAATTGTTCGCCACGGTCAAAGTAAATTTCAGAACATGGACCACATGGACCAGAACCATGTTCCCAGAAGTTATCAGCCTTACCAAAACGGAAAATACGTTCAGCAGGGATACCAATTTCTTTGTTCCAGATTTCAAAAGCCTCATCATCATTTTCATAGATAGATGGATAAAGCAAATTATGGTCAATACCAACCCATTCTGGAGAAGTTAAAAATTCCCAACTCCAAGTGATAGCCTCACGTTTAAAATAATCGCCAAAAGAAAAGTTACCTAGCATTTCAAAGAAAGTGCCATGACGTGCGGTTTTACCTACATTTTCAATATCGCCTGTACGAATACATTTTTGACATGTAGTAACTCTACGACAAGGTGGTTCAATCTCACCTTTAAAGTATGGTTTCATAGGAGCCATACCAGAGTTAATTAAAAGCAAAGAAGCATCATTTTGTGGAACAAGTGAAAAACTTGGTAAACGCAAATGTTTTTTGCTTTCAAAGAATTTTAGATACATTTCACGAAGCTCATTTAAGCCTCTATACTGCATGGTTTCATTCCTCCAATAGATAAAATTAAAGCCCTCGCCCGAAAAAGCATAGGGGCGAAGGCAAAATTCACGGTACCACCCTAATTACTGATTAAAAAAACAGTATCTCAGGTTTCCTATAACGCAGGAAATACGTTCTGCTTAGTCACAGAAAGCTCAGAAGTAGCTACGACAACCGTTTGACCAAGGGTTTTCACCAATTCCCTCTCTCTTTAGGTTACTATGTTATCGCTCATTTCGTCACAGCCAATTGTACATATTAAAATACAATATAATTATAACATATTTTGTTTTTCTGTCAATCAGTTTTTCTCACGTCTTAAAATTGCAAACTCATCAACTTCAAATGGAAATTCAACAGTAAACTTCATTTCTGGGTGTGGGAAAACCTCACAAACCTCACCTTTTTCATTTACTATACCATTTGCAGTAAATTTATAAGGAGCTTTATTTGGTTGAACAAGTTCAAGTTCTTGACCAGCGTAAAATCTATTTTTAAGTGTAAAAGTAGCCTTATTACCCTCAATTTTAAACGGCATACCTGTAACTTCCCAATCTCTTATATATTGATTGTCTTTATAATACTGACCGTCTTTATCACCAAAATAAAAGCCTGTGTAATAATTTCTGTGGCTTACCTTTCCAATTTCATCATGAATATCTTGAGGTAGTACAAAACCATCAGGATTTTCACAATAAGCATCAACCGCACGACGATATGCAGAAGTTATACCAGCAGCATAGTATGCGGTTTTATTTCTGCCCTCTATTTTTAAAGAAGTTATACCAGCATCAACAAGTTCAGGTATATGTTCAATCATACACATATCTTTTGAATTATAAAGATATGTTCCACCCTCGCCCTCTACTATTGGAAAATATTCATTAGGGCGTTTTTCCTCAACTAAACTATACTTCCAGCGGCAAGGTTGAGCACATGCACCATGATTTGCATCACGACCAGTTAAATATTGAGATATCAAACAGCGACCAGAATAAGAAATACACATAGCACCATGAACAAAAGCTTCTATTTCAAGTTCTTTAGGTGTTTTTTGACGAATTTCTTTAATATCTTCAAGACTAAGCTCACGAGCCAAAACAATTCTTTCTGCTCCCTGCTCTGCCCAATAATTTGCCGCCTCATAGTTTAGGATACTTGTTTGAGTGCTTATGTGAAGGGGTACTTTAGGTGCATATTTTTTTGCCATTGAAATAGTACCAACATCAGCAACAATAATTGCATCTGCATTAACATCTTGTAAATGTTCAAAATATTCAGGCATATGTTTAATATCTTCATTAGTAGGTATAATATTTGCTGTAATATAGCATTTTACACCATGATTATGAGCGTATTCAATGGCTTTTCTCATATCTTCCCTATCAAAGTTACCAGCAGCAGCTCTCATGCCAAATGATTTGCCAGACATATAAACTGCATCAGCACCATAAGCTATTGCAAAACGCATTTTTTCAAAATCACCAGCAGGTGATAAAATTTCAGGTTTAAACATAATCTTTCTCCAATCAAATAAAAAAATCAAATTAAAGAACCTGCAAACAGCTTACAGGTTCTTTATAAAATTTAAGAATTTTGAGCTTCAGCAAACGCTTCTTTAGCTTTTTCTTTATTTTGTTCATGTTTACTATTAGTAGATGCAAATAGATGAGAACCATCAGGCATAGCAACATAAAAATAATAATCATGTTTATCTGGGTGAGTTGCAGCATAAAGAGCATTGTAACCAGGGTTACAAATAGGAGTTGGAGGCAAGCCCTCATGCAAATAAGTGTTATAAGGTGTATCAGTTTCCAAATCTGTTTTAGTCAATTCTCCACTTGTTCTGCCTAATCCATAAAGCAAAGAGGCATCTATTTCAAGATAAGGAAATTTTGAACTATTAAGACGGTTATGGATGACACCAGAAATCATTGCAAATTCTTCTGCAACTTTTGCCTCACGTTCAATAAGAGATGCTATTGTAACAGCTTCATCTATACTAATACCAAGTTCTTGTGCACCACTTATAATATTTTCATCAAAGCGATTATCAAAGTTATTAAGCATTTTATTTACAACATCTTTGACAGCATCACCATTTTTATAAAAAGTGTAGGTGTCTGGGAAAAGATATCCCTCAAGCCAATTTTGAGATGGTGGTAATTTATCTTGTAAAAACTCATGTTTAAATGGATAATTGTTTAATGCTTCATCAAGAGCTTCAGCGGAACATACACCTTTTTCAACAAAAGTTTCTTTAATTTGTGCTATTGTATAACCTTCAGGTATAGTAACAGTTACAGTGTCTTGATTATCAGTATTTCTAAGACTTCTAGCTATTTGAGCATAGTCCATAGATGGTGATAACTGATATGAACCTGCTAAAACATCACCATCTTTATCTGTTACAAGCAAGAAAATTTTAAACACAAGACCATAATTGACTATATCTTTTTTATCAAGTTCACCACTTAACTTTGAAAGTTTAGTGTTTTCTGGAACTTCTAATATAATATCTTTATCATCTTTAACAAGTGCAAATACATCATTTGCAACAAATATTGCAGTCAAAGATAAAATTGATGAAATTAATAAAATTATTATAAGATATAAGAGAGTTGATGCACAACCCTTATTTTCTTTTTG
This sequence comes from uncultured Butyricicoccus sp., assembly GCA_944384745.1. GTDB lineage: Bacteria > Bacillota > Clostridia > Oscillospirales > Butyricicoccaceae > Butyricicoccus_B. Next base: position 110,339 of record CALWUO010000003.1, read on the forward strand.
ATTATTTTTTTCCTGCGAATCATAATAATCATCATCATAATCATCATATTGCATATTATTTTGATTCATAAAACTCTCCTAAATAACTTTAAATACTGTTTTTGCTAAGAAAGAAATTATAAATATAATTGCACCTAAATTAAGTGTAAGTATACAAACAGCTTGTTTTGGCGGTCTAGTAGGAGCTTTAAAATGAGGAATTCTTCCTGATAACAGTAATTTTTCAGTGCTTACCAGTGCCATATATGTAAATAAAAGTAATATAAATAAACTTACAGGAATAATATATTTCCATATACCAAAAGCACTATATGTATCAGTAATCCAAATCATAAATAAATAGCATAAATTATTTACTGAATAAGTTATAACAGAATACCATATAGATTTAAATATATATGTAAGCCAAGCAAGCACTAAACCTAAAACAAATGCACCTGCAAAAGTATAAAATGATAAATCAAGCATTGCAAAAACAAGAGCTGAAAGTATTATTGCTATTTTAGTACCTGCATAGCGTGAAAAAACAGTAAATAACACCCCACGAAAATATATTTCTTTCATAAAAGCAGGAATTATTACAAAACCTATTAAATATAAAACGAAATTACTTTGAATATCACGAGCACTAATTCCTAAAGGGTTCACACCTGAAACATCTTGATTTCCTATATGTAAAGAGAACAAATTTAAAAGGAATGATATCAAACAAGTTATAACACCCAAATATATAGTAAAACGAATATTTTTAGGTTTTAATTGTTTTGTTGATACAGGTATTTTAATTTTATTATTTCCTCTTATAAACAAAATCATAAATATTGTAGGTATTAAAAAAGCCAGTATTTCAGAGAACAAAATATCAAGTGCAAATGAACCAACTTTAAAAATTCTGGATAATGAATTAGATGCTATAAGAATACAAAAACAGATATAAATTGATATTCCAGACAAGAATGCTGATTTATGTTTAATCAAATACTAATCACCTGACTTTCTGTAAATATAAAATCACATGGTATATCATGTTGCTGACAAAAAACATTATCTATAATTCTGTCATCATAACATAAAACAGCTTTTTTTGAATTTGTTCTAGCAAGAAAACGGTCATAATATCCACCGCCATAACCCAACCTATTGCCATTTCTATCAACTGCAAGACAAGGAACAATACATAAATCTATATCATCAATTTGTTTACAATTAGCTTTAGGTTCTAATATTCCATAATTGCCCTGTTCTAAATCATCTAATGAAGTTATTATATTTGCAGTCATTATTCCATTAGATATTGTTTTAGGCACACATACTGTTTTGTTATTTTGTAGTGCATATTTTATTATATCCATTGTATTTATTTCTGTATCAAATGAGCAATAACAGAAAATGCAATTAGCTTTTTTAAAAATATCACTTTCTATAATTCTTTTAGTGATTTTTTCATCATTAGCTTTTCTTACATAAATAGAAAGAGCATTTCTTTGCTCTTTCATTTTTTTTCGTAATAATTTTTTATTCTGCTGACACATAACAAATAGAGTTAGCCACTTGTTTAGCTGCTGCATCACCCATTATAGCTGTACATAAAGCTAAAGCGAAATCCATAGCACCGCCTAAAGCACGACCGGTAATAATTTTACCATCAACGCAGCAATTTTGATGAACAACTGTTGCTAATGTCATACCATCTTCCATACCTGGGTAACAAATTGCCTTTTTATGTTGTAATAAATCCATAGAACCTAATACAACAGATGGTGCGGCACAAATTGCAGCAATATAACGGTCATTATCAGCACAATATCTAACTAATTTATGAACAAATTCTGATTCATTAAGATTTATAGAGCCTGGCATACCACCTGGTAAAACAACCATTTCAGTTTCTTCAAAACATACATCTTCTGGAAGAATATCTGCAACAACAGGTACATTATGAGAACTTGTAACAGTTTTTCCAGTGATACCAACTGTTTTAACATCTGCACCCGCACGACGCAGTAAATCAACAGGAGTTAATGCCTCTACCTCTTCAAATCCATTAGCTAAAAGAACATATACCATTTTAAAACATCTCCTTAATTAGTTTAACATTAGATTTATATAACCAGTGCTTGTGTTATTGTATTTGCGAATACAACCTAAAGTATACACATTATCAAATTGCAAGCCTGATAATTTACAATTTGGAGTTTTAAAATATTTTTGCATATTAGAAATGCAGATATTTTTGTAATCCTGTTTAAATAAAAACTCTTGAGCATAAAAACTATCTTTATCTAACCAAACAAAAGCATAACCTATAAACTCATTTTTCATATTATACATGCAAATAGCTTGACCACCGCAACTATTAAATAAATCAATTTGTTTTTGCCATTCAGCTTTATCACGTATTATATGATATTTATTTTGAGCTACTAAATTATACAAGTTTTGCATATTATCTATATCTTGAGCTTTAGATATAACTATTTTATTATCACACTCAATGTAATTATTTAATTTTATTTCTGATATATTAAACATAGGTTTGTAATCAAATTTTGCATAAAAATCAAATAACCATTCCTCTTGAGGTATTAATATAGAGGCTGATATATTATTTTTTTTATCTATCTCAAAGCTGTAATTTAACAAATTGTCCATCAAGTGTTGTCTACGACAATCTGGGTGAGTACAAGCACCATAAATATATGTCACTTTCTCTATTTTATCATTATTTTGCATTTTATATGGAAGCATTTGAGCCATAGAACATAAAACATTATCTTTAAATAATAGCAAATTATATTTTGATTTATATAATTTATTAAAGAAATACTCATTAAACCCGCTTTCATCTGGAAAACATATATTCCAAAGCTCTATAACAGATTTTAAATCTTTATCAGTAGCAAAACGTATATTTATTTTATTCTGGCACAATATTTTACACCCATCATCTCTGGATAATAGGATTTTTTAGCTTTTCTTAGCCCTTCAAGTCCTAAATCCTCTTCTCTATTTACATATTTAACATGTGTACAATTTCTTTTTACAAATTGCTGATTTATCATTTGATAAGCACCAGCAATATTATGGTCAGCTTTTTCTATCTGTACTACAAACATATCATCAGAAGCTTGTGAACCAAATGTAAACGCTATAACTTCACCATCTAATCTTAAAACACCGCCTTTTAAATTTAAAGCCTCTAAGTGATTAAGACCAGCACCTATTGCACAAGTTTCACCCCAAAAGGAGTTATCTCTCATACAACCGTTTTGTTCACACCATTTAATATGAAAATTAAAAGCGTCATGAGTATTTTCAGAAGTTAAATCTTCATAACTCCAACGGTCCTCATAATTTGACATAAATCTATTTACAAGATTTCTTTTGCTTTGCAACTTTTTACCCGAAAGCGTTTGCAGTTTCTCACTTAAATATATATAATCCCAACCGCTTTCATCTGTATTATATTCATATCTATCTGGGAATAAAGTTTCAATTTGTGGCTTCATATCTTCGGCAATAGAACACATTGCAAATTCTATATTATTGTCTCTTGCATCTTGTTCAAGTATATTTATAGCTTCTTTTAAATCGCCATGACCAATAGGTGCAAGATACATAGTTTTTTTGTTATCAGTTGTTTTCATTTTTACAAATAAAAATTCTTTATAAAAACAAATTTTTGTTTCATAGTGTCCACGCCAAATAAACAAATCTGTAAAACAGTGTTCACATAGGTGGTAATTAACCCATTTTGTACAATTTTCAACAAGTTGTTTATCTTCTAGGGTTATATCTCGAAATTCTAACATAAATTCGCTCTTTTCTGTCTGTCTAATTATTATTTAATTTCTCACGCATTGACTTATAATATTCACGAACTTTACAAGCTTCTCCACATGTCATATTACCCTCTGTGCAAGAACCATCAACACATGATGGACCAGATTTAGAGAACAATGTAGGAGCAACTTCATAAACTAAAGCATACATTTTTTCAGCCAGTTCACGGATTTCCCATTGTGCACGATTGCAGCAGCGTAATCTAAAAAAGTTTTGTAAAGACCTTGCATTTGCAGTCATCATAATTCGTGTTGCACAAGCGTTTGGTAACACATATCTAGCATCTTCTATTGCTTTCTTTTCTGCTTTGCTTTTAGCTTTTTTCTCATCAAAACCTTTAGCTAAAAACTCATTAAAATGTTTTTGTTGAAGAATAGCAGTAAGTTCTTCATATGTACGCTGGTCATCTTCCATAGCTTTTATAAATTTCTCTTTAGCCTCCGGAATGCACTCTATTTCTGGTGGAACTATATATTCAAAACCACGTTCTTTTACATATCTTTGAGACTGCACACTAAAAGAAGCAATCCTATGTCTAGTAATCTGAGCTAAAAGAGAACGGGAAACCCCTTCAATAGCGAAAGAAAAACTAACATGTTCAATAGGGCTTTCGTGACCTATATCTGTTAACATACCCAAAAAAGATTTAACTTTATCATCTGTAAGCCCTTCAAAAATACCATCGACATCAGTAGATGAATAACAATTTTTTGCAGCTCCTGCTATTAAGCGTTCAGGGTCGGGCGTATATGCAATCAAACGAACTTTCATTTATATTTTACCTCCCAAATAATTTTTTTCTAATTACAAGCAGCATAAAAAGCGGTAATTTCATCATTCTGCCTATTCTTTTTGGTTCTTTACAAAGTCTGTAAAACCATTCCATTCCAAGTTTAATAAAAATATCTGGTGCACGTTGTACAGTGCCTGCGAAAACGTCCAAAGAGCCACCAAGACCACAACACAAAGTTACATTTAAACTGTCTTGATATTCTGACATAAATTTTTCTTGTTTAGGAGCACCAAGACAAACAAACATAACATCAGCACCACCAACGGCATTCACAGCTTCAACTGCCTCCATATCATTTTTAAAATATCCGTCTTTAGTACCCGCTATAACAAGACCTTGATATTTATTTTTTAAATTCTCAGCAGCTATATCTGCAACCCCTGGTTTAGCACCAAGCAAAAATAAACGCATATTTTCTTTTGACATTCGGTGCATTAAAAGAGAAGCAAAATCAATTCCTGGAACTCGACCTTTAAGTTTTTCGCCTAATATTTTAGCAGCATAGATAATACCTATACCATCTGGTAAAACGAGAGAAGCGTTATTTACAAGATTGCAAAACTCATTGTTTTCCATTGCTTGATAAACGATTTCAGGGTTTGGAGTAACAACATAACCCTTTTTACCGTCTTTAATTTGCTTTATAGCTATATCGACAGCTTCAGTTAGATTAACAGCGTCAAAACCAACGCCCATAATATTAGCTCTATTCAAAATTTTATTTTCCCCCGCTTTATAATAAGTATCTACAATCTATTATATTTTACCACGCATTAACCACAGGTGCAATAGAATGAATATTATTTAGTTAAATACTGTTATGTTACACTAAAAATTAAAGCACATAAAAAAATAACACCCACCTCGTTTTATGAGATGGGTATTGTTTTAGTTATTGTTAATTATTATCATCAATTGCACCGACATAAGTCCAACCAGTGTTAAACAAAGCTTGAGCAAATTGAGCACGGGTAATAGGTGCATAAGGTGCAAAATTGCCTTTATCGTCTACGCCACCAAAGAGACCAATGTTGTAACCGTAAACAAGTAATCGTTCACAATATTCTTTGGTGTAGTCAAGCGACCAAATTCCTTCTCTGTAACAATGCTTGCTAATTGTTGCAGCGTTTTCATCAATCCAACGATGAATTTCTGCTGCGTCTGGGAGTTCATCAATTGAGCTGATAGTATTAAGCTCTTTACCTTGAAGTCCCATAGCATATAATGTGTCGTAGATAGGTTGGTAAAAATCAGCAGAAGTTATAGGATATTTAGTTCCATATTTTTCTTCTAAGTCATAACCTCTATATACACCTGATGATGTTACATAATCTTCCCAATTTGGACCAACTAATTCTTCAAAATTAGTTAATTCTTTACTTTTGATTAGTGCATTATCTAAAAGATGCACATTTCCCCACATAGCTTTGTGCATAAGCATGATAAATGCAAATGCTCTGTCTGCTACGGCTGTATCACTTGTTGGATTAAAGTTATTAAGTGTAGCAAATGTGCCTGTCCAGTTTATAGCTGCAAGTCTTTTTGCAATTGTATTCACTTGAAGTCTTGTTAATTGGTCATTAGGTCCAAACTTTCCATTACCATAACCTGAAAGTAAGCCACCATCTGTAAGTGTCATAACTGCATCATAATACCAGTCATTAGAATTAACATCTGTAAATGACTGACTATAAGGTGCTGAGTTTACGCCTGGTGTGTATTTATTCATAGGTTCAGGAATTGAACTGTCAGCCGCTAATGCTGTGGTTGTCAATGATGAAACGCACAACAAACCCGCTACTAAAGATTTTAATTTCATAAATTTCCCCCACTTTGTAATATTTATATACTATATTTTACCACGCATTAACCATAGGTGCAATAGTGTTAATATCACTTAATATAAAAAGCTATTATCTATGTTCAGACAATAGCTTTAAGTTTATTTAAATGTAAAATAAAATATAATCAATTATCACTGCAAAAAGCAAAATAATCAGTATAATTATAGCAAAATGCAATTTAGATATCTTTACTTTATCCTCTGGATTTTTACCCTTAATCATGATTGTTCCCGCAAGAATAAACATCAAAATAGCTAAGATAAACAAAAGTCCATTTTTAGCCACTTCTAAAGCGGATTTTATATCAAAGCCATTAAATATTAAACCTGCAACAAATAAAATAAAGCATACACAAAAAGCAAATATTATACTTATTTTAAATGCTTTTTTCATTTAATATCACCACTGCACATATGGCAGGCAACAAAATGATTATTTCCTATGTCCTTTAGCTGTGGCATTTGTTTTTCACATATATCTTTAGAATATTGACATCTTCCAGCAAATTTGCAACCCGCTTTAGTGTTTATAGGGCTTGGAACTTCACCCTGTAAACGAATTTTAGTATTTTGAGCCTCAATTTTAGGGTCTGGAATAGGTATAGCAGATAAAAGTGCTTTTGTATATGGGTGAACTGGATTTTTGTAAAGTTCTTCAGATGTGGTCAGCTCTACAAGAGTTCCTAAATATAAAACAGCTACTCTATCTGATATATGTTTTACCATAGATAAATCATGTGCTACAAAAAGATAAGTTAAACCCATTTTTTTCTGTAAATCTATAAGTAAATTTACAATTTGAGCTTGAATAGATACATCAAGTGCAGAAATAGGTTCATCAAGCACCATAAATTCAGGTTGAACGGCAAGTGCACGAGCAATACCTATACGCTGACGCTGACCGCCTGAAAACTCATGCACAAAACGGTTGGCATGTTCTTTATTAAGTCCTACAAGCTCAAGGTATTTGTAAATCATTTCTTGACGTTCTTTTTTGTTTTTGGCAAGCTTATGAATGTCTATTCCCTCACCTATTATATCAGCAACTGTCATTCTAGGGTTTAGTGAACTATATGGGTCTTGGAAAACCATTTGCACATTTTTCTTAAATGCAAATTTTTCTTTTCCAGTCATAGCATGAACATCTTTACCTTTAAATAATACCTTACCATCTGTTTTATCATATAAACCAATGGTTGTTCGTCCACAAGTGGTTTTACCACAACCAGACTCACCCACCATACCCAGTGTTTCACCTTTGTATATTTCAAATGAAACATCATCAACTGCTTTTAAAATTGCATCACGTCCAACATTAAAGTATTTTTTCAAATGCTCAATCGAAAAAAGAACCTCTTTATTTTGCATTTTTAGTTTCCTCCCTCAAGATTTGGCATTTCAACTTTTGGTGCAAGTGGGTGATGTAACCAACAAGCCGCAGCATGTTCAGAACCAAAATCTGTATATTCTGGCATTTGCTCTTTACATATTGGCATACAATATTCACATCTTGTACAAAATGGACAACCAACAGGCGGATTTAATAAATCTGGTGGTGTGCCTTGAATAGTTGCAAGCTCCTGTTTATTTTCTAGGTCAAGACGTGGAACAGATTTTATTAACGCCCATGTGTACGGGTGGCGTGGTTTATAGAAAATATCTTCACATGTGCCACGCTCCACAATAATTCCTGAATACATAACAGCGATTTTCTGTGCTATATTTGCAACAACACCTAAATCATGAGTAATCATAATTACAGATGTATCATTTTTATGTTGTAAATCCTTGATAATATCTAAAATTTGACCTTGAATTGTAACATCAAGTGCAGTTGTAGGCTCATCACATATTAAAATTTTAGGGTCACAAGCGAAAGCAATAGCAATCATTACACGCTGACGCATACCACCTGAAAACTGATGAGGATACTGTTTTGCACGTTTTTCAGGCTCTGGAATACCAACTAAGCGAAGCATTTCAACAGCTTCTTTTTCTGCTTCAGCTTTGGTCATATGCTTGTGTGCTATTAAGTTTTCCATAATTTGTTTTCCAACTTTCATAGTTGGATTAAGTGCTGCAAGTGCATCTTGGAAAATAATTGCACATTCTCCACCTTTATAATTTTGCCATTGTTTTTTATTATAATTTAAAATATTTTCTCCATTATAAAGTATTTCGCTACCGCTTTTTATCTCACCTTGAGGAGCTTTAATAAGACCCATAACTGATTTTGCAGTTACTGACTTACCGCAACCAGACTCGCCTACAATCGCTAAAGCTTCGCCTTTTTCCAGTGTAAAATTTACACCTCTTACCGACTTAACTTCACCTGCATATGTATGGTATGAAACTCTAAGATTTTTTACTTCTAAAATAGGCATAATTCCTCCTACTCGTTTACTGGCGAAGTCTTGGGTCTAATGCATCACGCAAACCATCACCCAAAAGATTAAAAGCCATAACGATTATACAAAGTATAAGACATGGGAAAAATAGCTGAGATGGATAGAAATCCATATTTTGTTGTCCCATTGCGATAAGCACACCTAAACTAATTGCTGGTGCTTGCAAACCAATTCCAAGGAAACTAAGTCCCGCTTCAGTAAAAATAAACATAGGAATTGCAGTTGCAGTGTCAAGTATTAAAATACCAAGCATATTTGGTATATAATGCTTTAAAATAATATGCCAATGGCTTGCACCTAAAACCTCAGCCGCATAAACATATTCTGATGTTCTAAGTTGTTTTATCATGCCACGCACTTGACGTGCTGTGTTACACCAAGCTGTAATGCTTAATGCAACAAGAAGTGCAAAAAGGTTATTTCCTAGAACAAGCATAATAAGAATGGTTACAAGAAGTGATGGGATAGAGTTAATAACTTCAATTATACGCATTAAAAGCTCATCTATCCAACCGCCAAAATGTGCCATAACAGCACCATAAACAGTACCAATAATAAGTTTTAGAGCAGTTGCCAAGATTGCAATAATAAGAGAGGCTCTAGCACCTACCCAAATACGAGAGAATAAATCTCTGCCTAAATTATCTGTACCAAACCAATATTCTGATGATGGTGATAAGTTTTTCAAAGAAACATTCATGGCTTCATAGTCATAACCCTTAATAAGTGGACCTACAATAACCATAACAACCAAAATAGCAAGCACTACAAGAGCAGACATTGCAACTGGATTTTTTCTAAGTCTACGCCAAGCATCTTGCCAATAAGAAATAGTAGGTCTATCAATTCTATTTGCATCATCTTTGTTATATCCAATTATTTTAAACTTATCAGGTGTTAATTCTGGCATATTTTAATCACCTTCCCTTTCCTGCTATGCGAATTCTAGGGTCTACTGCTACATAAAGCAAATCAGTAATAAACAGTACAACAATATAAAGAGCCGCTAAAATCACGGTTTCACCCATAATAATAGATAAATCCTGATTGTTTACCGCTGTTACATAATACTGTCCTATACCTGGTATAGAGAAAATACTTTCAATAAAGAATGAACCTGTTATACACATAGCAATAGACATAGGTAATTGTGTTATTACTGGAACAAAAGAGTTTCTTAAAATATGTTTTCCTATTATTTGTCCCCTGCTTAAACCTTTAGACTCAGCAGTTAAAACATAATCTTGATTTATTACATCAAGCATAGAAGTTTTTAACAATCTTGCATAGGTTGCAATATAAGTAAAACAACCTGTTAAAGTTGGTAAAACTGTGTATTGCCAACCACCGAACCATAAATCTTTGCCAGCGGGCCAGCCTATCGTTGGGAACCATTGCAAATTACCTGCAAACACTTTTTGCAGTAATAAGCCAAATATTAAATGCGGCACTGATATAAGCAAAACTGACAAGGCTATAACAAGATAATCGGCTATTGTACCTCGTTTAACTGCCGCAAGTATACCGAGTAATAAACCAACTGTCACGCCTAAAACAACTTGTTGTATACCAAGTCTTGCTGACACTGGTAATCTGTCTTTAATAAGTCCTTTTACTGTTTGACCAGCATAAACAAAAGACTCACCAAAGTCACCCACACAAATTCCTTTCATTGTTATAATATATCGTTCCATCATAGGTTTATCAAGACCATATTTTGCATATAAATTTTGTTTTAAAGTCGGTGCAAGTTTATCTGCACGTTCTGCAAGTGGGTCACCTGGAACTGCTTCTAATAAAAAGAATGTCGCTGTCGCAATAAGAAATAATGTTATTATCATTTCTATAAAGCGACGCACAAAATACTTTCCCATAAACTTAATACTCCTTGCATTTTATAGCAAAGAAGAGCTTATATTTTGATAAGCTCTCCTCTAAATGTTTAATTATTTTCCATCAATATATGCTATATAAAGTTCTTGACTTGCTCCGAATGAAGATGTTCTAAAATCTTGAACCCAATTCTGATAATAATAGTGCTTATCACCATAATAAATAGGTGCAACAGCACAATCTTCTACAAGCAGTTTATTTTCCATATTCTTATATATTTCAAGACGAGCTGCACTATCTTGAACACCATTTAATGATTTAACCATTTCATCATATTCAGCATTTGAATATAAACCGTATGAAGGGTAAGTGCCTGTGGTTAAAATATTTAAGAAATCAAGAGGGTCATTGTAATCACTAGACCAGCTTGAAATAAATATGTCGAAATCAAATGCGTCACGCTTAGCCTTAAACATGTCATAATCGCCAACAGTGTTAAGTTCTACCTTAATGCCTAAATTCTGCTGTAATGACTGCTGAATATATTCACGCTCTAATTGATTTTCCGTTGTACTGCCATAAGAAAGTAAAGTTAATTTAATATCACTCATAGGAGTTGTAATGCCCAGTTCATCAAGACCTTTTTGGAATAACTCTTTGAGCTTTGCAGAGTCACCAGCATAGGAATCATATTCGGTCTTTATAATATCACCTGCTTGAGAACGATAAGACTTTCCATCAAGTGTAATAGCTGGAGATACTAAACCATAAGCGGCACTGTAACGACCATAAACAGCAGAAACCATTTCTTCACGATTGATTGAATAAGAAATAGCCTTTCTAATATTTACATTTTTCATAAGACCAGAAAGACCGCCATTTTTATGTTCATAACATATCATTGCAGAGCTTGGATATTCTACGTCCATACTTTGAAGTTCGCCACTTTCCACTTTTTGCTGATATTTTGCAACATATTCACCAGAAGCATCAAGAACATCAAGCTGACCATTGTCAAACATAGTTGCAGCAGTAGCATTTTCAGCAACACAATACCAGTTAATCTGGTCAAGCTTTACGTTTTCAGCGTTCCAATAGTATTCATTTTTTGTCCATGTCATGGAATTATTTTCAACAAGACTAGTCATAGCAAATGGACCATTATAAACACAAAGTGTCCAATCCTTACCCCAATTATCGCCTGCGGCTTCTGCTATATCCTCACGAGTTGGATAAAGAGGAGTTGCAACAAGTTTTGACTGGAATGTAGGGTCAGCTACTTTTAATGTTACCTCAAAAGTGTAATCATCAACCGCTTTAATAGCTACATCATCTATTGAACCTGTGCCGTTATAATATTCCTCTGCACCAACTACATTAAAAATAAAAGATGCATAGTCATAAGCGTTTTCAGGATTTAAAAGACGTTTCCAACCATATTCATAATCGTGTGCTGTAACAGTCTCACCGTCAGACCATTTTGCATTCTCACGTAAATGGAAAGTATAAACTAAGCCATCGTCAGACACGTCCATAGACTCAGCACCAGCAAATTCAAATTTATCACCATTTTCATCTGCTACATCACGCATTAAGCCCTCATAACATTCAGCCATCATCCAACGCCAACCCATATCCTGCACATCATAGTTGTTGCCAAATGTGGTAGCACGAAGATTTATTTGCTGACCAGATGTATTGCCGTTTCCTCCAGCAGTTGCAACCTGTGTATCACCATCACCGCCACAACCTGCAAGCAGAGAAAATGCCATTGCACCAGTTAAAACCAATGCCATGCACTTTTTAAATTTGTTCATTTTTATTATATTCCTCCTTATAAATATACTCTTTTATCAGTCGCACTGTGTCATAATGCGGATTATCTCTTCATCTGTTTCATTCATGGCATTTGCACCTAATCGGCATATGTTTTTAATTGTATTTTCAACACCCTTTGAAACAATACCATCTTCTGCATAAAATTGCTGACCATTCATATACATAACATAACCAAGTATACCCGCTTCAACTGAAGATGCAATTTTAGCGGCACATGATGCTTTTGCACCATCACAAAAAATACCAGAAACAGTTGCTAATGAGTTAACCAAAGTATGGTCAATTTCTTTTTCATGCCCTCCATAAAGATAAGCAATACCACAACCAGCCGCACAACCTGCACTAACTGCACCACAAAAAGCGGACAATGGTCCTATACCATGTTTTATATGAATAGCTATAAGGTTTGAAATAAGTAATGCTCTATATAATTTATCCTCTGAGCTGTTTAAGTGTTTAGCATAAGTTATAACAGGCACAGACACTGTAATGCCTTGATTTCCACTTCCCGAATTTATAACAACAGGCAACTCACAACCGCTCATTCTGGCATCAGAACCAGCAGCCGCTAAAGCTTTACTCATTATTTTTACATCTTCGCCATATGTTTTAACTAATATTTTACCAATATTAGCTCCCCAATCATTTTCAAACCCTTCTAAAGCAATTTTATAATTATAATCTATCTGTCTTTTTAAAATATCTCTTACACGGTTTAAATCAACAGTTTCAGCAAATTCTATTATATTTTTAACACTTAAATCGCTTCTATCTGCTTGTTTGGGTTTTTCATTATAAACTGGCAGTTCTTCTTTATACAAAACTTCATTGTTTTTAAGTATTTCAACTATATTACAATGATTTCTGGAAATATGTACAGATGCTGTATTATCTCCACTATAAACTGTTATACGGATTTCGAGTTTATCACCATTTAAAACTGGAGAAATACTGAAAGGTGTATTTTCTAAATATTCTTTAATTTTAATTTGTTCTTCAGGCGAAACTTCTGATATAACTTCAAGTTTTTTATTTGAATCACCTGCAACTATACCAGCAGCAGCGGCAGCAGGTATGCCTTTTAATCCATTTGTATTTGGAACTACAACGCTTTTTACATTCTTAATTACATTTCCGCTTGCCTTAATTTCGACTTTTTCAGGTAAACACCCCAAAATATCTCTAGCTTTTGCTGCACAGTATGCTATTGCAATAGGTTCTGTACAACCAAAGGCTGGAACTAATTCTTCATTTAAAATATCTACAAAAGTATTATATATTTTTTCGCTTAGAGCCATATTATCCTCAGTTTAGAATTTTTATTTTATGATTTTACTTGCGTAATGTATTATAACATAGAAAACACCTTATGCAAACAAATTTTTTCATATATCTCTAATATTCGACCTTTTTTATAATTTTTCATAATTCATATCAAAATACTATACAATATATTGTCATATCTTTCATGGCAAATACATATATTATTTTGAAATTATCTCTAGGGAGGAATAAAATGATAATTTGTCTATTTTTTAATACTGAGTGATTGGAGATGAACAAATGAAATATAAAATATTAAATACTTTTAAAGGGCTTAGAATAGTTGATATAAGTTTACTTATATTTTTATTTATTCTACTTTTTCAATTAGCTTACAGTGTGATATTTCATAAGGATAGTAGTTCCTTTGATGTTATTATTAGAACAACCACTGCATCTATTTTTGGCTATTTTCTTAGCACACGTTTTTCTGAAAACACAGAAACAAATAACGTTTCAGAGAATATACTACAAGTGATAGATAAATCTGACCAATCAAAAATCCAAAATAAAATTGGATTTTCTGAAAACAAGACAGAACTTATATCTGGTAAAGCAAAAAATTCATCTTTAAATCAAAAAAATTACGAATCTTTACAGATTATAATTGTTAGTTTTATAGGATTATTTAGCTTAATATTATTGATTATTTTAAGAAATATAGACCCTTGGAATAATGGTTCTATTCCACTTACCAATTCTACTCTTTCTACAATTTCTCAACTTCGTGATTTTCTTTCAAGTTGTATTGGATTTTTAATAGGTTATCCACAATCTAAATAATTTTAGGAGGCAACTATGGCAGATATTAAATTAGACCTTTTAGGTTTGCAATATAGTGAAAATTTCTCTATTTCTGGTTTACAAGAAGCAAATATTGATTTAAATTTAAATCCAGCAACTCAAACTTTTTCAACCATATATGGCATAGTTACAGATGGGGAAAATCCTATTCCTAATGCCACAGTAAAAGTCTTTGATAGTAACGGCATACCTTATAAACACACACTTACCGATGAAAATGGTAATTATACTATTTCTGAATTACCTGCTGGAACTTATAGTATTTCTGCTGTAAAAGATGGCTATAGTTTAAGTAATGCACAAGGTGTAACGCTTAGTGACTCAGATACAATTAAATTTGATTTGATATGCACTATTGATGCAACATTAAATCTTGGTGCTATTGCTGGCGTGTTAAGGCTTAACAATGCCGATGGTACAAAAAGTCCATTAGGTGGTGTTAAAATCACACTAAATGATACAGTAAACACAGCTATTGCTACAACTTATACAGCAGATGATGGTGAATTTGCATTTTATGATGTGTCAGATGGTATTTATACTTTAATTGCAACCGCAGAGGGCTATTTAGCCGAATCAGTTATAACTGCCACAATCACAAACGGCTCTATCTCTAATGTAGATATGACAATGATGGTGGATTCAAGAACTTACAGCGGCACTGTAAGCGGTATAATCCGTGATAATACAAGTAAAGTTGTAGCAGATTGTTTTGTTGGTCTTTATAGGGTTACAACATTAGCTGATGGAACAAAACGAGAAGTTTTAATAGCTACAACTAAAACAAACCAAGCTGGTAAATATATGTTTGGTGAAGTTGGTGGTGGCGAATATATAGTAAAAGCCAAAATGAATAAATAAAATTATATACAATTTCATATATGTTGAATATATATAAATTACATGTTATAATAATATATAATTTTTAATATTTTTGATAAGGGGAATTAACTATGAGATTGATAACACGTTCTGATTTTGATGGATTGGCTTGCGGTGCATTACTTTTAGAAGCTGGTATTATTGATAGCTGGAAGTTTGTACACCCTAAAGATTTACAAGATGGTTTATTTGAAGTTGGTGACAATGATTGTCTTGCAAATGTGCCTTATGTAGAGGGTTGTTCTTTATGGTTTGACCACCATTCAAGCGAACAAGAACGTCTTCAATTAAATGGTAAATATAATGGTGAAAGTCGTCCAGCTCCATCTTGTGCAAGAATTATATATGAATATTATGGTGGTCGTGAGCGTTTTCCTCAGTTTGATGATATGATGGAAGCTGTTGATAAAGTGGACTCTGGTAATCTTACCATTGAAGAAGTTCTAAATCCAAAAGGTTGGATTTTGATTGGTTTCTTAATGGACCCTAGAACTGGTCTTGGTAGATGGCGTCAGTTTACTGTTCCAAACTATAAACTTATGGAAGAGCTTATGAAAGCTTGCCACACTATGACAACTAAAGAAATACTAAATCTTCAAGATGTTCAGGAACGTATAGAGGTATACAATGAACAAACTGAAAAATTTAAAGAAATGGTTAAAAAATATACCCGTGTTGAGGGCAATGTAATTATATCAGATTTAAGAGGTGTTGACCCTATTTATACAGGTAACCGCTTTATGATTTACAGCATGTATCCAGAACAGAATATTTCAGTATGGATTGTAAATGGTAAAGGTGGTGTAGGTTGTTCTGCTGCTGTTGGATACAGCATTTTAAATAAAACATCTAATGTTGATGTTGGTCATCTTATGTTAAAATACAATGGTGGTGGACATAAACAAGTTGGTACTTGTCAATTTTCTAATGAAAATATGGAAACTGAACTTCCAAAAATGCTTAAAGAACTTTGTGATTTAGCTAATAACTAAAAGAATTGTCGCTTATCTAAACTTTTAGGTAAGCGATTTTTTAATACATTATAATTGTAAAAATATAGTTGACTTTTTTATTATGTTTTTGTATACTAGAGTAGTTATATGTAATATATCATTTAATAATAAAATCAATTACTAATATAACTTAATATGTGCTAGTAGCTCAGTTGGATAGAGCACATGCCTCCTAATAGAACTAGGAGCGTTCACTTTTATATAACTACCTGCTTATTAAAATTTAATATATGCGTCAGTAGCTCAGTTGGATAGAGCACATGCCTCCTAAGCATGGGGTCGGGGATTCGAGTTCCTTCTGGCGCACCATTTTTGTAGCTGAAAATCCTCTATTTCAAGGATTTTCAGCTATTTTTATAACTTTTTTGATTTGAATTTGTTTTTATAAAACTCATTAAAATTTCATTTAAACTATGTTTAATTGTTGTATTCTAAAGGCTCTATCGACATCATTTTAAAGGAATATTTGCTAATACAGTTTACAACAAACATAAGGTTTTATGTCAGTATTTGATTATTTGCTAATAAAATGATTTTACCTATTTTTATATAGCTAATATTTTTAACGTTTATTAGCACTCTGGATAGATTGAAGAATTTTTGTTAGCAGTTCAGGGTTGTTTGAAATCATGGTAGCAATTTCATCTGCATCTATATTAGATTTATTATCTCTATCAATTTGAGCTTGCTTTGTCGGAACGGCATTATAAAATTTTTCTTCCATCTCGTTAGCAAGAGCGCGTCTATCTTCATCTAAAATATGTGCATATCTCTTTGTCACCATATCTGGAGTGTTCCAACCTCCATCACCTTGTACTGCTTTTAAATCGCCTTTGGATAGTCTTAATTTTACACCTGCACTTGTGTGTCGTAAACTATGAAACACTATCTCAGCTGGATTTATTTCAGGGTCATTCATTGACTCTAAAATATCTTTAAATCTTTTATTTAAGTGCTCAGTCATAATAGGTCTACCATTTGCTTGACAAATTATAAGACCATAGTCTATATAACCATCATTACCCAGTTCTAATTTGAGATTATCTTGCATTTTCCTTAATCTCAAAAGTTTTTGTGTCACAGTTTGAGGTGTATAAACATTACGAATACTACCTTCAGTTTTTGGCTGTTTAAGAACCATTACCGTTTTTGTTCCAGGATATAAATTAGGGAATTTATATAATATATCCATTTTAGTTAACTTATCCATCAAATCCTTATGTACTCGGTCAATAACTCGGTCTACATATAATATTTGACTCTCAGGGTCATACCTATCCCACTGAGCACCACCTACTTCACCACCACGCATACTACACGCAAATGCTAACTGAATAGCACAGTGTATAACATAATAGTCATAAATATCAGGTCGGTCAGTGAAATCAAGTACACGATGAATTTGCTCAGGAGTCAAGGCTAAACGCTTTCTTTGCTTATGCTCAGGAAGCGTTGCATTCACAAATGGATTTTTAGCAATATATTCCCATCTTACAGCTTGATTAAAAGCACAACGTAGAACCTTATGAATATCATGAATAGTTGATGGAGAAACTCTATCTCTTTTTGGCTTTCCAGGATGAGATGGTGGCTCCGCATTGTGTAACAAGTAATGATAATAATCGTCTACTGTTTTTGTACGAATATTTCTGAGCTTTTTATCTCCTAAATATGGGTGCACATAGTTTTCAATCAAACCAACATTGCCATCATATGTAGAAGCAACCCATCTTTTCTCACCATATTTTTCAACAAACTCATAAAGAAATTCACTAACCGTTAAATCATTGCGGTCTACATGAAGATTTCTTGAATCTCTGTCACAGAATAAGTTCTTTTTCCAACTACGTTCATATCTAATTGTCCGTTCATTACGAACCTCCTTTTTAGTGCCGAACGATAGATTACACCACATCGTCATACAATGCCCCTTTATAATAAAGGATTTAAGATAATTTATCAATCTTACGGCTTGTTGAATACCTCATGTAAAAGTAGTCGCATTGTTAATTAAAACAAAGTGCAATGCGACTATATAATTTAACTTGTTGTGCTATTTGATTATAAAGAATAATTTTATAGGATTAAAATATGAGATGTTTAATTTTAGCGATATGATGATTTGGATAAAAAAGATAGTTTAAAATAAGACACAAATTATAAGCGAAAACTTTGTCAACAAGTCTAGTACATAATCCAGTAAATGTTTTTGCAAGTACTTTTTGGGCGTTTAATTGGAGTCTGAAAAATAAACTGTGTAAATGGTATTAACCCAAAGAAATAAACTACACTAAATACAGTAAGAAAATATCAAAGAATAGGTTAAATTTTGAGTTAAGAAGCAAACCTATCTTCAAAGAAGATAAAGAGTTGAGA
>CALWUO010000004.1 GCA_944384745.1 uncultured Butyricicoccus sp.
TCCCGAGTGGCCAAAGGGAACAGACTGTAAATCTGTCGTCTTCGACTTCGGTGGTTCGAATCCACCACCTCCCACCACTCATTCATTTAGATTTAAAATTAAATATGGGAGGTTTCCCGAGTGGCCAAAGGGAACAGACTGTAAATCTGTCGTCTTCGACTTCGGTGGTTCGAATCCACCACCTCCCACCATAATTAAACCAAGCTTTCAATAGTTTGGTTTTTTTGTTTGTGAAAACATAAGTTTAAAGCTCCCCGATTTTCAGGGAGCTTATTTTTTTATCTGTTTACAAAAGCCCAAGGTTCTGTGAAATCCTCTTCATCATCATCGAATAAAGATTCCCCTTGTGCATGTTTTTTCTCCTCAGCGGTTTTGCGAGCTTGTTCGGTGCCGTCCATAAGCGTTTCCACTTTGTTTGCTGCCTCATCAAGCTCTGTTTGCAAACGTTGTTGTTCATCGGTCATCTGTTTTACTTTTGCGTCTAATTCAGCCTCTAACTTTTTCTCAGCCTCTAATTTTTCATGTAAGTCATCAAGCTTAATTTCACGTTCATTGCAATTATGCTCTAATAACCTAATCTGGTCTTGCATTTGTTCAAGTGCCAATGTGTCTTGTTCTATTTGCTTTGAAAGCACAGACACTCTTGAACGACATTCATCTAATTTCAGTTCAAGATGGTGCTGTTCTTTTTCATGGTCACGGACATTGTGACCTGCATTTTCCCATTTTACAACACTTCTATGAAGTTTTTCTTCAAGTTTAAGCACTTCAGAAATAGGCTCTAATTTTTCAAGACATATAAGACCTGCAATAGAAACATCATCGCCATTACCCTTTTTACTTAAAGCTGGTAGTATTTGCTCCATAGTTTTTGTAAGTCCATTTTTGCCTTTTTCTAAGTAAGTAGAGGCAAGTTCCTGACAAAATGCATAAGCTCCGTCCATATCTGTAAAAGCCGATTCCACACCATCTGTAAAGGCGAAAACTGCCGCAGGCATTTGTTCACTAAAAGAATATCTAAATTCTTTTATAGCATCTTTATCACATACAGAAGTTGTTATATTATCGTGACAACGTTCATCTACACGCACTGGCTGTTCACAAGAACCATCTGGTCTTATAGATACGCATCTACCATCACCAAGTTGAATAACAAGCCAATATTTTTCTGTTATTATAGCTGCAATTAATGTTGTACCATAAGCATTTTCAACATATTCCCCTGCTAAGTATTTTTGTCTTATTTTTGGGGTTACATTTTCCATTTGGCTTTCAGAAAATGGGTCATCAAATATATCTGCCTCTATTTGTTCTTTCCATCTAGCTAAAATTCTATCAAATAGTTTATGCATAAGTTCTCTTCGTTCTGAAGCACCACGCAGATGTAAAACGGTTGTTTCTGCTGCAAAATCCATAAGTTCAGCGGCAGTGGCTTGAGTTATAAATTTAGCACCTCTATCACTTCTAAAATAATCATCTCCCCCATGACCATCAGCAACAACGATTACTGAGCAATTAGGTGCAGCGTCGCTTGCTATTGCATAATCTTGACAAACCGAGCCATTTTTAACATGTCTATATCCCCTAACGATTTGAGAAAAAGCTCTATATTTATGCATAATATCCTCCTTTATAATGTTATTATATTGGTGTATTTGCCGCAGTTATTTTATATGTTTGAACGTTATTTGCTTTAAAATCACGCAAAATAATTGTAAGAGCTGCATTAGTAGATTTTTTATGATGTAAAGATATAATACAAGGATTTGCAGTATTGTCAAGTATATTTAAAATATCTTGACTTGTTTTACTTGCATTATATTTTTCATCTTTAGCTATTAGTGAAGCTTTCCAAACTATATAGCCTGCGTTTTGAATTGTATCGACATTTTGTAAATTTTCATTATCAGAAATTACAATACGGCTCATAGTACCAGTTATATTAAATAGTTTTTGATTGGCAGTGTCAAGTTTATTTACTATATCTTTTTCATCATTTACAACCCAACCTATATTATTACCCATCACTATGGCTTTACGTATAAAATTATCATCAAATTTCGAGTCAACAGGTATAAAAAATGTAGCATTTGCAGAATAAAGCTGTAATGTGTTTATTAAATCATCAGAAAATTGATTTGTTTCGCCTATAAATGATAAATATACAAAATCTGGTCTAACAGTTGCAGGAGTAATTGGCTGTTCAGGCGGGACAGGCTCGGGGGTATTTGGTTCAGGTTCTGGCTCAGGGTTTACAACAGGGGTTTCTGTTTTGCCCTCATTTTTATAATCGTCCACTATTTCTTCAGTGTTTTGATTAGTATTAGCCACAAAATTACTATCTGATAGTTTGGCATTTTGGTCACATATACGAACAATAAGACTTTCACCTGTTATAACCGAAAAAGATAAACCAAACTGTGCACACATAAGTTTTACAGGTAAGTATATAGTATCATTTATATTATAAGCGGGCTGAGATAAAGTATTTAAATCTTTATCATAAGTATAACCTTGAGATAATGAAAAAGTTATAGTTTGATTTTGGTTTTGCATAACCAATGAATCATTATTGTCCTGCATATAGGATATTATACCAAAATTATTAAAAACATTATATGGCACATACCATTCACCGCTTTTTTTAGTTGGCATAGTATTATTCTCAAGCGGTAAAAAAGAGTCATTTACTGCTGTAAGTACAATAGAACTTGCATTTGCATGTATAAAGATAAACAAAGCTATTAAAACAACAAATGATAAAATTTGCTTTGCTCTTTTCAACAAAACTCCTCCTTAAAAAGTGAATTTAAGATATAACAAGTATAACATACAAGCAAAAAAAAGGCAAAGCTGTGGACATTTTAATGAATTTTCCTTGAGTGAAAGAACGATAAATAAAAAAATTCAAAAAAATAAATAATAATGCATAAAAATACTTGAAAAAGATTTAAGTGAGGACTAAAATAAAAGTGATTTAAATAATAATTGGGAGAGAGGGACTTATTTATGTTAAACATTAAATATGAACTTACAACACAAAAGAAACAAAAACCAGATGAAAATAATCTTGGATTTGGTGTTTACTATACAGACCATATGTTTATAATTGAACATACCGAAGGCACTGGCTGGCATGATGCTAGAATTGTACCATATCAACCACTTACATTAGACCCTGCTGCAATGGTATTCCATTATGCAATGGAATCTTTTGAAGGCTTAAAGGCATATCGTCTGCCTGATAATTCTATACAGCTATTTAGACCTGATAAAAATGCTGAAAGAATGATAAACACAAATAAGCGTATGTGTTTGCCTTCACTTTCAGTTGAAGATTTTATTCAGGCTGTAAAAGCACTTGTAGAAACTGATAAAGATTGGGTACCTCATAAGGACGGCACAAGCCTATATATTAGACCATTTGTTATTGCAACTGAGCCACATCTAGGTGTAAGAACATCAAAAACACATAAATTCATTATTATTTGTTCTCCAGTTGGTGCATATTATTCAACTGGCATAAATCCTGTAAAGATTTTTGTAGAAGATGAGTATACAAGAGCTTGCCCTGGTGGTACAGGCTTTACAAAATGTGGTGGTAACTATGCCGCTTCCCTAGTATCACAGGTAAAAGCACATGATTTAGGCTATGAACAAACCCTATGGCTTGACGGTGTGGAACATAAATATGTTGAAGAAGTAGGTTCAATGAACTGTTTCTTTAAGATTGATGGCGTTGTATATACTGCACCATGTGTTGGAACTGTTCTTCCAGGTGTAACCAGAATGAGCTGTATTGAGCTTATTAAGAAATGGGGTTATGAAGTATCTGAAGACCGTCTTCCTATTGCAAAAGTAATGCAAGCTTCAAAGGACGGCAAACTTGAAGAGGTATTCGGCACAGGTACAGCAGCCGTTATTTCTCCTGTTGGTGAACTAAGATATGAAGATGAAGTTGCATATATAAATGATGGTAAGATTGGTGAACTGACACAAAAGTTATATGATACTCTTACTGGAATACAGTGGGGTAAATTGCCTGACGATATGGGTTGGACAACTAAAGTATGTGACTAAAATTATAAAAGCTGTGGAGAGGATAACTCACCGCAGCTTTATTTTTTTATATATCTCTATTCATATAATCAAGTATAACCTGTTTTAACTGGTTACAGTCAATAGGTTTATTGATATAAGTATTTATACCACTTGCAGACATATGAGTTATATCATCATCTGATATATGAGCAGTTACTGCAATTATCGGTACATTTTTAGCATTATCAAAAGGCAATTTTCTAATTTCTGAGCAAGCAGAAAAGCCATCTAATACAGGCATTTTTAAATCCATAAGGATAATGCCTATTTGCTGATAATTTTTTGTATAAATATTTACAGCGTCACGACCATTTTGTGCATGAAAAACTTTTATACCTAAAGAGTCGAGATATTTTGTTATAAATTCTGTATCTAGCTGATTATCTTCAGCTAAAAGAATATATTTGTTTTTAATTTTATCAAGTTTTTCATTATTATCAGCTTGTTGTTTTTCAATTTCAAACTTATCTGTTATTTGCATTGGTAAAATAACCGTAAATTTACTACCTTTTGAAAGTTCACTTTCCAGATATATTTCACCATTCATTTGGTGAACCAGCATTTTTACTATTGGTAAACCCAAACCCTTTTCCACACTATCGTATTTATTACATAATTCAAATGCATTTTTTTTAGTTTCATTGCTCATACCTATTCCAGTATCTTCAACACAAATAATATATTTACTGAACATATCTTTTCCATTTGTTTCTTTCAGAGATACCGTTATAATATCATTAGGTCTTGTATATTTAATTGCATTGTTGACCAAATTATTTAAGATTTGAGCTAATTTAATCGCATCACCATATACATAAGGGTGAGTTACATCCGATATAAAACTTATGGTTTTATCGTTTATTTTTCTCTTTAGAATTTCTAAAGAATCTCTAATACATTTATTTATATCTATCGGTGTATAGTTTATAGAGTTTTTAGTTGACTCTATACGAGATAATTCAAGCACATTGTTTACAAGTGAAAGCATTTGTTCACCTGATGATTGTATTTTACAAACATATTCATCAACTTTTTCTCTATCATCTTTTTTATCATGAGCAAGTTTAGACAAACCAATTATAGCACTTAAAGGAGTTCTCATATCATGGGATATAGTGCCAAAGAACGTGGTTTTTTGTTTTATATTATTTTGAGCAGCATCTAACGCATTTTTTAGAAGTACATTTTGATTTAGCTCATATTTTTTTTGTTATCAATTTCTTTAAAACAAATAACGACTTGATTTTTCTGAATATCTCGTTTATAAATCATTTGAGCACTTATCCATTTATATTTATCATTAAATTTGCGTTTATATTCTCTTTGTAATTCAAACACACCATTTGATATAAGTTCTCTTATATTTTCTATACTAAAGTCATTTTCAAACTGAGAAGCATAATCTTCATCAATTTTTGATTTAATTACTTCAACAAGCTGTTTATAGTCCTCAGTATCATGTTGTTTTATATCATCAGGTACTTTTATAGCTTTGTATACACCTGTTATATAATTTAAACGGTATATTTCATAATAAGAATCCCCAAGAAGTTTAAGTGTATCAATAGTATATTTTACATTTTGATTTACAAGATAGCTTCTAATCATAAATATGATTATGCCACCTATAACTAAGACACAAAGCATAGCCAAGCCTACAATAACATCATTCCAGCCATCTTGTAGAATTCTAGAAGCTGGTACTGTTATAACTGCAAGCCAACCATTGCTCATCTCATAGTAATAAACTGTACGGCTAAAACCCTCTGGGTCAACAATGGTTGAATCATGTGGAATCATTTGTCCCGAACGTATTTTTTTTACTATGTCATCGGCAAATTTTCCATCATGTGAATGACTTACTCCATAATTTGTTGAATAAATTATTTTATCATCTGCACCATATAACATATAACAAAATTTATCAGATATTGCCACAGAATTTTCATGTTTTGTAAAGTTTTCAATAATTATATCAAAAGCTAAAACATTGTTTGCACCATGCAGTTTAACTGCAAGAGTTACCATATTTTTACCTGTTATAACATCTTTATATATATTGGTATATATAACTTCACCATTATAACTAAGGGCTTTTTGATACCATTCAGTCGACCTATAATCATAGCTTTCATCTCCCTCCCAAGGGTTAGCAGCTACTATTTTTCCATTTATAACCGCATACGGGTCAATTATAGCACTTTCATATGCGGCTTCAACTTTTTCTGAATAATCTTTTAGTAAAAGAGATATTTCATCTGCTGTTGCATTTTCATCTATTTCACTGTTTGTGTATTCTGAGCACATAGACAACAACATAGAATACGTTTCAATTCTGTTTTCTTCTTCCCAAGCATAGCTCTGGGCTAAATACATGCCCATATCCTTTGCATTTTTAAGTAATTTACTTCTTACTAACACTACACCCCAAACAAGAAGTGCAGTAAAAATCAAAACCGCAGATATTTTAACCCATACAGGCATTTTTCTAGCCTTTATATTTTTAAAATCCTGTGTTTGATATTTCATAGGTTTACACTTCCTTATGCCATGAAATTCAAATTTTATCAATGATAATTGTAAATAATATTCTGACCATAAATGGTACAACCATTTTTAGCATTATTTTTAACTGAATAAAGGGCTTTATCTGCATTTTTATATAATTCATCAAATGTTTTTCCATCTTTAGGGAATAAAGCTACACCGATAGAAGCCGCTATTTTAACTGTATTTATGCCATCAGTAAATTCAATATTTAAGTTTTTAAGTAATCGTTTCATAAAATTAGGAATTATATCTTCATCTTTTATATTTTTCATAAAAATAACAAATTCGTCTCCACCTAGACGGGCGACCAAATCGCTATTTCTAAAATTTCGTTTTAAAATATTAGCTACTCTTTTAAGTGCTTTATCTCCTGTTATATGACCCAGCATATCATTAACATTTTTAAAATTATCAAGGTCAAGCAGAATAAATGCTGAAACATTATCTTCCATTTCATTTAGAATATCCAAAGTTTCATTTATTTGTTTTTCCAAACCAAATCTATTATAAATTCCTGTAAGATAATCAGTAACAGCGTCCTTTCTCATTTTTCGTTGCTCTTCCATATTAAGCATATAACTTGCAGTTATATCTGAACGCATAAGAAGTATTATATTATTTTCCTTATCATAGTATTGAAACTGAACGAACTTTCGTTTATAATCCCCATCATTGTCCAGTATTCCATATGATAAATTGCAAAAACCATTGTTTTCCAAACATTCAAGCACATATATTGGAAGCATTTTTTGTCTTACAAAAGCTTGGTCATCTTCTACAACAAATCTATCCACATATCTTTGTATGTCAGCAATATAGTCCTTACCCTGTCTTGATATATTATCCCCATTTGTATTCTTGCCAGAAAATTCTATAAAACTATTTGTGTTACAATTTATATAGTAAAGGTCTTCACAGTTTTTGGATACATATTCATTCATAAGTATTTCAAGCATATAATCTCCGCTTATGTTTTTAATCATTAGAAATACTCTGTCTTTAAGTTTTTTGCTTCCCATAGCAGATATTCTAAGCCAACCATATCCAAAAACTTCATTTTTTAGTTGGATATCACAATAAGTTCTAGTATCATTTAGGGCTATTCTTCTTAAATTCTCAACTGATAAAAACTGTCTTATTTTCTTTTCATCAACTTTTTGGGCATAGAATTCTACAAGATTATATATCATCTGTTCAATGTTAGATGAACTGGTATAATCTCCCACAGTATATTTTAAAGGGTTAATCTGTTCGGTCTTAAGGTCTACATCAAGTACAGCGGTGTGGTCTGCAACTATTGCAGAAACTATTGCCTCTTTCTCTTTTCTTATCGCTTCACGTTGTTTTGCTTGTTCTATACTGTAACCATAGAGTAAAATATTTTCTTTTCCATTGAAATTAACAAGCATACAGTACATTTTAACCCATTCATATCCGCCCAACTGTTTTTTACTTCTAAATTCCAGACATTTAGAATTTTTTTGCAAACGCATTTTATTTATATTTTCTGATAGTAGCACATCTGATAAAACATGTCTATCATCTGGGTGAATATGACTTCTTATAAGTTTAAAAATATTACCATTTTCTTCAACTGTTTTATTTACATCTTTTCTAAAAAATATAGTCTCAAGATAATAGCTTTCCAAATCTATTTCATAAATTTCATCATAGACATCAGCATAAAAACTGCAATATTTTTTATATTTATAAGGATCTCTTATATTATAAAGTTTTTCATCAATATATTTTGATGAAAATAAACTTGTTATATCTTGCTGATAGCCCTGTATTTCAATATAAGAATTATTATCTGTCAGTTGACCATTTAACCTTATATACAACCATTCATCTTGATTATTTTTCCAAGGATATTCTATTTCTACAAGCTTATCTGAAGTTTTTTGTTCAAACATATTATCAATATATTTTAGATAATCTTGCTTTACATGGCTTTTCCAATATTTATATAATTTTTCAGATGAATTTACATCTTGTAAATTAAATAGGGATTTTAAAACATCATCTAAATAAAGCTGTGGTTCAATAGACCTATCCTTGTTTATTGTAATTTTAAATTTTCCTAGTTTTATATCCTCAAATATATTTATAGAAATATCATTCATTTTTATTCTCCTAATAAGAAAAAAATAAATTTAAGCTGCCATTTTTGCTATATCTTCATTTTCTCCTAAGATATTATGACAATCTGTTATTGCTTGATTTAATCTATTGTTAAGCTGATTATCATTTAAATTTTGTGATAACGTTTTATAAACATCTAAAAGTTCAAATCTAACATCTGCACCTAAACCACGATTTAACATAAGCATAGGCACATAATTATAACTTTTAACCTGTGTTTTGCCAGTTTCACCATCTTTTTCAAGCTCAAGATTTAAAACAACAGTTGTATCTGTGTATCTATCTTTTTGTGCAGAAATAAAATTTCCAAGTGAATAACAAATAAAACCTTGAGTTTGTTCACCATTTGCCTCAGTTTTTATATAGAGTTTCATAGGTTGCAATACATGAGGGTGTCCTCCTAAAATTATATCTGCACCATTATCAAATAAAAATTGTGCTATTTCAGTTTGATAATCATTTTGCTGTATTTGATATTCAACACCCCAATGAACCATAACAGCAATAAGGTCAGTATTAAGATTTTCAGCATAGCTTAAATCTTTTAATAATTTTTCTGTATCAAGATTTGAAACACTACTCATATAATCGGTGTTAAATAGATTTACTGAGAATGTTTTATCATCAGCTATTGGTATACCATTTGTACCATATGTGTAGCCGAGAAAAGCAACAGATATTCCTCCAATATCAGCAACCACAACACCGTTATTTGCATCTCGTTCTTCTTGGGTGCGATATGTGCCTATATGGGCTATACCACGTTCATCAAGAACATCAAGTGTACGAACTAAACCATTATAACCCCTATCCATGCAGTGATTATTAGCCGTTAAAAGCATATCAAAACCAGCTTGTTTAAGTGCATCTGAGAGTTCATCAGGCGTATTAAAAGCAGGATAACCTGAATAATCAGGTGCACCAGCAAAAGTGGTTTCCAAATTTGCAATAGCATAATCCGCCTTAGATACCCATTCCGCAGCACCAGAAATCATAGGAAAATAATTATATTTATTTTCCGTAATGCTCCATGCATCGTTAGTTTGTGGCATATGGCTCATAATATCACCACAGACAGCAAGTGTAGCTGTTATATCTTTGTTCTGTACTGTTTTTTCAGTTTCTATTTCATCATTATTTGTAGTGCTAGAAGTATCAGATATTTTATTAGCATTAGAAATTTCCTTATTGCCTATAACAAATATTACGGCAATACCTAATGTAATAAATATCATAATTGAAATTGATATTATACTTTTCTTCATATTAATCACCCAAATAACATTATACAGGTATATTATAACATTATTTTTATATATTTAAAATCACTTTTTATTATATATATGTAGAATAAACGGTTATTTTTGAAACTTTATAGTTAATTTATGCTCGTGAAAAGTACACTTTTTAAGTACATTTTTAAATAATCTATCGTTTTTACTGTGTATTTGTTTTAAAATAAAGAAAGCGACCTTTTAAAAAGGTCGCTTAAAAAATATCATGCTTTATTAGTTATAAACTTACCATTAAACGCTGTCATAACTGCTTTACATACAGCAGCCGTGAGTATTGCGGCAATAATTGCTTCAACTACACCATTAGTACCAATAACCCCAAGAATAACACCCAATAAAAGCTGAGGGTCTTTACCTCCTGCTATTGCGTACTGTTCACCAAAAAGTATATAAATAAGACCCATAACACCAATAGTGTTTGTCATTGCACCTGCCACACCAGCAAGCATTAGACTTATAGTATCATTCTTTGTAATTTTCTTAAAAAGAATAAATACATAACCAGCTATAACGCCTATAAGTATTCTTGGAACCATTGCAACTATAATACTAGCAAATCCACCACTAAATTGGTCATTAAAGCTGTAAAACGGTGTAAAAACAAATGAAGTGATATTAGGGGTTACAGTATTTATAACAATACTTGTAAGACCAAATAATGCACCAAGTCCCGCACCGATTTTCGGACCTAGTAAACAAGCACCAACTATAACTGGAATATGCATGATAGTTGCTTTCATAAACGGCAAAGGAATGTAACCTAGAGGAGTTACACTCATCACTAGCATAATTGCGGCTAAAAGTGCAATTTGTACCATCAGTCTTAAATCTTTTTTTTGCATGATTTTCCTCCTGCTGCCATCTTGCATTTTTGCAAGTATAGTGCATAAAATATTTAGGAAATTAACCTTTTTGGTTTTTGTGCCAAATAGCGATAAGCCCTTTAAGCGTTACATTTGCATCACATACAATATCCCTAGTTATAAATGGTGCTAAAAACTCACCTGTACCACCACATAATAAAACATAAGGTTTTTCACCCAGTTCATAGCTTATACGGTCAATCATACCATCTACCATAGCCGCTGCACCAAAAATAATGCCTGATTTCATAGCGTCAACAGTATTTCGTCCTAAGATACCCTTTTTAGGTGCTTCCATACGGATTGCAGGAAGTTGAGCCCCTACATGACGAAGAGTGTCTATTGAACTTTTAACACCTGAAGCTATGGCTGTACCTACAAGCGTACCTTTTTTATCAAGCACAGTAAAAGTAGTGACTGTACCCATATCAATAACGATACAAGGTAATTTTTTAGTTTTAAGTGCAAACACAGCATTTGCAACTAAATCACTTCCCAATGCACGAGGGTTATCTATTTTTATTTCTAAACCTGTTTTAAGCCCTGAAGCTACATTAAGAGGCATTATTCCTGTCAATAGTTTTATAGCTTGCTGAACAGTTGTTGTCACCGCAGGAACTACTGAGCATAACACTGCACCCTTTATCTGGTTTATCTGTACATTGTAAAGCTGGAGAACATCTCGAATTTGACATGCATACTGCTCTTTGGTCAGTCTTTCGTCGGTTGCTATCGAGGCGACAAACTGAATTTCGTCCCCGTAGGCTACTCCCATTCTTACATGACTGTTTCCGATATCTAAAGCAATAAGCATAATTTTCAAACCCTTTCTTAGGCTTTTTCCCATAGGTTTTATTATATCGTGTTTTTTTATAATATGCAAGTTGTTTTGCTGTCATATATGAAGCGGGCATAGCTATAACACATATTAAAAGCCAATAAAAGCTATATTTAATACATATTTGACCAAGTATATTTCCCCATTCTTGTGAATAGTCCCAGACATTGAGTTTTAAAGCTATATTAACCCATATGCCGACTAAAAATTCACAAAGTGTTACAAAAATAGTACCTGTAAACCATCTTATAGGTAAAATTTTATCTTTTAAATTTTCCTCTATTGCTCCAAGACCGACAAAAACAAGCCCACCCGTTATAAACATACTCCAATGAGTAAAACCACGCCATAAAATCTCTATTAAAGCATAACCAGTGCCACCTAAATAAAAAAGCTCCGCTAAATGTCTACCTTTTTTCATAAACATCACCGAAGCTTATTTTGTCTTAAATTAAATTATATTATCCATAAATTAAAATTCCATTTTTTATTTTTTTAAGAAAATAACATGTATCCAATCAATACAAAATGGAATAAACATAATAAAAAATAATATTAAACTAGCTTTTTCAGTTAAAGCCTCTTTAAATTTCACTAAAAGCGGCTGAATAAAATAAACAATAATAAGTCCGCCAATACCAAATCGAACACTTGCACTTAAACAAATTCTGCCTTGAAATTGTATTTTATAAGAAGTATAATCCCAAAGCCAGTAACCAATAGTCCATTCAAGTATGTAACTAACTATTAGTTCTACAATAGTTGTCACAATAATAATCACTAAAAATGCTAAAATAGGCGTTATATTTATCTTATGTACTCTTATTTTTTCATGTAGCCAAGGTCTTGTGCAAGCTAAAATTAAAAGTGCACCTAAACCATAGACAGGCAAATAAGGACCAAAAAGTAAACCTCTATTTGAAAATCCCCATCTATAAACCACTACTTCCAGAAACACTTCATATAACCAGCCAAGAATACAATATGCCATAAAATACAAAAAATATGTCCGAAAACGCTCAAATGGCATTTTTTTATTATTCATCTTTGTCCCCCCTTTTTTATTTTATTTTACTATATAAATAAAAAAAGTCCAGTATAAAAACTGGACTTTTAGTTCAATTACTCACCTAGACGAGCTTCAAGTTCTTTGCGTAAGTCCTCAAAACCTGGTTTACCAAGCAGAGCAAACATATTCTTTTTATAAGACTCAACACCTGGCTGGTCAAATGGATTGATACCAAGCATATAGCCAGAAATACCGCAAGCCTTTTCAAAGAAGTAAACTACATAACCAAAGTTGTAGGAATCAGCCTTTTCAATTTCAAGCACGATATTTGGAGCTCCACCGTCCATATGAGCCATCAATGTGCCAGCGTAAGCCTTAGAGTTAACAAATTGAACGTCCTTACCAGCAAGGTAATTTAAGCCGTCAACATTGCCTTCCATTTCCTCAATAACACAATCGCTACGCTGATTTTTAACCCAAAGTACGGTTTCAAATAAGTTGCGTGTACCGTCCTGAATAAACTGACCGATAGAATGTAAATCGGTTGAGAAGTTTGCAGAAGTTGCAAAAATACCCTTATGGTCTTTACCCTCGGACTCATCAAATAATTGTTTAAACCACTCGCCCATCATAACAAGAGATGGTTCATAGTTTACTAGAATTTCCATTCCCTTACCCTTGCGATAAAGGATATTACGCAGTGCAGCATATTCAAAACAGATGTTGTCTTCTTTGCTAAACTCTTCACGAGCATCAGCAGCACCTTTCATTGCAGCCTCAATATCAAGACCAGCAACAGCCATAGGTAACAGACCAACTGGAGTTAAAACGGAGAAACGACCGCCAACATCATCTGGAACTACAAAAGTTTCATAACCCTCAGCATCAGATAGGTTCTTTAATGCACCACGAGCCTTATCAGTAGTTGCAAAAATATGGTCTTTAGCACCATCTTTGCCATACTTTTCTTCAGCAAGCTTTTTAAATACACGGAAAGCGATTGCAGGTTCAGTAGTAGTGCCAGACTTGGAAATTACATTGATACTAAAATCTCTATCACCGATAATTTTAATAATATCATTGATATAAGATGAAGAGATATTGTTACCTACAAAGTAAATTTCTGGTATGCCCTCTTTACGGGTCTGATTGTAGAACTGACCGTTTACAAATTCAATAGCAGCTCTAGCACCTAAATAAGAACCACCAATACCAATAACAACTAAAACATCACAGTTGCCTTGGATTTTCTTAGCAGCAGCCTGAATGCGAGCGAACTCGTCCTTATCATAGTTAACAGGAAGGTCTACCCAACCATGAAAATCATTACCAGCACCAGTATGATTTACAAGCATGTCATTAGCCATTTTAACAAGTGGCTTCATCATTTCGGTTTCGTGTGCAGCTACAAAGCCGCTAAGACCTGTTTTTTTCAGTTCCATTACCATTTTGAAACACCTCATTTTTTAAATATCCATATATAATAAGACTTTATAAAGTCTTATCAACCAATTAGCAGTAAATTGGGAAACGGCTACACATTTCCTTTACATTTGCACGGATTTCATCAGCCTTTGCATCAAAATCTGTTGCAGCCTGCCAAATAAATTCGGCAATTCTAAGCATTTCTGGCTCAGCAAATCCACGAGTAGTAACAGCAGGAGTGCCTAAACGCAAACCAGAGGTAACAAATGGACTTTCTGGGTCGTTAGGAATAGCGTTTTTATTTGCAGTGATATAAACTTCATCAAGGCGGTTTTGCAGCACCTTACCAGTAACACCTGCCTTACGAAGGTCAACCAGCATTAAATGGTTATCTGTGCCGCCAGATATAAGGTCAAAGCCTTGATTTATAAGAGCATCTGCAAGAACCTTTGCATTACGAATAACATTAGATTGATATGCTTTAAATTCTGGCTTTAGAGCTTCACCAAAGCAAACAGCTTTAGCAGCGATAACATGCATTAAAGGACCGCCTTGAGTTCCTGGGAAAATAGCTTTATTAAGCTTTTTAGCCAGTTCCTCATTATTTGTTAAAATAGCACCTCCACGAGGACCACGCAGAGTTTTATGGGTTGTAGTGGTAACAACATCAGCATATGGCACAGGGTTCATATGTAGACCTGCGGCAACTAAACCTGCAATATGAGCCATATCAACAAATAAATAAGCACCAACACTGTGAGCAATCTCAGCGAACTTTTCAAAGTCGATAGCACGAGGATATGCAGACGCACCAGCGATAATCATTTTTGGTTTTGTTTCTTTTGCAAGTTTTTCAACTTCATTATAATCAATAAATCCGTTTTCATCAACGCCATAAGAAACAATATTATAAAGCAGACCAGACTGGTTTACAGGAGAGCCGTGGGTTAAATGTCCACCATTGTCAAGGCTCATACCTAAAACAGTATCTCCTACATTTACAAGTGCCTGATAAACAGCCATATTAGCTTGAGCACCAGAATGAGGCTGAACGTTAGCATATTTAGCACCAAAAAGCTTGCAAATTCTATCAATAGCTAAATTTTCAACTTCATCAACACATTCACAACCACCATAATAACGCTTTCCAGGATATCCCTCAGCGTATTTGTTTGTTAAAACTGAACCCATTGCAGCCATAACAGCTTCACTTACAATATTTTCAGAAGCAATAAGCTCAATGTTGCGACATTGGCGTTCAAACTCCTTATAAATCATACTGCCAACTTCAGCGTCATAACGACTAACAAAATCCATAGCCTGTTTAGTAATCATAGTGAAAAGCCCTCCTATACAGAATTAAAATTCATTCTGCTTAAATAAATTGCAAAAATACCTATAACAAAATTAAAACATATTTTTATTTTTTTGCAACGACTTCTAAGCAACTTTTTTATTTTTCGGCACACTATACTTTTTTTTGGTAATGTGTTATTTTTTTTTGTTAATACCGCATATTTTTTTTGCTTGACATTTTGGATTATTTATTATATTCATATTTATATATATGTGTATATTTATATTCTATATCAAATTTTTAAAACTTTTGATAAATTTTTTGATAGAAAAAGGATTGTGATAAATTATGACAAAAAACGAACGTGCATTAGAAATTGTTCATTTGCTAAAAAATGAATATCCAAATGCAGAATGTGCATTAAAATACACTCATGATTATGAACTTCTATTTGCGACCAGACTTTCCGCACAATGTACAGATGTAAGAGTAAATATAGTTACAAAAGATTTATTTACAGAGTTTCCAACACTTGAAAGCTTTGCAAATGCACCAATAGAAAAACTGGAAGAAAGCATAAAAACCTGTGGACTTTTTCGCACAAAAGCCAAGGATTTAAAAGCGTGTGCACAAATGCTTTTAAGCGAATATAATGGCAAAGTGCCAGATAAAATGGAAGAACTACTAAAGCTCCCTGGTATAGGCAGAAAAACTGCTAATTTAATCCTAGGTGATATACATGGTAAACCCGCTATTGTGGCAGACACACATTGTATTAGATTGTCAAATAGATTAGGTTTTGTTAAAGATACAAAAGACCCTGTAAAAGTGGAAAATGAACTTAAAAAAATAATTCCTCCTGAAGAATCATCGGATTTTTGTCATAGATTAGTGCTTCATGGTAGAGAGGTTTGTTCTGCAAGAAGTCCAAAATGTGATAAGTGCTGTTTAGCAACATTTTGCCCATCATATCCATTAGGTTGAACAAAAAAGGACGTGTATATGCAACACGTCCTAAAATTTTATGCTCTTGACCACTGAACACCTTGACGGGTATCTTTGATTGTAATTCCCATCTGAGCAAGTTCATCACGTATTTGGTCAGCTCTTACAAAGTCCTTAGCTTTTTTAGCTGCGGTACGTTCTGCAATAAGAGCTTCAATTTTTTCAGCCTCTGGGTCTGCTTCATCATCATGCTTTTGAACAATATTAAGTACCCCTGTAAGCTCCATAAATAAACCATGAGCTTTAGTTAAAAATGCCTTAGTTGCATCATCATGCTTAGACATATAACTGTTAATCTCACGCACAAGCTCAAAAATAGCAGAAAGTGCATCAGCAGTATTCATATCATCGTCCATAGCGTCAATAAATTTCTGCTTATATGTTTCAAGCTGGTTCATCTTTTCGGTTTCTTCTGCGGTCATTGTATCTCCTACCGCCTTTTGAATACGGAATTCCATATTGTTACGGCTTTCATAAAGGCGAGCAAGAGAAGCCTTATTCATCTCTAAGCTTTCGGCTGAGTAGTTAAGTGGAGAACGATAATGAGCAGATAACATAAACATACGGATAGTTTCATAACCAAATTCCTTAGCTGCATCACGCACCATAAAGAAATTGCCTTTTGATTTGCTCATTTTTTCATTGTCAATAGTTAAAAATCCATTATGTACCCAGTAATTAGCAAAAGTGCAACCGTTAGCACATTCAGACTGAGCTATTTCATTTTCATGATGAGGGAAAATAAGGTCTAAACCACCAGAATGAATGTCGATAGTTTCACCTAAGTATTTACAAGCCATAGCAGAACATTCAATATGCCAACCTGGTCTACCCTTGCTACCCCATGGGGTTTCCCATGCTGGCTCATTTGGCTTTGCTGCTTTCCAGATTGCAAAATCCATAGGGTCTTCTTTAACTTCACCCACGCTAATTCTAGCACCAGCTTGCAGTTCTTCCATTGGCTGATGACAAAGTTTACCATATTCAGGGTCAGATTTAGTTCTGAAATAAACATCACCATTTTCAGCAATATAAGCGTGACCTTTATCCAATAGTCTTTGAACTATATCAATGATAGCGTCCATGGTTTCGGTGGCTCTTGGGTGAAAAGTTGCTTTTCTTACTCCTAAGCCCTCAGCATCTACATAATATTCTTTGATATAACGTTCAGCAATGGTGTTAAAATCCACACCTTCTTCATTTGCTTTATTTATTACTTTGTCGTCGATATCTGTAAAATTTTGAACAAAAGTTACTTTATAACCACGGTATTCAAAATAACAACGCAATAAATCGAACATAATAAAAGGTCTAGCGTTACCAATATGGAAGTAATTGTACACAGTTGGGCCACATGAGTACATTTTTACTTCTCCCGCTTTTATAGGTACAAATTCATCTTTTTGACGTGTGAGTGTGTTAAATAATTTCATGTTCTTAACATCTCCTTATATAGAAAAACGCCAACTGATTTTAAAATTCTAGTTGGCGATAAAGTACTTCTGGTTTGTATGGTATCATATTCATTAGTTATTTGTCAAGGCATTGTATACTTCTGTTGTATCAATATCAATCATCTGATTTTGTGGCACATTTTCAAATAAAACATCATCTATATTTTGCTGCCAAATGATACGACCGCCATTTTCTCCCTGCAACATACCAAGCTTATCAAAATATCTTTTAGGGAAAATGCATGGGCTTGTTGGTCTATCACCTGCCATTGGCACAATGATTTTATCTGTTTTCTGTGCTTTGTCAATCAAATTATTTATAATCTCAGCCGAAATAAAAGGCTGGTCTGCATTTAAAAATACAGCATGAGTTATTTTATCTGGAAGTGCTTTTGCACCCTCAGCAACAGAAAATCCCATTCCATTTAATGCATTAGGGCTTTTTACGGTTAGAAAATTATATTCTTTTGCCTTGTTAGAGATTTTTTCATTGTTAGTAACCACTATACAGCAAGCTATATTTAGTTTTTTTGCTAAAATAAAACTATGCTCAAACATATTTATAGAATTTATATCTAAAAATAATTTATCAGTTCCATTCATTCTTTTGCTTTGACCTGCTGCAAGAATTACTGCTGCAACCATTTTTTAAATCACCTCAAATATAACATCTATTTGACCACCGCAAATCATACCCGACTTACCAGCCTCACCATTTGACATATTAAAGTTATATATGGCTTTATCACCGTTTTTAAAATCTTGCATAATCTGTATGGTCTCAAATTCTGCAAGACCTCCGCCAATAGTGCCTATAATTTCTCCTGTTTTAAGCCTTAACATTCTTGCACCCACTCCCCTAGGAGCAGAACCGCTTTTATTTATTACTGTTGCTATAACTGAGCCTTTATTTTGCTTGTCACAAAGAGCATTAAGCATATTTTCAGATAATTCGCTATCAGTGTTTTTGCTGCGTGTTTGTATAAGTTGAGCCACTATTGAAATAGCTATTTCTTCTGGAGTTTTTGCACCGATTTTCAATCCTATTGGAGCGAAAACTTTTTTTATATTGCTTTCACTTATACCCTCACTTTTTAACAGTTCAAAAACAGCAGTATTTTTTTTATGGCTACCAATCATACCTATATAAGGCAAATCTTTATTTATAACCTCACGCAAACAAACTGTATCCGCTGCATGTCCACGAGTGACTATAACAATAGAAGTATCAGGTTGTTTTTCCCAGTTATACTCACAGAGCAACTTTTTAAAATCACCGCATATAACCATATCAGCATTAAGAAATCTGGTTTTATCTGCAAATTCTGGTCTATCATCAAATACAATAACATAGTAGCCTAGCATTTTAGCAAGCACACTAACTGGAACAGAAATATGCCCGCCACCGCAGATAATAAGTGATTTTTTGCCAGAAAAACGTTCATATAGCACACGTTCACCATTTTCATATGCTATACAGCTTGATAAATTTGTATCTATACTTTCAATATTTTCCGCATATATAGGCAGTCTATCAATATATGTTTT
Source organism: uncultured Butyricicoccus sp. (assembly GCA_944384745.1). GTDB lineage: Bacteria > Bacillota > Clostridia > Oscillospirales > Butyricicoccaceae > Butyricicoccus_B. The sequence continues at coordinate 19,531 of CALWUO010000004.1, forward strand.
TCTATATATTGTTTTGCCGTTTTTTATATCTTTAGCAAGAGACATATAACTATTCATAAATAAACCTCATTTATATTGTTAACAAAATAAGTTTTTCATATTCTATATTTTGATTTTCAAGGCATTTTTTTATTTCATCTTGTTTATCTTTTTCATCACGCCATGCAAGACCACAACCCGCTGAAATTTCTCTAGGCACAGGGATTATTCTTCCCTCAAAACCCATATTTTTAGCCATGCTTTCCATTTGAAATGCTGCCGCAGTTGTATGAAAAGTTACTATAAGCCATTCTTTTTTATTGCGTTTTATCATTAGTTCACCAACTGTTTTATAGCTTGTACTGTTTTTATAATTTCATCTTCTGTATTTTGATGAGAAAAAGAAAAACGCACCATTCCTTGTTTATCAGTTCCAAAAGCCTTGTGTATAAGTGGTGCACAATGTGCCCCTGCTCTTGTGCATATCCCAAAATTTTGATAAAGTGCATCTGAAACAACTCCAGCATCTTCATCTGCTATATTTATGGATACAATAGCCCCATGATTTTGGGCTAAAACATCACCATAAATTTTAATATCTGGTATTTTGCAAAGCTCATTGTAAAATAATCTAGCAAGATTTGTTTCTTTTTCTCTTAAACTAGCAAGTCCATTTTCATTAAGCCATTTAACAGAGGCATTAAGACCAGATAAGCCATGTGCATTTAATGTACCCGCTTCCAATCTTGTTGGATAATCTTCTGGGTGAGTTTGTGAAAAGCTATGCACACCACTTCCACCAACTACAAGTGGATTTATCTCTATATCTTTTGCAACACATAGTCCGCCTGTTCCTTGCACTCCAAGTAAACCCTTATGACCTGTAAAACATAAAACAGAAATATTCATGCTTTTCATATCAATATCAAAAACGCCAGCAGATTGAGCCGCATCAACTATAAAATATAAATTATGCTCCTTGCAAAACTGCCCTACACGTTTTATATCAATAACATTTCCTGTTACATTGGAAATATGACTTAAAATAACCGCTTTAGTATTGGGTTTAATACTTTGATTAATCATATCTATTTTAACATTGCCTTTTTCATCAATAGGCAAAAATGTTAAATCTGCACCTGTTTTATAAAGCGGGCGAAGCACAGAATTATGTTCTTGAACGCTTGTTATAATATGGTCATTTTCATTAATTAAACCTAAAATTGCGGTATTAAGTGCCATTGTAGCATTAAGAGTAAAACAAACTCTCATAACATCAGCATTGAATAATTTAGCTATATTTTGCCTTGTGCTATAAACTATTCTGGACGCTTTAAGTGTCATTTCATGTGCACCTCTGCCATCAGAACCTATATTGTCCATAGCATCTATAACAGCCTGCTTTACAAAACTTGGTTTAGGAAAACTGGTTGCTGCATTATCAAGATAAATCAAAATAGTTTCACTCCCTTTTGATTTGCAAGATGGATAACCGCTTCAAGCACTCCACCTGCAATACAGCGAGCTTTATCAGAAATAGTTGTACAATTTTCCTTTTGTTCTTTTCTAGGGTCAATGTCAGCTATTTTCATTCCTTTAGTTACTGGATAACCCTCACGAATAAGCCCACGAAGAACACCATCAAGCGTAGCTATAACTGGTGTATTATTTATTATAGCAATTTCTTGTCCCTCGCTTACTATTTCGCCTATATTTACTAAATGCTTAATTTCTCCAGTTTCAGGCGAATGAATTACACGTTTTACACTTTCACCTGCAATAACCCCTGGAATACCTGTGTTGGGTGCTGCTGAGCCATTGTAAATTACACGTCCTAAATTATGACCTCTTTGTGTTTCTATAACTGCATCTACATCTTTACCAGCGGTAAACCCTGGACCTAATGCGATTGTTATAAATGCCATATCCATATTAGTACCTAAATTTTTCTTAGCTAGTATTGCATCTATAACTGCAACTGGTTTAATTTTTTTTAAACACTCCAATTTTTCATCTACAATAAGAGGAACTTCACATCTTTCAAAACAGCGTTCAATGTCGCTTAAATCGTTTATTTTTCTGCATATAACGCCCTCAACAGTTGCAACTCCATTATAAACCGCCTCACATAAAGCTGCTTGTCTACGGATTGCACTAGGTTTTTCACACTCTACTGCCAAAACCTTTATACCACTTTTATGAAGTTTAACAATAGTACCTGTTGCAAGGTCGCCTGCACCACGTACCAAAACAAAAGGAAAACTCATGGACGAATCACCTTTCCCGCTTCGCTCATTTTCTCAGCGATTGCGTACATATTTGTAACTTCACCAACAGCAAGTTTATCTGTTAAACCATAATGATTTAGACATGTGCCACAAGTTAAAATTTCTGTGCCGTTTTCCTCTAATACTTTAAGGTCTTGCACGGTTTCAGCACCCTCAACAGATAATTTTGCACCGCTATTATATAAAAGCACAGTATCTGGAGCATTATCAAGCTGAGTTAATGCATAAACAAACCCTTTCATAAGTGCTGCCCCTAAAGTGTCATCACCTGTACCCATGCAATTAGATGATAATACAACAACGGTTTTTCCTGTGTTTGCAGGCATACAAGGCACACATTCAGCCGCTGGCATATTTTCAATCATATTAGAAAGTGCATCACTTGCATCATTTAACACAGCACCTAAAACCTCACTGCTAACCTGCTGAATAAGCAATCTAAAAGCACCATCATCTGTTTTATCAACTTGAACAGACAAATTTAATTGATTTGCCATTTTCTCTACATTTTGTCTTGCTATATCGTTATCTACAAGCACAATTACTGGTGCACCATTTTCTTTTAATGCCTTTTTAGTTTCGATTACAGGTTGTGGGCAAGCCTTACCCCTTGCGTCTACTATTGTTGCCATAATTTTAAATCTTCCCTTCTATAATAATTTCAACGTCCATTCTTGGCATAATTTCGCCAATAATAGCACTGTTTAAACCTAAGTTTAAAAGTTTTTGCTGTAATTGTTCAGCCTCACTTGCTGAAATAGCAAATAATAAACCTCCTGAAGTTTGAGGGTCGAAAACAAGTTCTTCGGTTGCAAAATCGGATTTTATAAATTTAATTCTTTCTTTTGCTGCATTTCTATTTCTTTGTGCGGCTGCGGTTAAATAAAATTCTTCTGCAAAATATCTAACATTATTTATCTTTGGCAAGTGTTCAGCATAAATTCTTGCTGATAAATCAGCCCTTAGCATTTCATGCAAATGCCCTGCAAGACCAAAACCAGTAACATCAGTACATGCATGAATTTCAAATTCATCAGCCGCTTCAGCCGCATATTTATTAAGTGTTGTCATACTTTTTATAGCTTCATCTAACGAGCTATTTTTTTCGCCCGCTCTTGCCGCTGTACAAGTAAGCCCTACACCAAGCGGTTTTGTTAAAATCAGCTTATCACCAACATGAGCTGTATTATTAGCACGGACTTTATTAGGATTTATAAGACCTGTTACAGATAATCCATATTTTACTTCACTATCAGCGATTGAATGACCGCCCACAAGTGACGCTCCCGCCTCTCTAACTTTTTCTTGACCACCTTGTAAAATTTTACCTAAAATATTCATATCCCAGTTTTCAGGAAAACATACAAGATTTAAAGCGGTTACAGGTTTACCACCCATAGCATATACATCACTTAGTGCATTAGTAGCGGCTATTTGACCAAATATATAAGGGTCATCGACCATTGGCGGAAAAAAATCCACTGTTTGCACCATAGCAAGTTCATCTGTGAGTTTATAAACTGCTGCGTCATCACTTGATTCTGTACCTATTAAAAGATTTGGGTCAGTTGGCTTTGGTAGTTTTTCAAGTATTCGAGAAAGCACAGCAGAGCCTAACTTAGCTGTACAGCCTCCACCTCTACAAAATTTAATTTCCTCTTGCACTTTTTACACTTCCTCTCATAAGAATACTGTCTTTATTTTACCAAATAGAAAAAGTTATTGCAATAAATCATAATCTATATAATTCTAGTTTGTACTATGGTATAATTATTTTAAAAAAACTTGGAGGTCTTTTATGAGACTTTGTGATATTCACGTTATAAAAGATGTGCTGTCAAGGCATGGCTTTCATTTTTCCAAATCGCTTGGACAGAATTTTTTAACTGCACAGTGGGTACCAGAGCGTATAGCGGCTGAATGTGGTGTAGATAAAAATAGTTGTGCTTTAGAAGTAGGCCCTGGAATGGGCTGTCTTACAAATGAGCTTTCCAAACAAGCGGAAAAAGTTGTTGCAATTGAGCTTGACAGAGCATTGTTCCCTGTATTAGAAGAAACCCTTGCCGAATGTGATAATGTAGAGATTGTGCATGGTGATGTATTAAAAACCGACCTTTCAGCCATTTGCAAAGATAAATTCGGTGATAAAAAGGTTTATGCATGTGCAAACCTCCCTTATTACATAACTACACCTGCAATTTCTGCCCTTTTAGACAGTAAAATATTTTCAGGTATAACTGTTATGGTTCAAAAGGAGGTTGCAAAACGTATTTGTGCAAAGGCTGATTCATCAGATTACAGTGCATTTTCAATTTATGTACAATATTATGCAGATGCAAAAATTTTATTTGATGTGCCTGCTGGCTGTTTTGTGCCACAACCTAAGGTTGATTCTGCGGTTATCAGATTAAATCCACTGGATACACCTAGCGTATCTGTTAAAAATGAAAAACTGTTTTTTGCTATTGTAAGAGCAGCCTTTAACCAACGCCGCAAAACGCTTGTAAATGCGGTTTCTCCAGCGTTCGGCGGCAGGCTGGACAAGGCTGATATATTATCAATAATGAAAACTTGTAATCTTGATGAGCGTATTCGTGGTGAAAAATTGACACTTGAAGAATATGCAAAACTGGCTGATGCCGCAGATGATTTATTAAAAAGCAAGTCATAACCCCATAAATAGCAGTATACCCAGCACCACTAAAAGTTCGGTGTCAATCTGTGTTTCTCCATTTTCCTGAAGTATAAACCAGATTATCGCAATTAAAATAAGTGTATCTGTGTCAAGTTTTACCTTGCCCATGCGTTTTGTTAAACCGTCTAACAATCCCCCGCCTGTGTTTTCACAAAAAGTATTTTGTGTTTCATTTACAGGGTCAATATTTGCTATTGGTTCAGGCTCATCTGGTTTAAATTGTTCTAAATATCTGTTATACATCGGTTGCTCCTCCATTATTATTAGAGCCGCCAAACTGGTGAAGTGCGGTTTTTGCCATTTTTGCCATACCTACAAGCTTTATAGCATGGTCAATTTGAATTTGTATAGGTTCAGAAACAAATGGCTTTACAGCGTGTAAAAGCTGACGTTTTTCATAACTTACCGCACTTTGACCGCTTTGGGCAATTTGTGAGATAACAGGCATAGCTTTTTGCATAAGCATTAGTGACGGGTCGTCAAAATCGGTTTTTATGGAGTTATTTTCTTGATTATTATTCTCTTGCTCTCCACCTAAAAATGATGATGCAACTGAAATTGCTTGTTGCAATTTTTCAGGGTCTGAAAGCAAAGATGACAACATATCTTCCATATTTTCTCCTTATTTTCCGATTATATTTTTGAGCTGCATTGCAAGATTTTTGCCCTCACTTGTGGAAAGAATTTTACTAAGTGCCGCACTTGCCGCAGTTTTATCACCTTTTTGCATGGCTTCGGCTGCTTTTTCAATCTGTTTTGCGGTGTCTTGGCTTATATTGCTTGCCAAACTTTTTCCCTGTGCTGTGCCCATAAAAGACTTTAAATTGCTTATTGTTTTCATGGTTTTAGGGTCGTTTTGTGATATTTTAAGCTGTTTAATTAGTTCATTTGTATCAAACATAGTGTTTTCCCTCCTTAGTTAATCTATCAGTTTAATATATGCAGTTTAAATCCAAATAGTAACAAATTCTTTGTTAAAAATTTTTCAAATACACTTTACATATCTTTACTTTTAATGTATAGTGTTCATGTTATGCGAGAATGAGGCTTTTCAATTATGAATATTCTTGTTTTTTCTGATTCACACGGTAGAGTGTTGGATATGTTCAATTTAGTAGAAAACATCTCACCAGATGCAGTTATTCATCTTGGTGACTATGATGAAGATGCACAGGATTTACAAAGAAGTTATCCAAATATAACTGTTTATTCTGTGCGTGGTAATAATGATTATGGCTCTGATAGTCCTTTGTTTTCAGTTGTAACACTTGAAGGCATAAAAATATATTTAACTCATGGTCATAGAGAAGGTGTTGTTTGGACAAGTATAGGCAATATATCCGAATATGCACAAAAATTCGGTTGTTCTATCGCTCTTTATGGTCATACACACTGTGCTAACCATGTAATAGATAACAATATACATATTTTTAACCCTGGAAGCATAAGTCTTCCACGGCAAGGAGTAGCAAGCTGTCTTTCACTCGAAATTCAAAACGGTAAACTTATAGATGCTGTTTTTCTAAATACTGACGGAGAGCCGATTTCACTTACAAAGCAAAAAAATAAAAAAAATAAGTTTAGGTGGTTCTGACCGATGTTACTTGCAATTGACGTAGGCAATACTAATATGGTATTTGGTATTTATGACAATGAAACTTTAATAGGTTCTTTTAGAATTTCTACTTCAGATACCTCAACATCTGATGAAATCGGTATGCAAATACTGCAATATTACAGTTTTAAAGGCATTGACCCTAAAAAAACAAGTGCTGTAATTATTGCGTCTGTTGTACCTCCTGTTATGTATTCGCTTAAAAATGCCATTCGTAAATATTTATCACTTCGCCCGCTTATTGTTGGTCGTGATGTTGACGCTGGTATGATAAATTTGTATAATAACCCTCGTGAAGTTGGTATTGATAGACTTGTAAACGGTGTTTCTGCGGTTAAACGCTATGGTTCACCCCTTATTATTGTTGATATAGGCACTGCTATAACCTTTGATGCAATAGATAAAAATGAAGCATATTTAGGTGGTGCTATATTCCCTGGAATTAAAGTTGCAATGGAGGCATTATTTATGAAAGCCTCTAAACTGCCTAGAGTTGATATTGCTGCAACTGAAAATGCTATCGGTCGCAATACTGTACAAAGTATGCAATCTGGTGCTGTTCGTGGTTATGTAGGTGCTTTAACTGGCATTATTGAGGATATGAAACAAGAACTGTCTGGTAATGTAAAAGTAGTTGCAACAGGCGGTATGGGTCGTATGATGGCAGAACATTGTCCACTTATTGATTTTGTTGACCCTAATCTTACTCTTGATGGTCTGCGTATGATTTATCAAAACAATAAAACATTGTTTAAAGAAAAAGGCGTATGTGCTAAAGGCTCTGTAATAGAGGCTACTGAAGAGTCATAAAATTTTCAAATCGAGTTAGTTTTTACTCTAACTCGGTTTTTTTTATATTTTTATGTACATAATAAATATCGAGGTGATTTTATTATGTTAGATTATACTACTATGAATAATGAACTTGGTGAATATTTTCGTTCACTTCCAGATGAACTCAAACAAAGTATATTAACAAGCGGTGTAGTATTTCACACTAAAACCGATATGGCAAGAGCTTTAAACCATTTTAATGAAAATATTAACTAGCTTTATTTTAATATTTTTAATATTTTTTATATCTGATGAGCATAAAGCACATATAAAACCTGATGTTATACCAGTTAATATCACAGATATAGTAAAAAAAGAAAACTGGTCAGCAGATGATTATAATTTACTAACCAGTCAAACAGGACTTACTCATATTTCATTGGATATTTTAAAACAAGAGAATATAAATAAAATATTATCTGTGCAAAAAGCATATCTTTCACCCGTAAATATAATTTGCAAACCGCATATGTTGCTTTCAAGAACTGAAAGACTTACAGATACCCTTTCCCCTATAACCGCATTGGAAAATGGAGATATTTTAATAACTTCATCTTCTCATGTTTTGGGTTTTAGAAATGGTCATTGTTCAATAGTTATTGACGCAGAAAAAGAAATTATACTTGAAGCCGCATTTATTGGAAGAAATTCTGAATTTAGCACGGTAGATAGATTTAGAAAATATTCATCAGTTGCAGTTTTTAGACTTAAAAATACAGATAGTGAAACTCGCTCAAAAATAGCTGAATTTGCCGCTGAAAATCTTGTAAATAAACCCTATTCACTGCTTGCAGGTGTCTTTGACAATAACTCCACACATTGTTCACATCTTATATGGTCTGCTTTTAATGCCTTTGGTTATGATTTAAACTCAAATGGAGGAAAAATTGTAACACCATCTGATATTGCTAAAAGCCCACTTTTAGAACTTAAACAGGTTTACGGTCTGCCTTTGACTTTCAAGTAATATCTATGTTAAAATCTAAAAAATAGATTTTAAATGGTGAAAATAATGACAAATTTTAAAATAACTATACAATATGATGGTTCAAAATATCACGGGTGGCAAAGGCTTGGAAATACAGATAACACAATACAGGGTAAAATTGAAACTGTTTTAAGCAAAATGTGCGGTCATAATGTGGAGATACATGGTGCAGGTCGCACAGATGCAGGCGTTCATGCTATGGGACAGATTGCCAATTTTAAAATAAATACCGATAAAACGGCAAATCAAATAAAAGAATATTTAAACGCATATTTACCGCAAGATATCGGCATTTTATCATGTGAAGTTATGCCTGAGCGTTTTCATGCAAGACTTAATGCAAAATCAAAACATTATTCATACCGTTTATGGGATAGCAAAGAAAAAAATATCTTTGAGCGAAAATATATAACAACCATAGAAAAAGAGTTAAATATACAGAAAATGATTGAAGCTGCAAAACTTTTATGTGGCAAACATGATTTTCGTGCGTTTAGCTCTGTAAATAAAAGATTTAAAAAATCAACTACCCGAACAATAGAAAAAATTGATATAACACGCTTGGGCGGTGAAGTCAGAATTGACTTTTATGGTGATGGATTTTTATATAACATGGTGCGAATTTTAACAGGTACACTTGTAGAAATTGGCACAGGCGAAAGAGATATAACAAGTATAGAAAAAGCCTTTGCAAGTCTTGACAGACAAGACACAGGTATTACTATGCCACCACAAGGGCTGATTTTACAAGAAATATTTTATTAAAGCGAAAAGAGCCTTTCGGCTCTTTTTTTATGTTCCAAAATATGAGAAATGCATATAATCTCGTTTGTTTTGCCATGCGTTTCCGCCCCATGCAAATCCATATTTTTCAAATGCTTTAACAACATCGCCATCTTCTGGTATTGAATATGGGTCTTCATTTGGTAACCAATGTGAACCTGATGTTATTTCGGTCACGTTTCCAATTTCATCTATATAACATTCCATGTTTTCATTCCAGTTTAAATCAATCGCAGTACCCCAACGATGTTCTGAACGTTCATTGGTTCTCCATGCATAACTTCCGCCATCTTTTATTGGAAATTGTTCACTTCCATTGAAAATATCTTCAAAAATAGCTTGATAAACAAGTGATAGACACTCATTGACTTCTAATGTCATTTGACCCGCTTTTTTACTGCCATCTGATTGTAAACGCCACACTGGAACAGTTATTTCTATCATAGCATTTTCTGCTTCTTGCTGATTTTCAAAACCTATTTCCGTTTTACCAAATAAAATGTTCAGTCTTTCATCTCTTGTTAAACTTGCCGCTTCCTCTGGTTTTATTATGTAAACTGGTTGATTATCTTTATCTTGTTCAATTTCTTGCTCAGTCTGATTTATTTCTGGTGTTTCTTGTTCTGGTTGTTCTTGCTCACTATCATTTTGCACACCAGCATAACAATCAGCAAAACGTACAGCCATAACCATTGCCTGTTCTCTTGATGTAGTTTCAAGAGGCTTTAATAAAGTTTCTCCATCTTCAAGTATACCAGTCATAATTTCACTATTAACAATGGTTTCTACATCTGTTTTTGCCCAATCGGCTACTAAATCACCATCTGGAAAGACATCTATAGTATTAGTTTCTATTGTATCATTTTGTCCGTTTATAGCCCTTATTACATTACAAAGCATAACACAAAATTCCTGTCTAGTTATTGTGTCATATGGTGCAAACGTGCCATCACCCTTACCATTTACAATTCCCAATGCACTAGCAGCCGCTATTGTCTGATTATCTGTATCTGTAAATGGGCTTATTATATTACTAGGTGCGGTTTTTCCGCTTATATTTTTATAAAGCTCTACTGCAACCTCGCAAAATTCTGCCCTTGAGATTGCTTTACCTGCTTGTGTGTTTTGCAAACTATCTGGAACAATTCCCATTGTCATCGCTTGTGTTACAGCAGGTTCTGCCCAACTTGAAACACCTGTAAATGCTCCCGTTTGCGATATAGTTGTAGCCCCAATTAGTAATGCACTTAACAATTTTTTCATATCTTTTTCCTTTCTTTTAGCCGTCTGATATACCTAATCTATCAAGCTGACGGTATTGTATTGCCTCTGCTATATGTACAGCGTCTATAACTTCTGACATATCCAAATCCGCAATAGTTCGTGATACTCTTAAAATTCTATCATATGCCCTTGCTGTCATTCCTAAACGCTCGAAAGACTGTTCAAGCATTTTCTGTGCTGCCTCAGTCATAGTACAATCTTTTGCAAGCCTATCAAGCGGGATTTCAGCATTTGCGGAAATATCAGTGTTTTTATAACGTTCTTTTTGTATTTCTCTTGCTTTAAGCACCCTATTTCTTATTGTTTCTGAATTTTCTTCCTGCGTTTTACCTCTTGCGGCTAATGCCTCATATTGCACAGGCTGTACAGCAACTTGTAAATCAATTCTATCCATAAGTGGACCTGATAGTTTTCTTAAATATCTTCTTACGCTTTCTTGCGAACATTTACAGCGTGATGTGCCATAATATCCGCATTTACATGGGTTCATAGCAGCAAGTAATTGAAATTTAGCTGGATAAGTAACTTTTCCAGATACTCTTGAAATTGTAACTTCGCCATTTTCCAATGGCTGACGAAGTGTTTCTAGTACATCACTTCTAAATTCTGGCAGCTCATCTAAAAATAAAACCCCTCTATGGGCAAGCGAAATTTCCCCAGGGATTGGCAACCGCCCTGCACTGCCTCCGCCACTCATTGATGCGGCTGAAACTGTGTGATGTGGTGACCTAAAAGGTCTGCCTGCCATTCTTGCCGCCTTTGTACCCTCACCATCTACCGACCAAATACGAATTACTTCTAATCTTTCATTTGGTGTCATTGGCGGTAAAATAGTGGAAAAACATTTTGCTACAAGACTTTTCCCCGAACCTGGAGGACCACTTAAAAGAGCCGAATGTGAACCAGCCGCTGCAATTTCCAATGCTCTACGAACTGCACTTTGACCAAGCACATTGCAAAAATCCATACCAGATGCAAAATCTTGAGTTGGTTTAGGTGGTGGGCAAGGATTTATTTTTTCCTCACCTTTTAAATGAGCTATAACCTGTTTTACATTTTTTGCAGGATATACTTTTATATTTTCAGCATAAGCAGCTTCTTCTGCATTTTCAAAAGGCACAAAAACCTCTTCTTTACCAGTATCTTTGAGTGCAAGCAACATTGAAAGCACTCCTTTTATAGGTCTAAGCTCACCAGAAAGAGAAAGCTCACCTAAAAAAGCTATTTGATTTGATGGTGCAGAAATTTGATTTGTAGCTGTTAAAATAGCTATTAAAATGGGTAAATCATAAACTGCACCCTCTTTTTTTGTGTCTGCTGGTGCAAGATTTACTGTAAGTCTGCATGTCGGCCATTCAAAACCACAGATTTTCATAACAGCACGCACACGTTCAGCAGACTCACTAACTGCTCTACCTGGAAGTCCTACTATATCAATTCTAGGAAGTCCAGTAGAGTTAAAACATTCCACTGTTACAGGATAACCAGCTATACCGATTATACCTGCTGAATGGCATATAGCAACCATATTTTATATACTCTCCTAATTTTTTTCATATAATACTTAATTATAATTCAATTCATGCTTTATTACAATTACATTATTTTATAGTGACTTTTAATAAATATCTAAAAGATTTGTTGGAATTTTGTTTACATTAGCGGTTTAGTTGTGTTAAAATATATTCGACAAGAGGTGTCTTTCTGTAAAAGGTGGATATCACTCTGCTTTTTACCTTTTTGTTCATTTTAATTTAATTTCATATCTCGATAAGCGAGATTGAAGGAGGACTTATAAAACATGGCAAGAAAGATGAAATCCATGGACGGTAATACGGCCGCTGCACACGTGTCGTATGCTTTTACTGAGGTTGCAGGTATTTACCCAATCACTCCGTCCAGCCCAATGGCTGACAGTGTAGACCAATGGTCTGCACAAGGCATGAAGAACATTTTTGGTACAACTGTAAAGGTTGTAGAAATGCAGTCTGAAGCAGGTGCTGCTGGTACAGTTCACGGCTCTCTAGCAGCTGGTGCACTTACAACCACTTACACCGCTTCTCAGGGTCTTCTTCTGATGATTCCTAACATGTACAAGATTGCAGGCGAACTGCTTCCTTGTGTATTCCACGTTTCTGCTCGTACAGTTGCTTCTCATGCACTGAACATCTTCGGCGATCATTCCGACGTTATGGCTTGCCGTCAAACTGGTTTTGCTATGCTTGCTGAAACCAACCCACAGGAAGTTATGGACCTTTCTGCTGTTGCTCACCTTGCAACAATTAAGTCTCGTGTTCCTTTCATCAACTTCTTTGATGGTTTCCGTACTTCTCACGAAATCCAGAAGATTGAAGTTTGGGACTTTGAAGACCTAAAGGAAATGTGCGATATGGACGCTGTTGAAGCATTCCGTGCTCGTGCTTTAAACCCAGAACGTCCTGTAATGCGTGGTTCTCACGAAAATGGTGACGTATTCTTCCAGCACCGTGAAGCTTGTAACCCATATTATGAAGCTGTTCCAGGTATTGTTGAAGAGTACATGGGCAAGGTTAATGCTAAACTTGGCACTAACTACCAGTTATTTAACTACTATGGTGCTCCAGATGCTGACCGTGTAATTATTGCAATGGGCTCTATCTGTGATGTTGCTGAAGAAGTTATTGACTACCTAACCGCTAAGGGTGAAAAGGTTGGTCTTGTAAAGGTTCGTCTATATCGTCCATTTGCTGCTGACAAGCTGGTTGCTGCTATTCCTACAACCGCAAAGAAGATTGCAGTTCTTGACCGTACTAAGGAGCCTGGTGCTCAGGGCGAGCCTCTGTACTTAGATGTTGTTACTGCTCTTGCTAACGCTGGCGTAACTGATAAGACTATCATTGGTGGTCGTTACGGTCTTGGTTCTAAGGATACCCCACCATCATCTGTATTTGCTGTATATGATGAGCTTGCTAAGGACGCTCCTAAGCATCAGTTCACAATTGGCATCAATGATGACGTTACTCATATGTCTCTTGAAGAGAAGGTTGCTCCAAATACCGCTGCTGAAGGCACTACTGAATGTAAGTTCTGGGGTCTTGGTGGTGACGGTACTGTTGGTGCTAACAAGAACTCTATCAAGATTATTGGTGACCACACCGACAAGTTTGTACAGGCTTACTTCCAGTATGACTCTAAGAAAACTGGTGGTGTAACTGTTTCTCACCTGCGTTTTGGTGACAAGCCAATTCGTTCCCCTTACTACATCAACAAGGCTGACTTTGTTGCTTGTCATAATCCATCTTACATCACTAAGGGCTTCCCAATCGTTCGTGACGTTAAGCCAGGCGGTGTATTCTTAATCAACTGCCAGTGGTCTCCTGAAGAACTAGAGCATCATCTAGCTGCTTCTGAAAAGCGTTATATTGCTAAGAATAACATTCAGCTTTACACTATTAACGCAATTGACCTTGCTATTGAAATCGGTATGGGCAAGCGTACAAATACTATTCTTCAGTCTGCATTCTTTGCTCTTGCAAAGGTTATGCCATCTGAAGATGCTATTCGCTTTATGAAGGAAGCTGCTACTAAGTCTTACCTGAAGAAAGGTCAAGATGTAGTTGACATGAACCATAAGGCTATTGACGCTGGTGCTACTGCATTCGTTAAGATTGACGTTCCAGCTTCTTGGGCTGATGCTGAAGATAAGGTTGGTAATGCTGCTGTTGTTGGTCGTGAAAAGACCGTTAAGATGGTTAATGAACTACTTGACCCAATCGCTCGTATGGACGGCGACAGCCTACCTGTATCTGCATTTACAGATTACGTTGATGGTACTTTTGAACATGGTGCTGCTGCTTACGAAAAGCGTGGCGTAGCTGTTACTGTTCCATCTTGGAACCAGGAGACTTGTGTACAGTGTAACCAATGTTCTTATGTATGTCCACATGCTACAATTCGTCCATTTGCTCTAACTGAAGAAGAAGCTGCTGCTGCTCCTGCTTCTGCTAAGATTGTTGACATCAAGGCTGGTAAGGGCAAGGGCGTTTACAAGTACTCTCTTGCTGTATCTCCACTTGACTGTATGGGTTGTGGTGTATGTATTGGCGTATGTCCAACTAAGTCCCTAACTATGGTTCCTCAGGAACAAGAGGCTGCTCAACAAGAAGCTTTCGATTATATGGTTGCAAAGGTTTCCGAAAAGGCAGACATGGTTGGCACTGGTTCTGTAAAGGATTCTCAGTTCAAGACTCCTCTGCTTGAGTTCTCTGGCTCTTGTGCTGGTTGTGCTGAAACCTCTTATGCTCGTCTGATTACTCAGGTTTGCGGTGACCGTATGTACATCTCTAACGCAACTGGTTGTTCCTCTATCTGGGGTGGTCCAGCTGCTACATCTCCATATACTGTTACTAGCGAAGGCAAGGGTCCAGCATGGGCTAACTCCCTGTTTGAAGATAACGCTGAACATGGTCTTGGTATGTACTATGGTCAGAAGGCTATCCGTGACCGTCTGATTGCTAAGCTAGAAACTATGACTGACGCTCCTGCAGAAGCTAAGGCTGCTATTGATGAGTTCCTAGCTACTAAGGACGACGGTGAAAAGAACCAAGCTGCAACTAAGGCTCTAATTGCTGAGCTTGAAAAGGGTGCTGCTGCTGGTTGTGAAGATTGCAAGTATGTTCTATCTCAAAAGGATTACCTCAACAAGAAGTCCATTTGGATTTTCGGTGGTGACGGTTGGGCTTACGATATCGGTTTCGGTGGTCTTGACCATGTTCTTGCTTCTGGTGAAGATGTAAATGTTATGGTATTTGATACTGAAGTTTACTCTAACACTGGTGGTCAGGCTTCTAAGGCTACTAACATCGGTGCAGTTGCTCAGTTCGCTGCTGCTGGTAAGGCTATCGGCAAGAAGTCTCTATCCGAAATTGCTATGAGCTACGGTTATGTATACGTTGCTCAGATTGCTATGGGTGCTAATATGCAACAGACTCTAAAGGCTATCGCTGAAGCTGAAGCTTATCCAGGTCCATCTCTAATCATTGCTTACTCTCCATGTGAAATGCACTCTATCAAGGGTGGTATGGTTAACTGTCAGAGCGAAATGAAGAAGGCTGTTGATTGTGGTTACTGGAATATGTTCCGCTTCAACCCTGCTCTAAAGGCTGAGGGCAAGAACCCATTCATTCTAGAGAGCAAAGAGCCAAAGACAGAGGATTACCGCGGATTTATCATGAATGAAGCTCGTTACTCTGCTCTAACACGTTCTTTCCCAGAGCGTGCTGAAAAGCTGTTTAAGAAGTCCGAAGACGCTTCCGTAGAGCGTTACGCTCATCTAAAGAAGCTGGTTGCTCTTTACAGCAATGAAGGCTAATTCAATTTGATTTTAAAGACAGATGCTCATTTTTGGGCATCTGTTTTTTTATTGCAAAATTAAAAGCTCTAAGACTGTTTTATAATCTTAGAGCTAAAAATATTTAATTTTTATAACTTTTTCATACAATCACTGCAAATACCTTTTGCAATTAAATTATATTGTTTTACCTGCATTCCAGAAACTTCTTCAATCTGCTTATCTAATGCATTAGATAAAGTAAAATCAAATACTTTACCACACTTTTCACAATATAGATGGTCATGCACAGTCATACGCCAATCAAATCTATCAGGCATATCTGGCATTTCAATTTTTCTAATTATACCATCACTTGCAAGCATGTTTAAGTTTCTGTAAACAGTTGCAAGACTAATTGTCGGTAACTGAATGCGAATCTTTTGGAAAAGCTCATCAGCTGTTGGGTGCGTATTACTTTCCATAATTGCATTTTTTATTAGTTCTCTCTGCTTTGTGCGAATCAAATGCCTTTCCTCCTATAAATAATAAAGATTATCATTCTTGATAATATTATTATATCAAAGCAGTTACCTATTGTAAACAAAATGCAAATAAATCTCAATTTTTCATTATTTCTTACAATTATTATATTATTAAAAATCGTTATTTCTGAGCATTTTCATTGTTTTTATCTGCTTCATTATGCTCATAACTTTTAATTTTTTGTTCATTTGTGTATACACGCTTTTCAAGCTGACAGAGTTGTTGTGCAACTGGGTCTGGAATATTAACTTGGTCAAGGTCAAATGATGGAACTCTATGACCACCAATTTTAACCACACGAGCTTTAACACCCACAACCGTTGAATCTGGTGGAACTTCCTGTAAAACAACAGCATTTGCACCAATTCTTGAATTATCACCAACAGTAAAAGGTCCTAAAACCTTTGCACCTGTGGATATAAGCACATTATTTCCGATTGTTGGGTGACGTTTTCCGCTGTCTTTACCTGTACCGCCAAGTGTTACTCCATGATAAATCGTGCAATAATCGCCTATTTCTGCGGTCTCTCCTATTACTATTCCCATACCATGGTCAATAAATAAACCTTTTCCGATTTTTGCCCCTGGGTGAATTTCCACACCTGTCATAGTTCTAGCAAATTGTGAAATCATTCTTGCAAGAAAAAATCTTTTATGCTTATATAGCCAATGGGTTAATTTATGATAAATAACCGCATGAAATCCTGGATAAAGTAAAAATACTTCTATTGTAGAACGTGCTGCAGGGTCACGCTCACGAATTAAACGAGCATCTTCTATTAAATCCTTTAATAACATTGTTTTATCGCCTCTTTCAATGTTTTTCACGCTGAAATGCAAAAGCGTTTTAATTTATTTTACGCTATATATTATAATTTGTCAAAGTCTTTGATAAAATTTGACATATAGTATGGTTTTTGTTATCATCATATTATATTTTAATGTTTTTTGTGATAATAAAGGAGTTTTTTCTTATGCAATCTATAGAAAAATTACCTAATGGCTTAGACTTAATACAAAATGATGATTTTTTTAAACTTGGTCAAGACTCCACTTTGCTTTCTAGTTTTGCAAAACCACGAAAATTTGCAAACGTGCTTGATTTAGGTGCTGGAGTTGGAACACTTTCACTATTATGCTGGAGGGCTGACCTTAAAATAACAGGTTTAGAACTTCAACAAGGTGCTGTGGATATTTTTAATAAATCCATTGAACATAATAAACTTGAAAATGTAACCGCTGTACAGGGTGATTTAAAATGTATAAGAAATTACTTTTCTCATGGCAGTATGGATTATGTTGTTTGTAATCCGCCTTATTTTAAATCTGGAAGTGGCAAAGTTAAAGCCCTTGATGCTCATGCACTAGCCCGTATGGACGGTGAAGCAACTATTGAAGATATAGCTGTTGCTATATCATATGTGCTTAAAAGTGGCGGTAAATGTGCTATTGTTTTCCGTCCTGAAAGATTTATAACGCTTATAACCGCCCTTGAACGTGTAAGACTTACACCAAAAAGATTAAGATTTGTACATCAAACAACTGAAAAAGCACCGTCTGCTGTACTTATTGAGTGTCGTAAAGGTGGTTCTAGTGATGGTCTTGTTGTAGAACCTCCACTTATTATAAATAATACAGATGGCACGTTTACAGATGAATATTTTAAGATTTATAATAAATAAAAGTTCGCCAAAAGGCGAACTTTTTCATTATGTATTGTGGTCTGATACATGAAATGTCTTTAAATTGCCGATTTTTTTTGCTCTTTCGTCCATTTCTTTGCACACATCTTCAAGAGTTACTCCACATTCATTCATCATAACCATCATATGATAAAAAACATCGTTTATTTCACCAATAAGTTCAGTTTTATCACCATTTTTTGCAGCAATAATGGTTTCTGCACATTCCTCACCGACTTTTTTTAAGATTTTATCTAAACCTTTATCAAAAAGATAGCAAGTATATGATTTTTCCTGTGGTTCTTTTCTGCGAAGTGCAATAACTGCTTCCATTTGCTCAAATGAATTCATTATAAAATACCTCTTTAATCTCTATTTTTTGATAATATAACTCCTAAAACTAAAACACATAAAACAATTACTATAAATGCAACTAGAAATATTGGCATTTCCTTACCCCTTTTCCCAAAGTGTAGTATAAAAACAATTAGGGTTTCCAGTATGACACACAGGACCTTTTGGAGTGCCTAAATAAATCAGTGTATCATCATCACAATCAGATAGAATTTTACTTACAAAAATAAAATTGCCTGATGTTTCACCTTTATTCCATAGTTTTTGTCTCGAACGTGAGAAAAACCAAGCGGTTTTAGTTTCTATTGTGAGTTTTAAAGCCTGTTCGTTTGCATATCCAAGCATTAAAACATCTTTTGTGTTTTCATCTTGACAAATAACAGGAATAAGTTCACCTTTTTTAAAAAACTTTGATAAATCCATGTTTATTCCCCTTATCTAACGCTTATATTACGCTCTCTAAGATAGTTTTTCACCTGTGAGATACTGAGTTCACCATAATGAAATAAACTTGCAGCAAGTGCAGCAGTCGCATGAGTTTTTTCAAAAACCTCTGCAAAATGTTCTAAATTTCCACAACCGCCAGAGGCTATAACAGGTATCTGTGCAACCTGACACACTTTTTCGGTTAAATCCAAATCAAAACCAGATTTTGTGCCATCTTTGTCCATAGATGTTAATAAAATTTCGCCAGCTCCACGCTGATAAACCTCTTTTGCCCAAGATATCGCATCAATACCTGTGGCTTTTCTGCCGCCTGCGACAAAAATTTCATAACCAGATGGCATATTTTCATTTTTTCTTGCGTCCATAGCCACCACAACACACTGACTACCATAGCGACTTGCAGCATCATTTATTAAATCAGGGGTTTTAACTGCTGATGAATTTATAGAGATTTTGTCCGCACCTGCACGAAGAATATCTTTAAAATCTTCAACTGTACGAATACCACCACCAACAGTTAAAGGCACAAAAACCTCTTTACATGTTCGTTGAATTACATCTGCAATAGTTTCACGCTCATCACTTGTTGCAGTTATATCAAGGAAAACTATTTCGTCTGCACCTTGTTCAGAATAAAACTTTGCAAGCTCCACAGGGTCGCCTGCATCTCTTAAACCCACAAAATTTACGCCTTTAACAACTCTGCCATCTTTAACATCTAAACAAGGGATAATTCTTTTTGCAAGCATTTTTACTCCTCCCCTGTTTTTATAGCTTTTACAAGGTCTAATGCACCAGTATAAACTGCTTTTCCTGCGATTGCAGCATCTATTTTTAGACTTTTAAGCTTTGCAATATCTTCAAGCGTTGTAACACCGCCAGACGCTACAATTTCACATTTGACTGCATTTCTAAGTTTTGAAAGCTGGTCAAAGTTTGGACCTTCAAGCATACCATCTTTATCAATATCAGTAAAGATAATTGTTTTAACGCCCATATCCTCCATTTTTTTTGCAAAAGTTATATAATCTTCACCTGAATCACTCAGCCAGCCATGAGTGCGAACTGTGCCACCTAAAGCATCAATGCCAACAGCAATTTTTTCACCATATTTATCAACAGCCTGTTTAACAAGCTCTGGATTTTTAACAGCGGCTGAACCAATAATAACACGACTTACACCAATAGATAAAACTGCATCAATATCTTCCATTGAGCGAATACCGCCACCAAGTTCAACTTTTGCACCTGTTTTCTCTATAACTTCACGCACTACATGATAATTTGCATGACTGCCATCTTTTGCACCATCTAAATCAACCATATGAATTAGTGTTGCTCCTGCATCAAGAAATCCTTTTGCAGTTGTCAATGCATCTTCCGCAACTTTATGTGCTGTTTCATAGTCGCCTTTTTTAAGTCTAACACACATTCCATCTTTTAAATCAATAGCAGGTAAGATTTTCATTATTTCACCTCTGTAAGCTCTACGAAATTTTTAATAATTTTAAGTCCAATTTCTCCGCTTTTTTCTGGGTGAAATTGACAGCCAAAAAGATTATTTTTTGCAACCATTGCAGGAACTTTTATTCCATAATCAGTAACACAAGCTAAATCTTCTGAATTTTTAGGATTTGCCATAAAAGAATGAACAAAATACACATGGTCGCCTGTTTTTAAACCCTTAGTCAGTGCATTTGGTCTAAGTATTTCAAGCTCGTTCCAACCTATTTGTGGCAAAATTAAATCGGTTTCTATTTTTGAAATATTGCCCTCAAGCAGTCCTAAGCCTTCACACTCTCTAACTTCATTAGATGACTCAAAAAGCATTTGCATACCAAGGCAAATTCCTAAAAACGGTTTTGTTTTAGCCACAGTTTTAACAGCATTTGTCAAACCACTTTCCGCTAGAGCCTGCATTGCATCTGGAAATGCTCCAACCCCTGGAAGAATTACACCAGCCGAATTTTCTATTGTGTTAATGTCCTGTGCAATTTTGCTTTCATAACCAAGATATTTTAAGGTATTGGCAACGCTCATAAGGTTACCTGCTCCATAATCCACAACAGCAATATAACTCACTTGCCTTGACCTCCTTTATAGCACACCTTTTGCACTTAAAACCTCTCCGCCAGTTTGTTGTACTGCTTGTTTTAATGCTCTGGCAAGGGCTTTAAATAGTGCTTCAGTTATATGATGTGCATTATCACCATATACACTCTTTAAATGCAAAGTGATACCCGCATGAGTTGCAAAAGCTCTCATAAATTCCACTGTTAAACATGTGTCATAAGTGCCACACATAGGTTGTGGCATAGGTGCATCAAATACTAAATAAGGTCTACCCGAAATATCAAGAGTACAAAAACCTAAAGCCTCGTCCATAGGCACATAGGCAAAACCAAAACGAGCTATACCAGACCTATCACCTAAAATATTTGCAAAAGCCTGACCTAATACAATACCTACATCTTCAACGGTGTGATGTCCGTCAACTTCTAAATCACCCTTGCAACTTACAGCCAAACCAAAACCACTATGAACTGCAAAAGAGTTTAACATATGGTCAAAAAACCCTATACCTGTCTCTATTTTGCGTTCTCCACCATCAAGGTTTAAATATAATGCAATCTGTGTTTCTTTAGTTTCACGACATTTTGTGCATTGTCTAATTTCTGTGCGGATATTTGGCATTTATTTTTCCTCCTCTGTATCTAAAAAGCGAACTGCAACACTATTTGCATGTGCATTTAACTTTTCAGCGTTTGCAAGTGCAATAATATCATCAGATACAGCTTTTAACTGTTCGGCTGAATATTCAATAATACTTGTTTTCTTTAAAAATGTATCAGTAGACAGTGGGGAGAAAAATCTAGCTGTTCCAGAAGTAGGTAAAACGTGACAAGGGCCAGCCATATAATCTCCAAGTGGTTCTGGAGAGTATGAGCCAAGGAAAATTGCACCCGCATTATTAAGCATTGGGAGTAATTCTCTAGGAGCTACTGTGCAAACCTCTAAATGTTCTGGAGCAATTTGATTTGCAAGCTTACAAGCGTCTTTTAACTCCTCAACAACAATAGCACAACCATAATTTTGAACACTTTCCTTGATAATATCCCAACGTGGCATATCTTTGCCCATGCGTTCCATCTCGCAAGAAATAGCTTGAGCCTGTGCCATAGAGTCAGTTAACAATACACAGGACGCCAATTTATCATGCTCTGCTTGACTTAATAAATCTGCTGCAACATAAGTTGGATTTGCGGTATAATCGGCAATTACAAGTACCTCTGACGGACCTGCAATCATATCAATATCAACTGTACCAAAAGCCATTTTTTTAGCGGCTGCAACAAATGCATTGCCAGGACCTACAATTTTATCAACCTGTGGAATAAAACCTGCACCATAAGTCAATGCGGCTATTGCTTGAGTTCCACCAACTGCAATCACTTTGTCAACTCCTGCAATTTTAGCTGCTGTTAAAACTTCAATAGATAAATTTTCGGTTGGAGGTGTAACCATAATAAGTTCACCCACGCCCGCTACCTTTGCTGGAATTGCATTCATAAGTACACTTGATGGATAAGCCGCAGTACCACCTGGAACATATAAACCAACTTTATGAAGTCCTCTAACTGTTTGACCTAAAACCGCACCTTTTGCACGTTCATATTCCCAAGTTTTAACCATCATTTGTTCATGATAGTCACGAATATTTTCAGCCGCACGTTCCAAAGCTGTGCGAAGTTCTGGTTTGCAGTCATTATATGCTTTATCAATTACACTTTGCTCAATAATATAAGGCTTGGTTTTATCAAACTGCAAAGAATATTTTTCTACTGCATCTAAACCATTTTTACGGACATCGTCCATAATATTTTTAACAATATTCTCTATATCTCCACGAGTTTCACTCGCTCTTTGTTTCATTTGATTTAAGATTTGTTGTTCTTTATTTCCATCTGCAACAACAGTCTGCAAAAACATTTATTTACCCTCGCTTTCGGTTTTTCTGCCGTTTTCAAGTGCATCTATAATCTGTTTAATTGAATTTTTCTTCATCTTAGCACTTGCAATATTTACAATAACACGAGCAGAAATAGGTGCAACATCTTCTATAACTTCCAAACCATTTTCTTTTAGTGTAGAGCCTGTTTCCACAATATCAACAATAGCGTCTGCAAGTTCTAAAAGTGGTGCAAGTTCCACAGAACCCTCGATTTTTATGGTTTCAACATCTAAATTTTTCTTATGGAAGAATGTCTTTGTTACATTTGGGTATTTGGTAGCAATTACAGGGGTTTTATAACCGCCATAAGCTTGTTTACCTTTTTTAGTTGCAAGTGCAAAACGGCATTTACCAAAACCAAGGTCAACCATCTCATAGAAAGAGCCGCCTTTTTCCATAATGGTATCTTTACCCACAACGCCCATATCACATACACCATGTTCAACATAGGTTATAACATCAGCCGCTTTTGCAAGCACAATTTCAATATTAGTGTTAGGCAATGTGAAGATAAGTTTTCTTGAACCTGCTTCAAGTTCTGATGTATCATAACCAGCATTTTTAAGGAAAGAAAGTGTTTTCTTTTCAAGTCTGCCCTTAGTGAGTGCTATTCTAACAGAATTATGCTGTTTTGTGTCGGTTTCATCTTTTAGCTGTGCAAGGTTTTCAACATCTACACCAAAACCACCAGCAGGTAAATCTCTGCCAAATTTAGCACATAAAGCGTTATAACGTCCACCAGATACTATAACAGTACCTGCTCCACCTACATAACCTCTAAACATTATGCCTGTATAGTAATCCATTTCATGAACTAGACCGAGGTCAATCATAATTTCTCCACCAAAACCAGCTTTATCAAGTGCGGCATATAGTCTGCGGAGATATGCAACCGCACCTAAAACACGCACATTGCCAGTTAGCATTTCAACCTCATCTAGCACTTCCACACCGCCAAAAAGTTGAGGCATAGCACAAAGTGCTTTTGCTTCTGGCTTTAGACGATAAGGTGCAAGCATATCACCAAGAGCCGCAAATGATTTATTTTCAATAAGTCTGCGAATACTTTCGGCTGTTTGGCTATCCACATCTAAAGCTGCAATAAGAGCTTTATAAATCTCAGCATGACCGAGTTCTAAACGGAATTCATTTGCACCTGCATTTCTAAGGGTTTCAAAAGCCGCTGAAACAATATCAATATCAGCTTCTAAGCCATCAGCACCAATAAGTTCTGCACCGATTTGTAAAAATTCACCACGATGACCGTGACCAGCAGAAACAGAACGGAATACCTTTTGACTGTAATAAAGACGAACTGGAAAAGTTTCATCATCAAGACGAGTTGCTGCAATTCTGGCGATAGGTGTAGTGTTATCTGGTCTAGCAACACAAATTCTACCAGACTTATCTATAATTTTAAGCATACTTTCTTGGTCTAAGTTTGGGTTAGCCTGAGCGAATACATCATAATATTCCACAGCAGGGGTAATAATTTCGCTATAACCTCTGTTTTCAAGCGTTTGACGAATAGTATTTTCAGTTTGTCTTAGAGCCTTACAAGAGGAAAATAATAAATCTCTAGTGCCTTCTGGTGTAGAAATGCGGTCACGATTCATGTTTTATATACTCCTTTAAAAATCTTATTTTATCATGCTAAAATGTTAACACATTATAGTGCGACTGTCAAGTGTTGCTGTGAATTTATGACTAATATCGTTGCATAAACTCCTCAATGCACTTTAAAAAAGATTCTTCTCCCAATGTGTTTATTTTAAATAAAACCGCTTGACTTCCTCCAGATGTAATTGCAGTTAAAAATAGATTATTTCCATTGCCTACAAGTGTTAAATTCATACTTACTCTATTACTGCCTATCATACTATATCTTTCATAGACTCTTACAGCACATCTAACATCACCATTTGTCCAGTTTGAACCGTCCTCATAGCTTGCAGACATACTTCCGTTCATAACAGTATCATGTAACTGTGAAAGAACAGTGTCAAAATTACCAGTAAAATATTTTTCATACTTTGCCATATAAAAAACCCCCTATTTAAAATAAACTTATTTGAGTGGACTTTGGCATACCGCCTAATGCACCAATTTCTTTTAATGTATCGACAACAGATTTTGAAACTTTATTACATCTAACAATAAGCTCTTCAGATGAAAGAAACTTTCCGTTTTTGCGTTCTTCAACTATATTTTGTGCGGCTTGCTCGCCTACTCCTGGCATTGATGTAAACGGAGGAATAAGCCCATTATCTACAACTCTAAACATAGTTGCATCAGATTTATATATGTCCATTGGCTCAAATTTAAAACCACGTCTATAAAATTCGTGTACAACTTCAAGTGTTGTTGCAGTTTCCTTTTCAGCTGCGGTTATTGTTTTCTCTCGCTCTTTCTTTTGAAGTTCTCTGATTTTGTCCATACAAACTTTATCGCCTAAAATCATACATGAGGCATCAAAACCTTTTGCACGAATTGAAAAATAAGCCGAATAAAACGCCAAAGGCTTGTGAACCTTAAACCAAGCAATTCTAAACGCCATCATAACATAAGCAACTGCATGAGCTTTAGGGAACATATATTTAATCTTTTTGCATGAGTCTATATACCACTCTGGAACTGATTGGGCTTTCATAGCGGTTTCCCACTCTGGCTTTAAGCCTTTACCCTTACGCACTGATTCCATAATAGTAAAACTTAATTTAGGCTCAACACCTTTTAAAATTAAATAGTTCATAATATCATCACGACAGCAAATGCAATCCGCAAGTCCAATTCCTTGATGAACTAAATCCTGTGCATTTCCTAACCATACATCTGTACCATGTGACAAGCCAGAAATAGACACAAGCTCTGCAAATGTTGTTGGTTTAGTTTCGCTTACCATGCCACGAACAAACTTTGTGCCAAACTCTGGCACAGCTAAACAGCCCAAATCACCTAAAATTGCATCTGGTGCATCATCAATATATTTAAGTGCTTTATTAGATGTGAAAAGGCTCATTACATCAGGGTCATCTAATGGTATTTGCTGTGCATCAACACCAGTCAAATCCTGCATATGACGAATAATTGTCGGGTCATCATGACCAAGTTCATCAAGTTTTAATAAATTTTCATCTATTGAGTGATAATCAAAATGAGTTGTTATAATATCAGAATTTGGGTCATCTGCTGGGTGCTGTACAGGGCAAAAATCATAAATTTCAACCTCTCTTGGTACAACAACAATACCTCCTGGGTGCTGACCTGAAGTTCTTCTAACACCTGTGCAACCTGCTGTAAGGCGGTTTTCTTCGGCACGGGAACAGGTTATTCCTCGTTCCTCCATATATTTTTTAACATAACCATATGCAGTTTTTTCTGCAACAGTACCTATTGTACCTGCTCTAAATACATGGTCATGACCAAAAAGCTCACCTGTGTATTTATGTATTCTAGGCTGATATTCACCTGAGAAATTAAGGTCGATATCTGGCACTTTATCGCCTTCAAACCCTAAAAATGTTTCAAATGGAATAGCAAACCCTTGTTTTGTAAGAGGTTTTCCACAGTTTGGACATAATTTATCTGGTAAATCCACACCGCAAGAATATTCTTCATGCCATTCTACATATTTATCATCAGGACAAAGATAATGAGCCGCAAGTGAATTAACTTCAGTTATATCAGAAGTAAAAGCGGCAAAAGATGAACCAACTGAACCACGAGAACCAACTAAATAGCCGTCTGCAAGTGATTTTGTAACCAGTTTTTGTGCGATAATATACATAACCGCATAACCATTACTTATAATTGAGTTAAGTTCTCTATCAAGTCGCTTTTGCACCACTTCTGGAAGTGGGTCACCATAAATTCTTTTAGCTTTTTCATAGCTCATATTGCGAAGGTCATCTTCTGCACCATCAATTTTAGGCGGATAATTTTCCCTTGGAACTGGTCGCACATCTTCACACATATCAGCTATTTTATTTGTATTAGTTACAACAACTTCATAAGCTCTATCTTCACCGAGATATGAAAATTCTTCAAGCATTTCATCTGTGGTTTTTAAATACAGTGGTGCTTGATTATCCGCATCGGAATATCCCTGTCCAGCCATCAAAATACGTCTAAAAGCTTCATCTTCTGGTTCTAAGAAGTGTACATCACCAGTTGCACAACATGGTTTACCAAGTTCATCAGCAAGTTTTAATACTTTGCGATTTAAATTTCTTAGTTCTTCATCATCACTTACTATGCCTTTTTCAACTAAAAACCTATTGTTTGCAATCGGCTGAATTTCCAAATAATCATAAAAAGAGGCTATTCTTTTAAGTTCCTCCCATTCTGCACCCTCAACAAGAGCATTATAAAGTTCTCCAGCCTCACATGCTGAACCAAATATTAAACCCTCTCTATGCTTTATAAGTTCAGAACGTGGCATAAGTGGTTTTTTATAAAAGTGATTTAAAAAGCTATAAGAGATTAACTTGTAAAGGTTTCTCAATCCATCACGATTTTTAACCAATATAATAAAATGATGACGTTTTAAGTTTTTAAGTGAACCGCTTTTGTCACGAATACCAGCAAGTAATGGGTTTATATCTGAGATATTAACCGCATTATATTCTATACATAATTTATCTATAAGTTTACACCAAATTTTAGCAAGTACAGTTGCATCTTCACTTGCTCTATGATGTTCAAAAGGTCCTACTGCAAGCTCTTTTGCCAGTACATTTAATTTATATCTTCCTAAATCGGGAAGTAAAATTCTACTCATTTCAAGCGTATCAATATATGTAAATTTACGCTCGATATTAAGTTTTTTACAAGCCGCATTTAAAAATGACATGTCAAATCCTGCATTATGAGCAATAAGTGGTCTATCTCCTGCAAAATTTAAAAATCTGTCAAGTGCCTCATTTAATTCTGGTGCATCTCTTACAGTTTCATCGCTAATTCCTGTTAGTTCAGTGATATTTGGTGGTATTGGTTTATGTGGATTTACATAACTTTGAAAAGAATCAATAATTTGACCATCACGCACCAAAACCGCAGCGATTTCAGTTATTTCCTCTTGAGCAGGTTTTAAACCTGTGGTTTCTAGGTCAAAAACAATAGCTTCACCTTTAAGAGGTGCATCTTTAGTTCCACGCACAACAGAAACACTAGCCGCATCATTTACATAATAAGCTTCCACACCATAAAGCACCTTAATATCAATTTTATTTCGCTCTACTGCATGCATAGCGTCTGGATAAGCTTGTACAACTCCATGGTCTGTTATAGCGATTGCGGGGTGTTCCCAAAGTTTTGCCCTGCTCATAAGTGCTTTAGTAGAGGCTATACCGTCCATTGCACTCATATTTGTATGTAAATGCAGTTCTACACGTTTTTTATCTGCTTTGTCCATACGGATTTTCTTTTTAGCTTTTATAATTCCTGTTGGCTCTATAATACTTTCTTTTTCATAAGTATCATAAGTTACTTTACCTTGAACCATTATATAATTGCCTGTTTTAATAAGTGGAACAATAGTTTCCGCCTGTTCTTTGGATAAAAATTTACTTACTCGCACAGAGTTTGTATTATCTGTTATATCAAAAGAAAGCTTTACCCATTCTTTTCCTGTTTTTTTAGAGTTAATCTCTCTATGGTCAACAAAGAATATTTCACCCTCAATAGTAACCTGACCATGTTCATTCATAGCATCACAAATAGAAATAGTTTTTTCTGAATATAATTTGCCATAAA
Organism: uncultured Butyricicoccus sp.; assembly: GCA_944384745.1. Taxonomy (GTDB): domain Bacteria; phylum Bacillota; class Clostridia; order Oscillospirales; family Butyricicoccaceae; genus Butyricicoccus_B. The sequence goes on from CALWUO010000004.1 coordinate 48,100, forward strand.
TTAAATCATCATCGGAAACTTTTTGCACTTTCTGACGCTGGTAAGTTTTGTTATCAATTGGTTTAGCTTGCTTTTCTGCTTTTTTATGCTCTATTGGTTTTGTAGGCAGATTTTCAGATGCTTGTTTTAAAATTTGCTCTCTATCTTCCTTTTGAGTTTCAATCAATTTTTTTACTGTATCAGCATCTATTTCAACTGCATTTACTTTGACATCAAGCCCTGTTTCTGCATGTATGCGTTCACTCATATTGTGAATTTGTATTTTTAAATGTTGTTTTGCAGACTCACTCATACTGATTTCAAGAACATTATCATTTACTGTCCATTGGCTATCAGCAAGCAATCCGCAAGCAGATGGAATTTCCATTAAAACACGCTCTTTTAGAGTGTTTATATAAGGCTGCGTAAGAGTATCAAGCGTATAGCGTGGAGAAATACGCATACGATTTATATTATAAGTTTTGGCAATATTTTTTTCTATTTCGCTTAATGAGCTTATAGGAACGATTTCATTAAAACCGACCTGACAAATCATAGTTTTTTTATCCGCACTGATTGCTAAAGAGCGTACCTGACCTTGTTCAAAGTACGCTCTTTCTGTTTCATTAAGCTCACAGCGGTCAAACAAATCAGTTAAACCTCTTGTCATGCTTACTCCTTAAATTTATCAATTTCTTCCATAAGTGCATTTACAAGTTCAGCTTGTGGCACTTTTTTAATAATTTCACCTTTTTTAAATATAAGACCTACACCGTCACCGCCTGCAATGCCAAGGTCAGCTTCTCTTGCCTCCCCTGGACCATTTACTGCACAACCCATAACGGCAACTTTTAGTTTTTTACCTTTAATTCCTGCTACTTTTTGCTCGACCTCTTTAGCAATTTCAATTAAATCAATTCTTGTTCTGCCACAGGTCGGACAAGATACAACTTGCACACCATCTTCATTAAGTCCAACAGCTTTTAAAATGGCTTTAGCTGCATAGATTTCTTTTACAGGGTCATCAGTAAGAGAAACTCTAATTGTATCGCCTATACCAAGGGCTAACAAGCCACCAATACCAATGGCTGATTTAATTGTGCCCATATATTCTGTTCCCGCTTCAGTTACACCTAAATGAAGAGGATAATTTGTTTGTTCACTTGCAAGCTGATATGCTTTTATAGTATAAGGAACAGAAGATGATTTCATAGACAGACAGATATCTGTAAAATCAAATTTTTCTAAAAGACTTGCATGATAAAGTGCAGACTCAACAAGTGCCTGCGGAGTTGGTGAACCATATTTAGCAAGAATTTCTTTTTCAACTGAGCCAGAGTTTACACCAATTCTAATTGGTATATTTTTTGCTCTAGCCGCATTTACAACCTGTTTAACTCTATCATCAGAACCTATGTTTCCAGGGTTAATGCGTACTTTTTGCACACCTGCGGCAATAGCTTCAAGTGCTAAACGATAATCAAAATGTATATCAGCTACAACTGGAATAGGTGATTTTTCGCAGATTTCACCAAGTGCATAAGCGGCTTTCATATCAGGTACAGCACATCTTGCAATTTGACAACCTGCATTATAAAGTTCATCTATTTGTTTTAATGTAGCTTTTGCATCTCTAGTATCAGTGTTTGTCATAGACTGAATAACAATAGGTGCACCGCCACCAATTAACACATTACCAACTTTAATTTGCTTAGTTTTCATTTGTTTTAACCTTCTTTATATCTTAACCGAGCAATCTTAAAACATCATTACCTGTTGCATAAACCATAAGTGCTAACAAGAAAATGAGACCTGCCGCATTTACATAACCCTCAAGTTTTGGACTTAATGGTTTACGTCTAATTGCCTCAACAATTAAAAATAAAATTCTACCGCCATCAAGTGCAGGTATTGGGAGTAAATTCATAACACCCAAGTTTATAGAAATAAATGCAAGCAGTTGTAAAAATGGCTTGATACCAAACTGGACAGTTTGACTCATAACAGCAGTAAAACCTACTGGTCCAGAAAGTTGGTCGACACCTACTTGACCACTTACCAGTTGACCTAGTGAGTCCCAAATAAGTCTTGCCATATCCACAGAATCCCAAAATGCGAATGATAAACGCACAGGAATTGTAGCGTCTTGAAGTGCAAATTTAAGACCATAAATTTTTCTGCCATTATCTTCGATTTCTGGTTTCATTTCAAGGTCTTTTATCTCTACTTTTTGACCATTTCGTTCTACTACAATATCAAACTTTCCATCAACTGCACCCTTAGTTATTGCAGTGTCAACATCGGCTCTACGGTGAATTTTATATCCATCAATTTCAAGGAATGTATCTCCAACCATAAGACCGTTTTCACCCTCATATTTAAAGCCTTCATAAAAGCCTTCAAGTGTTGGTGAAATAAACTGACCATTTTGAATATTTGGTGATATAAATAATAAAATCAAAAAACCTGTGATGAAATTCATCACAACACCTGCAACCAAAATAATAAATCTTTTTGGGCGGCTTGCCTTACCAAAGGAGCGTTCAGAAATGGCTTCACTGTCCTCACCCTCCATAACACAAGCACCACCTATTGGTAACAGCCTTAAATAATATGTGGTTTCGCCCATCTGCTTTTTAAGAATTTGAGGGCCCATGCCAATCCAAAATTCTTCTACTTTTACTCCGCTTTTTTTAGCTGCTACTAAATGCCCGATTTCATGCACCATAATAAGCACACCAAAACCAATAAGTGCTAAAATTATACCAATTAAATTTGAAAGTGTACTATTCATTAGTTACCTCTTAAAGCAGAATTTACAAGCTCTCTAGCCTGTTTATCATAAATAATAACATCATCAAGGGTTATATTGTCCTTGTATTTTATTTGCTCCATAGCATTATTTACAAGCTTAGGAATGTCTAAAAATCCTATTTTTTCTTTTAAAAACAACTCGACAGCCGCTTCATTTGCACCATTCATAATAGCACCCATATTACCTTTTAAACTAGCGGCTTTTCTTGCAAGCTTTAAAGCGGGAAAAGCGTTTTCATCTGGTGCAAAAAATGTAAGTTTGCCAACATCGGTTAAACGCAAACGCTCCATTTTGCATGGCACACGTTCTGGATATGTTAAAGCATACTGAATAGGTAAACGCATATCTGGAACATCAAGCTGGGCTAAAACTGCACCGTCTTCAAACTCAATAAGCGAATGAATAATTGATTCACGATGTACAACGATTTCAATTTTTTCCTGTGGCATATCATAAAGCCACATAGCTTCTATAAGCTCTAAACCCTTATTAAACATTGTAGCAGAGTCAATAGTTATTTTTGCACCCATTGACCAGTTAGGGTGTTTTAGTGCTTGTGTTGGAGTTACGTTTTTAAGCTCATCATACTTTTTACCAAAGAATGGACCACCAGATGCAGTCAAAATAATTTTATCAAGTTTATTTCCCCCAGCTGCTTGCACACACTGAAAAATTGCTGAATGTTCGGAGTCCACAGGCAAGATTTTAACGCCTTTTTTTCTTGCGGCTTCTGTAACAATAGAACCTGCACAAACTAACGTTTCTTTGTTTGCAAGTGCAATATCATGCCCCGCTTCAATCGCTGCCATAGTTGGAAGCAAACCCACCATACCAACAACAGCGGTTACAACTATATCTGTATTTTCCATTGCTGCCGCATGAATTAAGCCGTCCATACCGCTTTCAACTTTAATATTTGTATCTGCAAGCATAGTTTTTAAATCCTGTGCAGATTTTTCATCAAATGCAACTGCAAGTTTAGGTTTTAATTTTCTCGCTTGCTGTTCTAATAACTTTATATTTTTATTTGTTGTAAGTGCTGTAACTTCTGCATTTATGCTGTCAAGCACATCAACTGTTTGAGTTCCTATTGAACCTGTACTTCCTAAAATGGAAATGCGTTTTTTCATATTTTATGCAACTTCCTTTATTATTATGATACACCCGATAAACGTAAAACAAGTTCTGCAAGTGGTGCTACAAAAACAACACTATCAAATCTATCTAACACACCGCCATGCCCTGGGAATAAATGACCATAGTCCTTAATGCCTGTTTGACGCTTAATAATTGAGAACGATAAATCACCAATCTGACCAAAAACAGCACCAACTGCACCTAAAACAGCCGCAGATAAATAATGGATTTCCAAACCTGCTTTGGTGTTAAAGATAAATGCTACAAGTAACATTAAGAGCATAGCACCAATAACGCCACCTATTGCACCCTCAACCGTTTTTTTAGGACTAATTACAGGTGCAAGCTTATGTTTACCAAAAGCCATGCCAGCAAATAATGCACAGGTATCAGAACCCCAAGCGGCTACAAGTGGCATTAAAACCAAGAATTTACCGCCAGCCATAGAGAAAATTCTCCAAAGAGATAACATCATAGCAGGTACTACAATAGCCGCAAAGAAAGCAGTTGTGATTTCTGGAAAAGTCACTGTATCATGATGTCTTAAAAGTGCGGCAAAAAGTGCAATAATAGTTAAAACAACAACGAATGATACAAGCATAAGCCAAATTTTCTGCTCGAAAAATACTGAGCCAATAGCATGGAAAATAGAAAATCCCAATGCAGATGTGGTTGCTATATTTTGCACTATATTGTTTTTAACCAGCTTTGTTGGAGTGATAAGCTCATAGGTTGCAACTGATGCAAGTGTACTAAGTGCAATCGCAAGTACAACTGGTGGAAAGACATAAAGAGCGAGCAGAACAAAAATAAATCCTACAACGCCAAATAAAACTCTTGCTTTCATAAAACTAAAATATCCTTTTTTATTTTGTGAATTTAGACACCGCCAAAACGACGGTTACGAAGATTAAATGAATTTATTGCATTATCCATATCAGATGTTTTAAAATCTGGCCACAATACATCAGTAAAATAATACTCACTATATGCACTTTGCCAAAGTAAAAAATTAGATGTTCTAATTTCACCTGATGGACGAATAATTAAATCAGGGTCAGGCATTTTTGCAGTATATAAATATTTAGAGATTGTATTTTCAGTTATATCTTCTGGGTTTATCTCACCAGTTTTAACTTTCTCTGCAATTTTTTTAACTGCATTTTTGATTTCATCTCTCCCACCATAATTGATACATAAACTTGCAGTAGCCGCATTTTCACCAAGTTTATCAGCGATTTTATCAACCTCTGCAATTTGTTTTTTTATATCCTCTGGAAGTGGAGACAAATCACCTATCACACGAACTGCAACCCCACGTTCAAACATAGTTTCAGCCGCCTCAGTTAGGTATTTACGGAATAAATCCATAAGTGCATTAACTTCTTGTTCAGGTCTTTTCCAGTTTTCAGTTGAAAAAGCATAAACAGTAAAATACTGTACACCTATATCTTTACAATAAGTTGCAATAGTTCTAAATGTTTCTGCACCTACTGCATGACCAGCAGAGCGTGGCATACCTCTTTTTTTTGCCCAGCGACCATTACCGTCCATAATAACTGCAATATGTCTTGGAACAGATGAATGATTTACAATCTCATTATTTTTATTCTTTCCAAAAATATTATTAAAAAACCCCATTTATACCTCACATTTTAATGAAAAAAGGACGACAAAACCATCGCCCCTTTCAGAATAATTTTAAACTTCTGCAAGTTCCTTGGACTTCTTAGCAACGATTCCGTCGATTTCCTTTACAAACTTGTCAGTAACCTTCTGGATTTTATCTTCTGCGTCATGCAGTTCGTCCTCGGTCATTTCGCTCTTTTTATGAGCTGCTTTCCACTTGTCAATAGCTTCACGACGAACATTACGGATTGCAACTTTGCTATCCTCACCGATTTTAGCAACCTGTTTAATAAGCTCTTTACGACGCTCCTCGGTTAGAGGTGGGAAAGTAAGTCTGATAACCTTACCATCATTTTGTGGGTTAATACCTAAATCTGAGGTCATAATAGCTCTTTCAATTTCACGAAGTACAGAACCGTCCCAAGGCTGAATTGCCAGTGTACGAGGGTCTGGAGAAGAAATTGCTGCAACCTGATTTAGAGGGGTTGGAGCACCATAATATTCAACTGTGATTTTATCCAGCACAGCAGGGTTAGCACGACCTGCACGAACTGCCGCAAGCTCTTTGCTTAACACCTCAATAGTTTTAGACATTTTGTGTTCAAATTGTTTTAAATCTGCCATTATTTAACTTCCTCCTTTTTTACAATAGTACCAATGGTTTCACCAGTAACAACACGATAAATATTTTCTGGGTCACTAAGAGCAAATACAAGAATAGGGATATTATTATCCATAGATAAACTTGTAGCTGTTGTGTCCATAACACCTAAGCCTTGATTTAATACGTCCATATAGGTTAAGCTATCATATTTTTTTGCATTAGGGTTTTTTGCAGGGTCTGAATCATAAACGCCATCAATATTTTTAGCAAGCAAAATAACATCAGCGTTTACTTCTGCTGCACGAAGAACAGCCGCTGTATCAGTTGAGAAATAAGGGCAACCAGTACCACAGCCAAATATAACAACTCTACCCTTTTCAAGATGACGAGTTGCACGAGAACGGATATAAGGTTCAGCTATTTTATTCATTTCAATAGCGGTTTGCACACGCACATCAACCCCACGCTGTTCAAGAGCATCTTGAAGAGCTAAAGAGTTAATAGTTGTAGCGAGCATACCCATATAATCTGCTCTAGTGCGTTCCATTTTTCCGCCACCGTCTTTGACACCACGCCAGAAGTTACCGCCGCCCACAACAATACCAACTTCACAGCCAATATCACTTACACGCTTGATAACATCACACACAGGGCCAATAACGTCTTCAAAGTTTAGACCGAATTTGCGGTCACCTGCCAGAGCCTCACCGCTGATTTTAATAAGTACACGTTTATACTTTGGAGTGTCCATTGTTTTAACCTCCCATAAAAATTCTTACAGTCTCATATTATTTTATCTTATCTAAGCGAATTTTGCAAAGGCTTTCACGCTGTTTTTTATGAACATATCGTAAAAATTTTTGCCTATTTTATATGTTTTTTTAATTATTCCATTAAATGTAAGAATATAAACTTTAATTTCATAATTCCATTTAACATTTAGCATTATTTAAAAGTTTATAATATATGCACAGAAACTGATGTTTTGTTTTTTAAGTCAGAATTTAAAACAAATAGTTGCTAATTAAAGCGGTTACTGGTAAAATATATATAAGAACAAAAAAGCTGTATTTACTAGATTTAATGTTGTAATTAAAAATTATGTTTCCTAACATCTAAACATAATTTAGAGGAGGGTTTGTATGGAAAACTTAAATGTACTAAAGCTCGAGCATCAGATTTTTTCAGATTTTTATCTGTGCTATTGCGGCTATGGTTCATGCCAGCCGCTCCAACATTTTGGCCCTGCGGTAAGACCTAATTATCTTATTCATTTTATCACAGATGGAAAAGGCATCTTTCAGTCAGGTGACAAACAGTTTTCACTCCATGCAGGTGAAGGATTTATTATTAGACCAAATCAGCAAGCATTCTTCCAAGCTGATGAAGCTGACCCATGGACTTATTTATGGATTGGCTTTGATGGCACTCGTTGTGGAGAATATTTAAATGCAATAGGGCTTAATGAGGGTCAATTTACTTTCCGTTCGCCAGATGGTGAAACACTTCGTGAGATTGTGCAAGAAATGTTAAAATATAACACTGCTGGCATAGAAAATGATTTTCAGCTTCAAGGTTTGCTTTGCAGATTTTTCTCATGTCTTGCCCGTTCACTTTCAATGCCGCTTTCTTCTGTTCCTAAAAATGACCGTGAAAACTTTTATGTACGTCGTGCAGTTGAATTTGTGCATTACAATTATGCAAATCATATAACAGTGTCTGATATGGCTAAATATGTATCACTAAACCGCAGTTATCTTTTTACATTGTTCCAACGTGTGCTTAAAATTTCACCTCAGGAATTTTTAACCACATTCCGCCTTACTCGTGCTAAGGAGCAGTTAAGACTTACTAATGCAACTGTTGCGGCTATTGCACAGTCTGTTGGTTATCGTGACCCTCTTGTATTCTCTAAAGCATTTAAGCAAATGACAGGTATGACACCTGTTCAGTATCGCAAAAAACATTTAGAAGAAAATAAATAAAAGTTAAGCGTGTTACAAACTTCCTGTAACACGCTTTTCTATTTTACATACCAACTAATGTTTTACCATAAGCATCTGCCGCTAAAATTGCATCATAAACCATCTTAGGAGTTACCTCAAATGGCATATTATGCATAGTGTCACCCTCTGCACAAGCTGCATTTGCAACCGCCATAATTTTTTCTTCGGTTACATCTTCAATGCCTAATTCTGCAAGGGTTACAGGTAAACCAAGCTCTGCACACCAAATTGCGATTTCATCAAACTCTTCTTTTGGAACATTTTCAAGAATAAGCTGTGTAAGTGTTCCAAATGCCACTTTTTCACCATGATATTTTTCATGACATTCTTCAAGCACAGTAAAACCATTATGCACTGCATGAGCTGCTGCAAGACCACCAGATTCAAAACCTATGCCAGAAAGCAAAGTATTAGCTTCTATAATCTTATCCACAGCTTGCGTATTTGCCTTAACTCTTAAAGCACTCTTTGCCTTTAAACCCTCCTGCATAAGTGTATCAAAACAAAGTTTAGCAAGAGCAAGGGCTGCCTGTCCTGTTCTACCACCTGCACAACTTATTGCATTAGACCTTGCACATGCACGAGCTTCAAAATAAGTTGCAAGTGCATCACCCATACCAGCAATAGTTAAACGCATTGGACTTTGTGCAATAACTTCTGTATCCATTAACACAAGATTAGGATTTGCAGGTAAAAATAGATATTCTTCAAATACACCTTCCTCTGTATAAATAACAGAAAGTGCTGAACATGGAGCATCAGTTGAGGCAATAGTAGGACAGATTACAACTGGTGTTTTACATTTATGTGCCACCGCTTTAACTGTATCAAAAATTTTACCTCCGCCAACACCAATTACCATATCACAATTTTGCTGCTTTACAGTATCACATAAGCGGTTAATTTCGCTCATACAACACTCACCATTAAAATATTCAAAAGCACAAGCACATTCTGCATCAGAAAAGCTATCTAGAATTGTTTGACCACTTCTTTTGCGACCATTTTCACTTATTACTATTAGGGCTTTTTCTCCATAAATTTTTGCATATTTACCTAAGTTTTTAAGTTCTCCCGCACCTTGAACATATTTGCTAGGACTTATAAAAATACTTGGCATAATTAAAAACCTCCTATACGTATAGTATAAAATTTCCTATAATAAACTATTTTATCATACAGTTAACGATTTATGTATATTAAATAAGTTCTTTTTGATGAGTTGCATATAAATATTCGTCCATAGTGTTTATAATTCTATCCATAATCAGTTCTTCTGGTTCATTTTTTAATAAACCTTCACGCACTTTGGTGTATTGAATAGGCATAAACTGGCTTAAAAGATTTAGTGGGATACCATATGTTTTTAGGTTGTTAATAAGTGTGTTTTTGGCATTTTCAACTGGTTCAGTTGGCATATAATAACGGCAGCGGTCAGAGAATGAATATTTGCGTTTTAGTTTAATCTCTGCATCTGTGCCTTTGTAATGCTTAGACCAATATTTATTATCCTTTAACATTTGTTCGTCTAAAACTTTTGAAAAATCACTAAGCTTTACATCTATATCAGCAAGAAGTTCTTTTTCAATATTTTCAAGTGCAAAAACAGCTTCTCTCATAGCAAATGTGAGTGCAGGACCTACTTTTAATATACCAACTCCATCTTCTACAAGTTCACGCAATTTAATTTTTGTTTGATAATCGGTTGAATGACCTTCAAAAACAAGTTGTGGAAAATCTGCAATAGATGCCATAAGTTCTTTGGCTTTTTCTCTATCATACTCAGTACAACCACTGTCTTTTTCCTCAACGCCTGGTTGAACAACAACTGCAATTACATTTTCCCATGCATGTTCAAGTCCATTATCCAAAAATGCTTTTTTAAATGTGGCAACTGTATTTTTAAAATCATCAACTTTAGTTACTTGTACGCCATCATCAGCACCACCAACAGCACCTCCAGGAATAGGCACTTCACTACCTACAATATAAACAGGCTCGATTGCATTTGGATTGGTTTCAAGCAATTTTTTATAAGTTTCCTCAGCTACTTTTGCAAGTCTTGCACCTCTTTTGGCTATTGTTTCATCAGAAAGACGTGTATTTGCATCGTCATCTGCTACTTTCATACTTGTATCAATATGTATTTTTGTAAAACTTGCACCAACATAATGACGTATGAGTTCTTCAGCCTCTAACATAGCCTTTTCTTCTGGTAAACTTGCAAATGTAAGAGGACCTAAATGGTCGCCACCTAAAAACAGCTTAGATTTATCAAAACCGATTTCATCAGCCATTTTATTTACGAAGTTTTTAAAATCCATAGGTTTCATGCCTGTATATCCACCATTTTGGTCACACTGATTTGCTGTGCTTTCAATTAAAACACAAGAATTATCCTGCATACCACGTTTTAATGCTGCTTTAATAACATATCCATTTGCACTACAAACAGAATAAATTCCAACTGCTTTCCCCTGCTTTTGAAGTGTTACTATTTTCTTTAAAGGATTGCTATTCATTTTACATTCTCCTTAATTTATGATATACTTAATTAGCTAAATAAAGCTAATATATTTAAAAAAATCGAGGTCTTTTTTATGCCACTGGTTACAACAAATGAAATGCTTTTAAAAGCACAAAAAGAGCATTATGCAGTAGGTGCATTTAATGCAGAAAATCTTGAAATGGTAATGGCTATTGTTGCCGCTGCTGAAAAATCTAACGCCCCTGTTATTATCCAAACCACACCTTCAACTATTAAATATGCAGGGCTTGATTATTATCTTGCAATGGTAAAAACTGCTGCTGAACGTGCAACCGTACCTGTTGCAATGCATTTAGACCACGGTGATAGTTTATCACTCGCTATGCAGGCACTCCGCACAGGTTACACCTCAATTATGATTGATGGTTCACATGAAAGCTTTGAAGATAATATTGCATTGACACGAAAAGTCGTTGAAGCATGTAGTCCATCTGGTATCAGTGTAGAAGCCGAATTAGGTAAAGTAGGCGGCAAGGAAGATGACCTTGATGGCGGTTCAGGTAATCCTTATACTGACCCTGCTGAAGCTAAGGAATTTGTAGAACGCACAGGTGTAAATTCACTTGCTGTTGCTATTGGCACAGCACATGGTCTTTATAAAGGTGTACCAAAGCTTGATTTTGAGCGTCTAAGTGAAATTCGTAAAGTTGTTGATATTCCACTTGTGCTTCATGGTGCATCTGGTGTACCTGATGAAGCTGTTCAAAAATCCATTGAGCTTGGTATTTGCAAGGTAAACTTTGCAACCGAATTACGTATAGCATATAGTAATGGTGTCAAAGCATATATGAAAAAAGACCCTGAAGTGTTTGACCCTAAAAAATACAGCAAAGTCGGCATGGAAGAAGTTACAAAACTTGTTTGTGAAAAAATCGCACTTTGTGGTAGCAATAATAAGGCTTAAACCTTATGTCCTCCAGCATTTTAAAACTCTGGAGGACACTTTTTTATTTCATTTTTGAAAAAGCGATTAAATGAATTATACTGCAATATACGCCAAATAAAGCAAGAGCAATACTTAAAATCATAAGTGCAGAAGTATAATTTTCCATATAGGCATTTAAAACAACCAATACTGCAAAAACTATATAAAGCACTGATAATATTATTACCTTATTTTTTTCTTTATTTTCCACTATATATTTTATAGGTGAAAGTTTACGCTGAAAATCAATATCTTGTGCAACTTCAAGCTGTTTTAAAAATGATTTACGGAAACTAAATTCAGCAAGCACCAGAGCAACTGCAAAAACTATTGCAGCCTGTAACCATGTGAGGAAAGTCCCTGCACATAAAATTGCCGCAAAAAACAATACTGCAAAACGATTTTTAAAAAATAGTGCTTGATTTTCATGCTTTTTATCAATAATATATCCTTGTTTACTTATAAAATCATAGTAAATAGTGCGATTTTTCTTGTCAGTATATATATTTTGTCCTGAAAGCCTTATTTGAACCTTTTGTGTATTTTTCTTTTTACCCATTACCATCTATCCATTTCATTTATAACATTTCTTTACCTCTGCAATATGTCTGCATCACATTGTAATCTCTATCAAGTACAACCAAATCGGCATCTAAACCAACTTTAATTGCACCTTTTCGGTCACTTATTCTTAGACAATCAGCAGGGTTTTTAGTACAAGCATTTATTGCAACATTAACAGGCACAAGAGCTTCTTCAATTAGAAGTCTTAAACCCTCGTTCACTTTTAATGTAGAACCAGCAAGACCACCTGTTGAAGTTAAATGGGCACTGCCATCTACATATATTTCAATTTCGTTACCACCAAATATAAATTTAGAACCAGCAGGAGAACCTTTCGCCATAAGTGAGTCGGTAACTAAAATACCATAATCAGCACCTTTTTCATTAAAATACTGATTAAGTGCACTCAATGTCGAATGGTTACCGTCACAAATCACTTCACCATACATAGTTTTAAAACGATTTGCCGCACCTACAAGACCATTTGCACGATGATTAAAAGGTGACATGCCATTATAAACATGTGTCATACTTCTAGCACCATGAGCAAAAGCCATTCTTGCCTGTTCAAAAGTAGCGGCTGAGTGACCAATACTAACAACCACACCATTTTCTGTGCAGTAACGAGTTAGCTCAAAATTATCGTCGGTTTCTGTTGCCATAGTGATATATTTAATCAGTCCTTTTGCAGCCTCTTGATATTTTTTAAACTGCTCAACAGTAGGTTTTACAATATACTGTTCTGGTTGAGCCCCTTTATATTGCATATCAAGATATGGACCTTCAAAATGTATACCCAAAATTTCAGCACCAGTATAACCTTCTTCAACAACTTGTGCAACGTTTTCAAGTGCTCTTGTTAAAACTAGCTCACTTTGAGTTATAGTTGTTGGCAAAAGAGCTGTTACGCCCTCGCTTGGGATTTTCTCCACCCAATTTCTAAGCCCTTCTGGATTTGCGTCATTGGTATCAAAGCCATAAGCACCATGACAGTGTATATCAATAAATCCTGGTAAAATTTTATCTGTACCATAATCTTTATCCACAGGCTTTGTATTGTATTCATAAATATCTGAAATTTTATTGTCCCTAATCTCAATTTGTGCTGGAACAAATTGTTCTGCAATCCAAACACGTTTACTTTGAATAACCAAAATTACTTCCTCCTTTTTATAGCACTTGATTTTCCTGTTCATATACTCTAAAATAATAGGAAAGTTGTACATTATGCCCCTTTTTTCAGAGGTCTTTATTATGCAAAAAACAAATGAATTCTTATTTTCGCAATTTGGGTCTATATATTTTCACCCAATCGCATCTGAACGGTATGATTTAAGCTGTAAGCAAATAAAAACAACCAATAATAAAACAAATATACTTTATAGTTTTCCATGTGAAGTATATGTTGAACCTACATATGGTATTGGCTCAATTTTAATAGGCAAAGAACCTAACGCTGAAAACTTAAATAAATTTCCTGTACATCACTGTTTAAAAATAGAACCAAATACATATTTTTATGTAATTTCAAGGGTTGATATATTTAACTTTTCTTTGCTAACTCCAGAAAATATCACCCCTAAAGTTATAAAACTTTCTGAGCCATACACTCCGACTGTTATTTCTATGCCTTTTCATATTTCACAGGTTTTTGATTGTTCGTATTTAACCCAAGAAACACCATGCACATTTTATAAAACGCCTCATATTTATCATGAACTTATATATGTATGTGATGGATATATGCGTATATCTGAGTCTAATGAAACAAATTACAATCTAAACACACATGATTTAATACTATTGAGTCCAAACCAAAAAATAAGCAGACATTTTTCACTAAATACATCATGTTCATATCTTACAATAATACTTGACATTGAGCTTAAATCAAATGAGCATATTTTAAATAAAATTTTTAGTTGCCCTGTTGAAATTCAATCTGTCTTATGGCAAATTGTTCAAGAAAGTGCATCAGATTTTTACTATACACAAACATTAATGTTATGTCATTTACATGAAATGATATCTGATATACTTCGTTTAGACTATGAAAAAAATCAAAATCACTCACAATCAGACAACAACTTTCAAAACAATCAGCTTAAAAAAATACTGTCTTATATGGACGCAAGAGTTACTGAACCACTTACAATAGAAGATATATGTCATGAATTTTTTATGTCAAGGTCATCACTTCAAACCCTTTTTAAAATAAATTTGGGTTGCTCACCGAAAAACTATCTTATAAATATAAAGCTACAAAAAAGTAAAGAGCTGATTCGCAAAAACGAACATACAATAAGTGAGATAGCGTATTTGCTTGGATTCAGCTCAATTCATTACTTTTCAAGGATATTTAAAAAATATTTTCAGATTTCACCAAGTGATTATGCTCGTGGAATAGAACCTGCATCACATAAAAATCATTTAGATGATGGTGCTGATGATTATTAAATTTATCAGCAAACACCTTGAATAGCGTAGCGTAAAATTGTAATTACAACGCCCTTACTTATTTCAACATCAATTTTATCATCATTGATTTTTACTATTGTACCGAAAATTCCTCCGCCAAACATTATTTTTGCACCGACTTTAATTTGCTCTTGCAATACTGCCATTGAATCTCGGCTTTTTTTCATATTTCGTGCGGAAATAATTGTTACAATAATGGCTACTATACAAAGCAATGCACCAATTGTAACACTTGTCCACAAAATCACTTCCCAATTCATAATTGTTTGGCTCCTTTTGGTTTATTGCCTGTTTCCCCAACTTTGTAAAGCTCAGGGAAACAGGTTTTTTCATTTTACTTTCTTGTATAAGGATATAGAGTTACACCCTTAACAACACGGTTTACTTCACCTGTTGGACATGGATTATCTGGAGTGATACCCATAGAAAGGGATTTTAAAACAGCTAGTGTCTGAGCAAATAGAATATCATCAAGACCTAACATAACACTTTGATAATCAGTATCAAGGTTATAGTTTACAGCATAATCTGCAAGTGCTGCTACATCTGCATCTGGCTTAGAAGTTACAACAACAATTTTATTTCCTTTGCGTTGAGAACTCATTTCCTTTAATAAATCAATTTCATATTGACGAGTATAAGCATCATCACTCAAATAAATAACAGTTAATGTATTATCATCAACAATAGACTTAGGACCATGACGGAAACCAAGTGGAGTATCATACATTGTAACAACTCCGCCTGCTGTAAGCTCTAGCATTTTAAGAGCAGACTCCTGAGCTATACCCTTTAAACAGTTACTGCCAAGATATACAATTCTGTTAAAATTATATTCATTAACAATATTTTGAGCTATTGTATAGTTTTCAGCTAGGAACTTTTCACCAGCATCTGCAATTTTTTCTACTTTTGCAATAGCCTCATCAAGGTTATCAATACAGAAACACAGATAAGCTGCAAGATACATATTGCTAAAGCTTGAAGTCATAGCAAAGCTTTGGTCATGGGTTTCTGGTGTTAAGTTAATAGCATAACATTTAGGGGTTGTTTGTGCTCGCTTAGATAAAGCTCCCTCATGATTACAAGTGATAAACAGATGATAAACATTATCACAAACAGCTTCAGCAACATCAATTGCACCAACAGACTCTGGAGAATTGCCAGAACGACCAAAACTAATAAGTAAAGTTGGTTTTGTGCGTGATAAGTAAGCCTCTGGAGTTGCAACTAAATCTGTTGTACCATAGGATTTTACTTTATAGTTCATAAGTGTTGTAAGATATGGGAATAAAGCATTGCCTACAAATTCACTTGTGCCTGCACCAGTTAAAATAATATCAAAATCTTCACAATCTGTTACATTTTTAAGAAATGCTTTGATTTCGTCCTTAGCGTCCTTAATCTGCTTACAGGTTTTACGCCATGTAGCTGGTTGTTGTGCAATTTCTGTTATAGTGTATACAGATGATGTTTCATTCATTTTTGCTTCATCAATATTAAAAATTGTTTTCATTTTTGAATAACTCCTTTTTTTATGTTAAAAGATTGTTTTAAATACCATCTTCAGGAATTTCCTGAGTTATATTTACAAATTCATATTTTGCAATTTGCTCTACACCGCTTTCTAAAGCAGCTTTTGTTAGAGCATCAAGGTCTTCTTCAAACTTTCTTGTCATTGTCACTTCTAGCATCATAGATAGATTTGTGCCTGCTACAACATTTACATTTTGCATTTGTGTGCTGATTTCAGCGGCTTTATTAAATGGAGTACCGCCTAAAAGGTCGCAAAGAATAAGCACACTATCACAATCTTTTAAATTATCAAGTGCTTTTCTAATCTCACGGTCTAGGTCATCAAGATTGTAAGTAGGCAGAAAATCAACATACTGATAATTCTCTTGTTTACCTGCAATCAAATCAACTGCACTCGTTATACCGCTACCAAAGTTTCCATGTCCTGTTACTAATAATCCAATCATGATATATCTCCTCTATTTGCATTGTTTTTTATAATTTTTTCTATCACTGGAACATATATTGCCTTTGGGTGAAAACAAACTTTAGAATTTTGATAATAAGTTTGTGCGTTTTCTGTGTCGCCTAAATACTCATATTGTTTTGCAAGTAAAAACAGCATTACACCTAATGGAAAACCATAATATTCTTTTGTATTGATTTCATCAATAATAGGTTTAATAAACTCTGTGCTTTTATCAAGCATAACATAAAATGCTTGCTCATTATAAACAGTAAATTTATTATCACCTAGTTTTTTAATCTCATCTAGCAGTAATTTTGCATGCTCTCTATCATTTCTAATA
Source organism: uncultured Butyricicoccus sp. (assembly GCA_944384745.1). Lineage (GTDB taxonomy): Bacteria > Bacillota > Clostridia > Oscillospirales > Butyricicoccaceae > Butyricicoccus_B. The sequence continues at coordinate 65,109 of CALWUO010000004.1, forward strand.
AGAAATCTATGATAATACTGCTCGATAAAGGTCTTTTTATCCTGATTGTTAGGATAATCTTTTTTTGTCATTTCTTTAAGTTTAGTTTCAAAGTTTGACATATCCTCTGCAAGATAATATGCCCTAAGCTGATATAAATCGCAGGTATAATCACCTAAAAATCTTCTTGTTGTCGCCATATCAGCTATTTTTTGCACAGTATCCCAATCTTTTTTGCGAATGCTCATATTAAGACTTCTAAGCTGAAAATTTTTCATTCCCTGATATGCAATATAAGCTAGAAAGGCAACAAAAATAATCAAAGCTGTTAACTGACTCATATTTGCACCCGACTTTCTGATTTTCTTTTTAAAAAAAGGGAGGAAATAAATATTCCCCCCCTTACCAACTTTCCATTATATCAAATGTTAAGTTTTATTCTGGCATAGTAACCTCTAAACCTTGCTCATTTAGGCTATCAACAACTTCTGTCAGAGCGTCCCAAGCCTGTTGACCAGTCTTTTCAGCTGGTTTTGGAGCTGGATATTCATACCAAGAAACCAGTGGATTATAGCCACCAAGAATTGTATTACCATCTGCGTCCATAGCCTTAGAATCACCAGTCCAAATACCAAATGCACAACCACCGATACCAACAACAAGGATAAGCAGGATACATTTAACTGGAGTCCAACCCTTTTTAATTAGTGTATAGATACCAAGAGTGATAAGTAGTGGAATTAACTTTGGCAGAATACCGTCAAGCAATCCTTGAATATTGATTGCAGGGTCACCCACATAAATTCTTAAAGTTGTGCTACCATAGTTAGCAATCAGACCACCTACAACAAATACACCAAGAATACTAGCTGCACGAGTGAACTCTTTAGCATTAGCAGTAAGCAAAGTAACAGCCTTTGTGCCCAAGCCATAAGACCAATGCATTAACCACCAACGGATTACAAATTGACAAACGTTAAAAATAAGCAAGAACAGTATAGCACCGAAAATTTGACCGTCCATTGCCATATTAGCAGTAAGACCTGCGGTAATAGGTACAAGAGTTAACCAGAACAATGCGTCACCAATACCACCTAATGGACCAGCTGCTGAGATACGAACAGAACGGATTGTCTGTGTATCAGCTTTGTTCTGCTCAAGAGAAAGAACAATGCCCATAACAAATGTTACTAAGAATGGGTGAGTATTTAAGAAGTCAAGGTTATGAGCCATAGAAGCCTTGAGGTCTTCTTTGTTAGTGTGGATTTTTTTAAGACCTGGGAGCATAGCCCACAGCCAACCACAGGCTTGCATTCTTTCGTAGTTGAAAGAAGCCTGTAAGAAACAAGACATCCAAACCATTTTATTAAGAGTAGCTTTATCAAGCTGTTTGGCTGGTGTTAAATCTTGATATTTATCAGGAATATTATATGCCATCACTGTCACCTCCACCATTATACATGCTCATGCCTGCATTTTCACGAATCTTTGTATGAATTGTGAAGTCATAGATAGCAATAGCAACACCTACGAATGCACACAGTAATAAAGTAGCACCTGCTGTTGTTGAGTTTGCACTACAAATCAAACTCATTGCGAAACCAGCGAGTAAGAAGCCCCACATCTCTTTAGACATCATAACTTTCATTAGGATAGCAAAGCCTACAAATTTCATTGCACCGCCTGCGGCGTCAAGACCAGCCATAACCCAAGAATAACTATAAGAGAAGTCCTTTAGAGTATTACCTAATAAAGTACCACCGTAGAGACCCGCAACAGCAAGCAGACCGAACAGAGTACCAAGGATACCCATTTCAATAAAGTTAATATTACGAATACCCTTATCATCAGCATTTTCTGCACACTTATCAGCCTTAGTCATCATACCTGACATAATAGTAAAGGTAAGTGTAACAGCATACTGACCAAAAACTGCAAATGGAATTGCAAGACCCATTGCAACACCTACACCATCTGCTGTTGCTCCTGTGTCAAGCGATACAGCAAATATTGTCGCCATAATACCGCCTAAAATAGCATTTGGTGGCTGTGCACCGCCTATTGGCATACTACCAATTTGGATAAGCTGATAAGCACCACCAACAACAGTACCAAGTTCAAAATTACCTAAGATTGCACCAATTATAGGACAGGTAACAATTGGCTGATATAGAGATTCCAAAAAGCTAAACTGGTCAATTCCCATGATAAAAGCAACCACAAAAACCAGAATTGCTTGGATAATAGTAATATCTTGCATTTTGTACTCCTTTCTCAGAGAGTCCCTTTTAGTTTCCCCTTATATTGAGGAACACTGTTTACTTAAATAGTTTGTCAATACTTTCAGCAGGAGTGTCAGGAACACGCTTGATTTCGAGTTCTACTCCAAGCTCCTGAAGGCGTTTGAATGTTGCTACGTCGTTATCATCAACTGCGACAGATGTAGCCACTTGACGCTTCCCTTCCGCCATATGCATATTGCCAATATTTACTTTTTTTATTGGCACACCACCCTCAACCAGCTTTAAAACATCTTGTGGGTTTTCACAGATAATTGCGATATGCTGGTTTGGAGATGCCTTATGAATGATATTGATTGTTTTTTCAATGGTGAAGAAACGAGTTTGTGCATAAGCAGGAGCCGCCATGTTCATAAGACCTTGACGAAACTGGTCAGCTGCAACAGCATCATTTGCAACTAGCAGTAAATTTGCACCTACAACCCCACACCACTGGGTTGCAACCTGACCGTGGATTAGTCGGTTGTCAATTCGGGTTAATACAATGTCTGGCATAAATTGGTTTTCCCCTTTCTCTTATAAATTTAACAAATTTGGACTATATGACTTGTTTGCATTGGAAACGATAACGGATTGCTATATTTCTGGGAAGTATGCGAGCCAATGTCCTTTTTCATTACAAGCCCATTGTAACAGATTGTTTACAAATTGCATTTGCACTTTTTATTAGTTCTTTTGCATTTTTGATTTATATAATTTCTACAAAAAATTGATATTTTAATCTAATATCCTGATGTTTTTTCACATAAAAACGCAAAATTTAAGGTATTTTTAAAGTTTTTTCTAGGTGACTTTTTTACATTCCCAAAATTGTTTTTATAAACTTTTTAATGTTTTTTAAAGGTGTTCACAACATATATAGCTATAAGCTTTGAACATTTTTTAAATTTTTTTAAAGATTTTTTAAGTTCTTTTTAAGAGTTTTTGTATATTTTTGTATATAACATTTTAACTGTTTATATTTTTGATTTTTATTTAGGCACAAAAAAAGACACTAAAGCACAAAACTTTAATGTCAAAAAATTGTTTAAAGCACTTTGCTTAAAAATTCTTTTAATCTTGGGTGTTGTGGATTTGTAAAAAATTCCTCTGGTTCATTTTGCTCTGCAATTATGCCTTTATCCATAAACAAAACTCTAGTTGCAACTGAACGAGCAAAGCCCATTTCATGAGTTACAACTACCATTGTCATTCCCTCATCTGCTAGTTCTTTCATAAGCTCTAAAACTTCGCCCACCATTTCAGGGTCAAGAGCAGAAGTTGGTTCATCAAAAAGCATTACATCAGGGTTCATTGCTAACGCTCTAGCTATTGCTATTCGCTGTTGCTGACCGCCTGAAAGCTGTTTTGGATATGCATTTGCTTTATCAGGTAACCCTACACGTTCTAAAAGCTCCAAAGCTTTTTTTTCTGCCTCCTGCTCAGTCATAACTCCAAGTTTTACAGGTGCAAGTTTTATATTTTCCTTAACAGATAAATGTGGAAATAGATTAAACTGCTGGAAAACCATACCCATTTTCTGACGCAATTTATTTATATTCTGTTTTGGGTCGGTTATGTCTGTGCCTTCAAATGTGATTGTGCCAGATGTAGGCTGTTCAAGCAGATTTAAACAGCGTAAAAATGTTGATTTACCAGAGCCAGAAGCACCAATGATAACAACTTTCTCACCCTTGTGAATATGCTCATTTACGCCTTTAAGCACTTCATTTTTGCCAAAATACTTATGTAAATTTTTAACGTCTATCACTTTGTGCTAGTCTCCTTTCAATTTGCTTTTGTATTTGAGTCATAATAATTACAAGCACCAGATAAAATACAGCAGTAATCATAAGTGGTGCAATATTATAAACCATATTTTGAATATTGGTTGCCATTTTTAAAATATCTCTAACAGCAACATAACCTGCAACAGATGTTTCCTTTAAAAGGGTTATAAACTCGTTAAAAAGTGCAGGTAAAATATTACGAATTGCCTGCGGAAGCACAATTAAACGCATTGTTTGACCAGAAGTTAAACCAAGAGAACGACCAGCCTCAGTCTGACCTTTATCAATAGACTGGATACCAGCTCTAATAATTTCAGCAACATATGCACCAGAGTTAATACCAAAACCGACAATAGCCGCTATTGTACCATCTGTCATAGTTACAAATATACCTGCATAAATAATAAGTAATTGCACCATAACAGGAGTGCCACGGATTACAGTTAAGTAAATATTACAAATTATTTCTAATATTTTAAGAATAGCAGGACATTTGCCACTATTAGAATGTTGTTGAGCTGATACTTTAATAATAGCTATAACAATACCTATAATAATACCTAAAATCACAGCACCAGCCGCAATCTGTAAGGTTTTTCCCAAACCCTGAAAGTAGAGTTTCCAGCGGTCACCCTCAATAAATGCACCACTAAAATCGCTTACCATTTTTGAAAACCATTCATTCATTGCCACATCTCCTTTATTTAAAAATAGCAGGAGCTTTTTTTATTCAGCCCCTGCTGTAATATTTTATGCACCCATATGCTTTGTGATAAGCTCATCAACCTTATCACCCTTGTATTCTGTAATAACTTCATTTATTACAGCACGTAAATCATCTTGACCTTTCTGCACAGCGAAAGCATATTGCTCATCAGTCAGTTTAGTATCAAGCATCTTTAGTTTGCCATCGTTTGCGGCAACAATAGCTTCTGCTGGTTTTTGGTCAATGATAATAGCATCAGCTTTACCATTTGCAAGGTGTAGACCTGCCTCAGTTGCAGACTTGTACTGGAGAACATTTGCATTTTCGATTGTAGAATCTGTGTTTTCCTTATCTCCACTTGCATACAAATCACCAGTTGTACCCTCTTGAACTGCAATATTCTTACCAGACAGTGCAGCATCAAGAGCCGCTTTATCACCTGAAAGGTCAGAGTCAGCACGAACTACAACCATCTGAGAAGAAGTAACATATTCATCAGAGAAATCAACCTGCTTTAAACGCTCCTCTGTGATAGTCATACCAGCAGCAGCAAAATCACCCTTACCAGCTTTTAAAGAATTTGTAACAGAGTTAAAATCCATATCAACTATTTTAAGTTTAACACCCAGTTTATCAGCAACAGCTTGGGCAATATCAACATCAACGCCTTGAATAGAGCCATCATCAGCTTGGTATTCAAATGGAGGGAAAGCCGCATTAGTAAGCATTACAATTTCGCCTTTTTCCTTAATAGCGTCAACGTTTGGGGTTTCAGATGTTACAGATGTACCACCTGCCGCAGAACCTGCGTTTTCATTTGTGTTTGTAGAGCCACAAGCTGCCATTGTGCCCATCATCATAAAAGCAGCAAGAGCTAGAGCAAACTTCTTTTTCATAATTTACTTTCCTCCTAAAAAAGTTTGGTAAATTCAGTATTTACCTTTTTCCGTTTTTCATACAGGTTCTATTATACACGCTTTTGTATGAATAGCAATGTCTGTTTATCCAAAAAAGTGCATATTTTTAATTATTTTTTAGTTTATAAACCATTAAAATATATATAATCGCTTTATATATGCATATTTATTCATATTTCATGCATAATAAAGCCGAATTAAAAAATTATTTTTATGTTTTTTATACATAAAAAAGCACCAGAACAGTATTTTCTGGCACTTTAAAATATTATTCAGTTGTTATATTAGCATTTTGAGGTAAACTCATAGTGAATACACTGCCCTTGCCCTCATAAGACTGAACCCCAACACTTCCGCCATGAAGTTCAGCAATATGTTTTACTATTGCAAGCCCTAAGCCAGTACCCTCAATAGTTTTACTATGACTTTTATCTGCACGGTAAAATCTTTCAAAAATATGTTGGCTATCATCTTTTGCAATACCTATACCATTGTCTTCAACTTCTAAATATACAGTGTCGCCATTTTTAGTAGCTCTTAACCACACATGACCGCCTTCACGATTATACTTTATGGCATTTGAGCATAGGTTTTGCACAGCCTCTTCAAGCATACGAGGAACGCAAAACGCTTGTATATCCTCTGCTTGAACTGTAATTTCAACATGTTTTTTATTAGCATATTCAGTCATTTGACTGCTAACACTTTCCAACAATTTTTTAATATCAATTTTTTCAAATTTCACAGTCATAGGAGCTTTTTCATCAAGTTGAGATAACTTAATAATATCATCTACTAACGCAAGAAGTTTTCCTGCCTCAGTATGAATTTTATCAGCAAAGCCAGCTATGTCTTTAGGTTGTGCCATACCATTGGAAATCATTTCTGCATAACCAGAAATAGAAGTCAAAGGCGTTTTAAGCTCATGTGATACATTGGCAGTAAATTCTCTTCGGCTTTTTTCTGCGGCATATTTTTCTGAAATATCAACTATCAACATCACACAGCCTCTAACTTTACCATCAACCTGCACTGGATTACAAAAAACCTGTAATTGTCTATCGTTTTGGTTTTCCATACGATATTCGGTTTTTGTGCCTTTTATAGCCTCATTTGCTCTACGGTTTAACATCTGGTCTCTACTGAGTGCTATAAGGCTTTGACCTTCAAATTCTTGATAGGCTGAACCAAGTAATTTTATAGCTGCTTGATTGACAGATAAAATTTTAAGTTCTTTATCAAGTACAACCATACCTTCTGACATATTAGAAGTTATTGCCTCAAGCTCAATTTTTTGATGACGCATTTTGTCCATCTGTTGTTTAAGTTGTTCATTTTGCGTGTGAATTTTATGAAGAAGTGGAGAGATTTCCTCATGAATATCATTTTCAAGCGGATTATCAAGTTTTAAAGTGTTTATTGGTCTAACAAGTCTATTTGTCAAATAAGTTGCAAGCCAAATGCTTAAAATTATAACCAATATAATTATAATTACAAGAGGAGGAATTGCCTTTTGCAAATCGTCAGTTACAATATCGGTTGTATTAGACACACGCAAAATTTGACCATTTGATAAAAGCTTTGCTACATAATAAGTTTGTTGACCTAAAGTTGCAGATGTTCGTGAGGACTCGCCTGTACCATTGTGAGTTGCCTCCTGAACTTCTTGACGCTCAAGATGATTTTCCATTTGAGATGGGTCATAATTTGAATCATAAACAACAGTTCCATCTGGTTGTATAAGTGTAACTCGTGAACGGTCACTTTTGCCCACGGCTTGCATATAGGCTTTTTGTTGTTCACTGTCTAAAGCATCTATATGTTCAAGTCCTGCTGCAACCAAAGACGCTTGACGCATGGTTTCAGTTTCCATTCTTGAAAGTGCAGTTTGATAACTTATAGTAAGCGTTGCCACAAAAGTAACTATACAAGTTATAATTGCCAACAAGCACATGCATAAATTTATGCGTTTTTTCATAGTTTCTCCTTTTTCTGCAAAGTGTTAATCATCACTATTGATTTTATAGCCGACTCCACGAACAGTACCAATCATACTACCTGCATCGCCTAATTTTTTTCTAAGTGTTTTAACATGCATATCTACGGTGCGGCTTTCACCTTCAAAGTCAAATCCCCAAACCGCAGCCATAATTTTTTCACGAGAAAGTACCAAACCTGCATTTTGCATAAAATATTGTAAAAGTTCAAACTCTTTAAATGTTAATACAACTTCTTCTCCATTAACCCTTACATTTCTTCTGCTTGCATCTAGTGCGATTTTTCCAAGAGTTAAAATTTCAGGTGATTTTGTTTGTTCGGTTCTACGCAAAACTGCCTTTATACGTGCCATAAGCTCCATTACACCAAAAGGTTTTGTAACATAGTCATCAGCACCATGGTCAAGCCCACAAACTTTATCATATTCAGTATTTTTAGCAGTTAGCATAATAACTGGTAAAGTTGCAAAGCGTGCATTTTTACGAATTTTTCCAAGTATAGTCATACCGTCCTCACTTGGAAGCATTACATCAAGAAGTACAAGCGATGGAATTTGCTGTTCAAGTCTTGCATAAAAAGAGTTTGCATCTTGAAAACCCTCTGCTGCAAATCCACTTGCTTTTAGTGCATAAACCACGAGTTCACGAATATTTTCATCATCTTCCACACAAAAAATTATCTGCATTTAGTACTTTCGCCCTTTCTAAGATAACAGGAAATATCATTCCTCATTTTTGAGTTTTCCTGTTAAAGAAAACTCCACCCATTCTGCGATATTTACAGCATGGTCACCAATACGTTCAAAATATTTAGAAATCATCATTTCATCTATTGCATGTTCATCAATATTTTCATTTTCACGAATACTTTTCATAAGTTTTGTTCTTATATTGTTAAACTGTTCATCAACTACATCATCATAAGCTATAACTTCATGAACAAGCTCAATATCCTTACGAACAAAAGCATCAATAGCACCGCTTACCATTTTAATAGTAGCTTTTGCCATTTCCTTTAATTCATTAGCGGTTATTAAAACAGCATTTTGCTCACAAAGCATAACAGTGAGTTGAGCAATATCAGCCGCTTGGTCACCTACACGTTCAATATCAGTAATCATTTTCATAGCAGCAGAAATCATACGTAAATCTGATGCAACAGGTTGTTGTTGCATAAGCAGTTTAAGACAAATATGCTCTATTTCACGTTCTTTTTCATCTATTGTGTTATCTGACTCAGCAACTTTAGTTGCAAGCGAAATATCACGATTTGCAAGTGCACGAGCCGCTGAAGCTATTGCCGACTCTACCATTGCACCCATAGTTATAATTTGTTCATTTAGATTGTGTAATTGTGCTTCAAAACGGTTTCTCATAATTATATCACCCGAATCTTCCTGTAATATAGTCTTCTGTACGCTTATCCTGTGGAACAGAGAACAGTGTTTCTGTATCATTCATTTCTACAACTTCACCCATAAGGAAAAAAGCTGTTTTATCTGAAATACGTGTCGCCTGTTGCATATTATGAGTCACTATGACGATAGTATAATCCTTTTTAAGCTCTAAAACAAGGTCTTCTATCTTAGCGGTTGAGATTGGGTCTAGTGCTGAAGTAGGTTCGTCCATCAATAGCACTTCAGGAGTAGTTGCAAGAGCACGAGCAATACAAAGGCGTTGTTGCTGACCGCCCGACATACCAAGGGCATTTTTATTAAGTCTGTCTTTAACCTCGTCCCAGATAGCCGCTTGTTTTAAACTTTTTTCTACTATTTCATCTAATTTGGCACGGTTTCTAATTCCATGAGTTCTAGGACCATAAGCCACATTATCATAAATAGACATTGGAAATGGGTTTGGTTTTTGGAAAACCATACCTACTCTACGTCTTAGTTCACTTACATCTACGCTTTTATCATAGATATCTTGACCATCTAGTTTCATACTACCTGTGATAACACAGCCTTCAACTAAATCATTCATACGGTTAAGCGATTTTAAAAGAGTGGATTTACCACAACCAGATGGACCAATAAATGCTGTAATTTCTTGTGATGTAATGTTTAATGATATATCTTTTAATGCATGAAATTTACCATAATGTAAATCAACATGTTCAACTGTCATTTTATTCATATTTATCCTCCAAATTGGTTATTACTTATTAACACCTATTTTTTTTGCTGCAATATTGCTTAAAGCATTTATTACAAATACCATTATAAGCAGTACAACACCTGTTGCATAAGCTTCACCAGTATGAAAACCTTCGCTTGATAAAATATACATATGTACAGCAAGTGTACGAGTTGAGTCTAAAAGGAAGTCACTACCAACAGCAATTTCTGCAACAGTACCAGCAGTGTAAATAAGTGCGGCAGTTTCACCTACAATACGACCAATAGCAAGAATTACACCCGCTAAAATACCTGGAACAGCACTTGGAAGAACTGCTCTGAAAACGGTACGCAATTTACCAGCACCAAGACCAAAAGAGGCTTCACGGTACATCTGAGGTACAGAAATAAGTGCTTCCTCTGTGGTACGAATAACAAGAGGTAAAATCATAATTGCAACTGTTAATGCACCAGAAATCAGAGATAATCCCATTTGTAAACGCTGTACAAAAAACAGCATACCAAACAAACCATAAACAATAGATGGTATACCAGAAAGTGTTTCCGCAGTCATACGAATAACTTCAACAAGTTTACTTCCCTTTTTAGCATATTCAACTAGATAAATAGCAGTAAATACACCTAAAGGCACTGCAATAATAAGTGCAATCAATGTCATTAACAATGTGTTTATCAAAGCTGGAAACATTGAAACATTTTCCGAATTATATTCAAGAGCAAACAAAGAAGGTTTTAAATAAGGAATACCGTTTACAAGAATATAAACAATAAGAAAAATAAGGGCTGCAAAAGTTATTAACGCTGCCACTGCAACTAAAATTTTTAAAATTATGCTTAAAGGTCTTTTGCGTTTTGATTTAATCTCAACCTGCATTTGAGTCCCTCCTCTTTAGGATAGAGAATGATATATTTATAATCAAAATGAAAACAAAAAGAACTACACCAGTTGCAATAAGAACTTCTCTGTGAAGACCTTCTGCATAAGCCATATCCATAACGATATTACCAGTAAGTGTTCTAACACCTTGGAAAATGCTTTCTGGAACTCTTGGCTGGTTGCCTGCAACCATAATTACAGCCATAGTTTCACCGATTGCACGTCCAATACCTAAAATAACACCTGCAAGCACGCCAGATTTTGCCGCAGGAAGAACTGTTCGGAAAATCGCTTCTTCATGGGTTGCACCAAGTGCAGTTGCACCCTCATAATAAGACTTAGGAACTGCTCTAAGTGCTGACTCAGATACACCAATAATAGTAGGTAAAATCATAAGACCTAAAAGTATTGATGCCGCTAAAATTGACTGACCTTTACAGCCATAGTTCTTACTAAATAATTCTCTAAGAAATGGAACAATAACAACAAGACCAAAGAAACCATAAACAACTGATGGAATACCAGCTAATAACTCAGTTGCCGATTTTAAAGGACGATATAATTTTTTAGGACAATAAAAAGCCATAAATACCGCAGTAAGTACACCAATAGGCACACCAATTATTATAGAACCTGCTGTAACATAAATTGAACCAATAATCATTGGAAAAATCCCAAATTCAGGATTACTTGCAGTAGGTTTCCAACTTGTACCACCTAAAAACTTTAAAAATCCTACCTCCTGCATTGCAGGAACACCACTTGCAAATAGGAAAACACAAATCAGCACTACGGCAAAGATGGAAGTTAATGCCGCAAGTGCAAATACGCCATGCATAATTTTTTCTTTCATCTAAACACCTTTTTCTATACACGCTGTTAGGGCGGTATAAATGCCGCCCTAACCAGATTTTATTTTCTATTTATTATTCAGCAACTTCAGACCAATCAGTGATTTCACCTGTGTAAATCTTTTGAACCTGCTCACTAGACAGACCAGAGATAGTATTTTCATTATTTACAATAACTGCAATACCATCATTTGCAATTACAGTTCCCTTTAATTTAGATGCCTCATCGTCCTTTAATTCACGAGATGCCATGCCAATATCAAAAGTACCATCAGCCGCACCACTCATACCAGCAGTAGAATCAGAGCTTTGAACTTCAATTTCAGCCGCACTGTTGATTGCTTCATAACCTTCTGCCAGCTTTTCCATTAGAGGGAATACAGAAGAAGAACCACCTACAACAATCTTACCAGAAGAACCATCTGTTTCAAATTCAGCCGCATTATCATTTATGGAGATATAATCTTCAGAAACCACTGCTTGACCATCAGCAGAAAGAATATAGTTTATAAAGTCCTTAGCAACTCCAGTTGGTTCGCCTTTAGTAGCGATATTAAATGGACGAGATACCTTATAAGTGCCATTCTTTACATTTTCAGCGGTAGCTTCAGCACCATCAATCTGAAGAGCTTTTACATTATTATTTAGAGAACCTAGTGACACATAACCAATAGCGGCTGGGTCACCTGCAATAGTTGACAGCATAACATCAGTTTTATTTGTTATCATAGCATCTACTGTTGTCATATCTGTTTTGTTACCATCAGCGTCTTTCTGTTCAATGCCCATTAGCTCAATAAAAGCACCTCGAGTACCAGAACCATCTTCACGGCTTACAACTGTGATAGCTCCAAGGTCACTAGCACCATATTCTGCACTACCATTTGAATTGTTTGAAGTACCACAGCCTGTTATCATTGCCGCAATAGCTGTTGCTGTCAATACTGCGAAAATTCTCTTTTTCATAATTATTTATCTCCTTTGTTTGCGTGTTTTTCATCACTGAGAATAGTCTATAATAGTTTTGTAAAGTGTTCATGCGATGTATTGTAAATACTGTGTAAAATACTTTACAGAACAAAAAGGCTGATTTTACAAAAGAAAAATCTCCCCATTCACGTCAATAAACAGGGAGATTTGTTGTATTTTTAGTATTTTATTAACTTTTAGGTATTATTCAAAATAATCAAATGTAACAGGAACAGTAGTTGATTTTATATTTGCAAAATAATATCCATTTTTCCCAAGATAATTTAACATATATTTAACTGCTCTTGCGGTTGAAGAATTTTCTTCTGAATCATGCATTAAAACTATGGCTTGGTCATAATCTTTTACATCATTTGCAACATCTTGAACAATGGCTTCCCAATCATCTTCATTATTACCATTATCATCGCTGTTTACATTCCAGTCAAAGAATACAAAACCACGTCTTGTCATTTCAGATATAAGTTCTCTGTATATACTGCTATTATATTCATTTATAGAGCCGCATGGAAATCTGAATACACTTGGATACACACCACATGCGTCATATATAGCTGTATAAGCTTTATTAAAATCAGCCAGAAAAGCGTCCACTGACTGATAAATTGTTTTATAGTCTGTGGAATAACTACAAATACCAACCGTATGACCTTCATCAGACATACGTTTTATAATCGCCTCATTACCTTGAATATTCTCACATGTGATAAAAAATGTTGCTTTCTGACCAGCATTTTTTAAATAGTCCAAAATATCTTCAGTGTTTTCTGATGGACCACCCTCAAAAGTTAAATAAATAGCTCTTTTATCTATTTCATCTAATGTCTGTGGTCTCTCAGCCATCATTTCAGGATATAGCTTTTGGTAAGCAAGTGCGGTTTCTGATTTACCCTCTAGTATGTAAGCAGGTACATAATTTTGTACTATTTCAAGTTTTGACTGTAAACTATTAACTTCATCTGCAAGTTTTTTTTCATTTAATGCAATTTTTTGTGCACGAGTGGTTTGAATTACAGCTAAAGCAACAGCCGCAACAAAGATAATCAGAGTAATTAACTTAAATAATGCTTTTGGATTTCCACGACGATAGCCACTTCTGTAACCACCACGTCTTCTATAATAAGCCAACTATATCACTCCATTTCAATAAAAATAATATCATAGACAGTCGTATTCTATACTATTATACAAGATTTTAGAAAATAAGCAATATAAAAAACATCTGCCCAATCAAGGGCAGATGCAAAGCACAAGTATAGATAAGCTGTTTTTTTGGGTTTTATGAAAAATATGACAGTAATTTCATGTCATATGCTTATCTATTTTTCAAAAGACATATTACTATATATTTCTTAAATATCTCTGAAATTTTGATAATTTATTTAACAGACAATAAAATTTTATATTTCTGTGTTTTAGAGGTATTTTTTAAGATATTTTCCTGTATATGATTTCTCACATTTAACAACTTGCTCTGGTGTACCTGTGCAAACTATTGTTCCGCCACCGTCGCCACCTTCTGGCCCTAAATCAATTATATGGTCAGCTATTTTTATAACATCTAAATTATGCTCAATAACAACAACTGTATTTCCTTTATCAACAAGTTTTTGCAATACATCAACCAATTTGTGAACATCAGCTATATGCAAACCTGTTGTAGGCTCATCTAAAATATAAATTGTTTTTCCTGTTGAGCGTTTAGAAAGCTCGGTCGCAAGTTTAACTCTTTGAGCCTCACCACCAGATAAAGTTGTTGAGGACTGACCTAATTTAACATAACCTAATCCCACTTCTTGCATGGTTTTCAGTTTTCTTGCAAGTTTTGGCACATTTTCAAAAAACTCTACTGCTTCATCTACTGTCATATCTAAAACTTCATAGATATTTTTACCTTTATATTTGACCTCAAGAGTTTCTCTGTTGTATCTTTTGCCTTTACATACATCACAAGGAACATAAATATCAGGCAGAAAATGCATTTCTATTTTTAATAGTCCATCACCAGTGCAAGCCTCACAACGACCACCTTTCACATTAAAGGAAAATCTACCTGCATTATAACCTCTGGCTTTTGCGTCTGTTGTTTGGGCGAAAAGTTCTCTTATATCGCCAAATAAACCTGTATAAGTTGCAGGGTTTGAACGTGGAGTTCTTCCTATTGGTGATTGGTCTATGCCTACAACTTTATCCAGATTTTCAAGACCTAACATTTCTTTATGTTCACCCGCTCTAGTTCTAGCACCATTTAAGTCAGCCGCTAAACGCTTATAAAGCACCTCATTTACAAAAGAGGATTTACCAGAACCAGAAACACCAGTCACACAAGTAAGTGTACCAAGTGGAATAGTAAAATCAATATTTTTTAGATTATTTACATTTGCACCTTTGATTTCTAATGTTTTACCGTTGCCATTTCTGCGTTTTTGTGGAACAGGGATTTTCTTTCTACCTGAAAGATAAGCACCTGTTTGGGATTTTTCACATTTAAGCAAATCCTGTACATTGCCTTGAAAAATCACTTCACCGCCATTTATACCTGCTGCTGGACCTATATCAACTATATAATCAGCCGCATACATAGTGTCTTCATCGTGCTCAACCACAATAAGGGTGTTTCCTAAATCTCTTAAATGCCTAAGAGTATCAAGCAATTTATCATTATCACGCTGATGAAGTCCGATAGATGGTTCATCAAGTATATAAAGTACACCCATAAGTGAAGAACCAATTTGAGTTGCAAGCCTAATTCTTTGAGCCTCACCACCAGAAAGTGTGCCTGATGAGCGTGAAAGGGTTAAATATTCAAGACCTACTGAATTTAAAAAGCCCAATCTGTCCAAAATTTCTTTTATAACCCTATCGCCTATTTTATGTTGCATTTCAGTTAGTTCTAAAGACTGCATAAATTCAATGGCTTTAGAAACTGACTTTTCGCAAAATTCAATTATATTAAGCCCTCCAACTGTTACTGCTAATACTTCTTTTTTTAGACGTCTACCCTTACAATCTGGACATGGAACTTCGCTCATACATTCTTCAATTTCATTTCTTGCATATTCGCTTGAGGTTTCTCTATATCTGCGTTCAAGATTATTTATAATACCCTCAAAAGGTTGTTCCATTTTACCACCAGAAAAACGACTTACAGAAAGGGTTAATTTTTGTTCACCTGTTCCATAAAGCAAAGCATTTAATGCTTCATCTGAAAAATCTTTAACAGGTGTATCAAGTGTGAAACCGTATTTTTTACCTAGAGCTGTATAATACATATAAGCAATGCTACCTGTTTCCACATTGCCCCAACCGCTTGCTTTTATTGCACCCTCATTCAAAGAAAGTGCAGGATTTGGAATAACACAAGCAGGGTCAATTTTCATTTGTATACCTAAACCCGTACAAGTTGGGCAAGCTCCATAAGGGTTATTAAATGAAAACATTCTTGGTGTTAACTCTTCCATTGATATTCCGCAGTCCTCACAAGCATAATTTTGTGAAAAACTTAGCAGTTCACCACCAATAACATCTGCAAGCACTAAACCACCTGTTAAAGCTGAGGCTGTTTCAACCGAATCTGTAAGTCTAGCTCTAATATCATCTTTAATAATAAGTCTATCTATAACAATTTCTATTGTATGCTTTTTATTTTTCTCAAGAGTTATTTCCTCTGATAAATCATATACATTTCCATCTATACGAACTCTAACATAACCAGATTTTCTGGCATCATCTAAAACTTTTTTATGTTCTCCTTTTCTACCTCTTATAATAGGGGCTAAAATTTGAAGTTTTGTGCGTTCTGGAAGTTCAAGAAGTCTATCTATAATTTGGTCTATTGTCTGCTGATGTATTTCTTTACCGCATTTAGGGCAATGAGGAATACCAATTCTAGCCCATAGCAGTCTTAAATAGTCATAAATTTCAGTTACAGTTCCCACTGTTGAGCGTGGATTTTTAGATGTAGTTTTCTGGTCAATAGATATAGCTGGAGAAAGTCCCTCTATATAGTCAACATCTGGCTTTTCCATCTGCCCTAAAAACTGTCTTGCATAAGAAGATAACGATTCTACATATCTACGTTGACCTTCTGCATAAATGGTATCAAATGCAAGTGAAGATTTACCCGAACCCGATAAACCAGTAAAAACAACAAGTTTATCTCTAGGTATTTTTATATCAACATTTTTAAGGTTGTGTTCTCTTGCACCTTTAACATAAATATGCTCGTGCATATCTTATAAACTCCTTTTCTAAATAAAAATTTCTGGCTCTGCTCTTCTTGTATATTCAAGTTCTAATTCAGTTTTATGATATAAGTATCCCTCATCATCAAAATATTTTGCACCAGTTGGACATTTTTTCTCACAAGCACAACATTTAATACAAATACCTGTGATTTTTGATGGATTTTCTCTTGATATAGAACCCATAGGACAAGCGTTTACACATATTCCACAGTTATTACAGAGTTCGGTTTTAGTTTTAGGCTTAACTTTTAAAATATTTATAAAATTACCTGCTCTATCTCTTGGTTTATAGTATTCTCTTATAGGTGTAAAGCCATTGACCTTTACGCTTTTAAATTCATGACTGGTGTTTACCTTGTCAGCAATTTGTTTTCCAAAATCGCAAGCTTTCGCCAAATCATCACTATCTGGACGATTTTTTGCCAAAATTTTAGAAAAAGCGTGTTGAGCAACAAAAGCACCCCCTGCAATAGCACAAAATCCATTATTTTCTAATATGGTTTTAAGCTCAATAAGTGCGTCATCATAGTTTCTATTGCCATAAACAACCACTGGTACACAAAGAGTATTTTCACCTTTTATTTTATCTAAGAATTTTAAAAGCACATTCGGAACTCTACCAGCATAAACAGGAACACCAATAACAACTAAATCATTATTTGAAAAGTTATAATCACTATTTCTTATTTGTGGAAGTGTAAAATCTATAATATTAAAATTTTTATCTATGCTTTTTGCAATGGTGCAAATAATCTTTTTTGTGTTTCCATTAGGGCTAAAACACATTGCAGTTATATTCATATTATTTCCCCTCTAGCTGTTTTATCTGGTCACGGAGTTCTGCGGCAAGCTCAAATTCCAGCAATTTTGCTGCTTCTTTCATTTGACGTGTAAGACGAGCAATTTCGGCTTCTTTTTGTGTTTTGGTGAGTTTCTTTGTTGGAACTTTGCTTTCTGTGGATATTTCAATAATATCTTTAATACTCTTTTTAACTGTTTTTGGTGTTATTCCATGTTTTTCATTAAATTCCTGTTGAAGTTTTCTTCTTCTTTTGGTTTCGGTTATCGCCCTATGCATAGATGTGGTTTCACTATCTGCATACATTATAACCATACCATTTTCATTTCTTGCGGCTCTGCCTATTGTTTGAATTAGTGAGGTTTCAGAACGCAAAAATCCTTCTTTATCAGCGTCCAGAATAGCAACTAAAGAAACTTCTGGCAAATCAAGTCCTTCTCTTAAAAGGTTAATTCCTACTAAAACATCATAAACACCAAGTCTTAAATCCCTTATAAGTTCCATTCTCTCAATGGTTTTAACATCATGGTGCATATAACGCACTTTTATTCCCACACCCTCTAAATATGCGGTTAAATCCTCTGCCATTTTTTTAGTAAGGGTTGTCACTAATACACGTTCTTTTAACTCTATACGCTTATGAATTTCAGATAACAAATCATCAATTTGACCTTCAACAGGTCTTACAGATATTACAGGGTCTAAAAGTCCAGTAGGTCTTATAACCTGTTCTACAATTTGCCCTGCACGTTCTTTTTCATACTGTGCAGGTGTAGCAGATACATATAAAACTTGATTTAAACGCTCATTAAACTCCTCAAAATTAAGCGGTCTATTATCCATTGCTGATGGTAATCTAAAGCCATTTTGCACAAGTGCTTCTTTTCTGGCTCTATCACCGTGATACATAGCCCTAATCTGTGGAAGCATTACATGACTTTCATCTACTATCAATAGAAAATCTTTAGGAAAATAATTTATAAGTGTATATGGTGCAGAACCAGCCTGTCTGCCTGAAAGCACTCTGGAATAGTTTTCAATACCTGAACAGAAACCTATTTCTTGTAACATTTCTATATCATAGCGTGTACGCTGTTCAATACGTTGAGCCTCTACAAGTTTACCTTGTGAATTAAAATATTCTATTTGTGCATTAAGTTCTTTTTCTAACTCTTTTATTGCAACTTGCAGTTTTTCTCTGCTTGTGACATAGTGACTTGCTGGGAAAATTGCTATATGTCCAAGCTCTTTTATAGCTTTACCTGTAAGTGGGTCAATTCTGCTTATTCTATCTATTTCATCACCGAAAAATTCAATTCTAACACAATCACTATCAGAATAAACAGGCCATATCTCTATTGTATCGCCACGTACTCTAAAGCGATTTCGCTCAAAAGCTACATCATTTCGTTCATATTGTAACTCTATAAGCTTTTTAATCAAATCATCTCGATTTTTTTCCATATTAGGTCGAAGTGAAATAACCATATTTTTATAATCAATAGGGTCACCAAGTGAGTAAATACAAGAAACCGATGCAACAATAATAACATCTTGTCTTTCACTTAAAACAGCGGTTGCAGAGTGGCGAAGTCTGTCTATTTCCTCATTTATCGCTGAGTCCTTTTCTATATAGGTATCAGTTGATGCAATATAAGCTTCTGGCTGATAATAATCATAATAGCTTACAAAGTATTCAACCGCATTGTCTGGGAAAAACTCACGAAGTTCTGAACAAAGTTGTGCCGCTAATGTCTTGTTATGTGCTAAAACTAAAGTAGGCTTTTGCACTCTTTGAATTATATTTGCCATTGTAAAGGTTTTTCCTGAACCTGTAACACCAAGTAAAACCTGTTCATCTATGCCATTTAAAAAGCCATTGGCGAGTTTTTCAACTGCCTCTGGTTGGTCACCTGCCATTTTATAAGGTCTTTTAATTTTAAATTCCATATGTTCACCTCCGATATATAATCTGTCACTATTTCACACAAAATTATACCATGTGGTATAAAAAAAGTATAGCAAAAAACAGAACATTTGTTCTTATTAAAACGCACAAAAAAGCTACAGTTTAAAACCATAGCTTTTAGTTTTCTTTCTTATTTATATCCAATACACTTGAAGCACATCTTTGAGACGGCTTTTTATAAAGCATATGTCTTCTATGAATATCTGACTGTAATACATTTACATATTGCATCATATTACTATCTTTTAAAGATATAAAGTCATTGCCTGCTATAATAATATGGTCTCTTACAACTATATCCATTGGCATAAGTGCCTCTTGAATTATTCTAGTTGCGTTTAAATCCTCATCTGATGGCATAGCCAACCCACCAGGGTGATTATGTGCTAGAATTATACCCGATGCATTATATTTTAAAGCAAATTCAACCAATTTTCTTATATTTATATTTGTTGTCCTTATACCGCCTTTGCTTATTTCCTCTACTCCAAGCACTTTTCCTTTTATATCCGTAGCCATAGCCACAAGATGCTCTTCATCTTTATCTATAAAACGAGGCTTTAAATATCTGCCAATTTTTTCTGATGTATCCATTGAAGCAAATTTAAGGTCATATTCTTCTTTATCTGTTGCATATCTTGCCATAAACTGACGAAAAAAAGTTATAAGTGCAATAGAATTCTCACCTATACCCTTTACCTCTTTTAAAGCCTCTGCATTTGCTTCTATAACTGCATGTAAACTGCCGAATTTATCCATCAGTTCATGTGCAATAGGGTTTGTGTCAATTCTAGGAACAGAAAAATAAAGCAGAATTTCAAGCACTTCATGGTCATGAAATGATTCCAAACCATGTTTTAATAAACGTTCTTTCATTCTTGCTCTATGGTCTTTATGTGTAGTATCACCCATTGTTTATCTCCACTTTTTCATGTATTTTCTCTGCTGCTGATTTAAAAATTCTATCACAAATCGGTGTATTTTCTATTTCTTTAAATGATATAGTGGGTTGAGGTGCACCCTCATGTGTTCTTAGCTCTTTACCCATCCACAATACATCACGCCACTGACCAAATTTATACATACTGTTTTGATATGCACCCGAAATTAAAAAACCCATAGATTTATGGAATTTCATACTTCTTTCATTCGGTGAGGTTATGCCAACATATATATTATAATATCCCTGAATATGCAAAATTTCAAAAATAGCTGAATATAACGCACTAGCCACACCATGACGATGAAACTCTTGAGAAACATAAATTGATGTTTCAACAGACCATTGATATGCAGCCCTTGTTCTATGTGGTGCAGCATATGTATAACCCGCTATTTTACCATCTATTTCACATACAAGCCAAGGAAGTTTTTCGGTATAAGTTTTTATTCTTGTGCAAAATTCCTCTATTGAAGGCACATCATATTCTGATGAAACAGTTGTATGTTTTACATACGGGCCATATATATCTAACATTTTTTTAGCATCGGATAAATTAGCTGGTCTTATTTTAATTTCTTTCAAACGACATAACCTCCATATTTTTATTTTAATTATACGCTTTTTGATTTTATGTTACAATCTTATTTTTTTAATAACAATTCAAAAAGGCTTAATTTTATGTTATAATTGGCGTATAGCATAAAGCCCCTAATTTGGAGGTATTCTCACTATGGCACGATATGGATTTATTAAAACTAAAGAAGAAATCAAATTTTTAATTTTATATGCAACTGGATTTTTACCTTTTGCGGTAGATTTAGAAACCATTGTGGATTTATGTACATGGTGTGATGATGGTTTTGGTTATTTTGAACTTAAAGAAGCTTTTGATGAGCTTATAAACACTGGTCATATGAAAAAAATAAATGATGAGCTTTTTGAGATAACCAAAAAAGGCAAAGAAACAATGGAGCTTTTTAAAAATCATCTGCCATATACTGTAAGGGAAGCGGCTGAACAGTCTGCACTTAGGGTTGTACAAAAGCTTAAACGAGATGCAGCAGTTACAATATCTGTTAAAAAAATAGATACTAATGATTTACTTGTTAGTATGAATATGGAGGACGTATTTTCCATACAGATGCATGTTGTCAGCCAAGGTCAAGCGGATATTTTACGAAAAACATTTAAAAACAACGCTGAAAAAATATATCAGGTATTACTTAAAGCTATGACTGAGGATTATAAATAAAAGGTCTGGATTTTGTTCCAGACCTTATTTTTTACTCTTTTAAATCCCAATTTATAGGCTCTAAACCTTGTGATGTTAAAAACTCATTACATTTTGCAAAATGTCCACAGCCAAAAAATCCATTATATGCAGAAAGTGGCGAAGGGTGCACAGTTTCCAGTATTAAATGATTTGGATTTGTTATAAATTTCTTTTTGTCTCTTGCGTTTTTACCCCATAAAAAGAAAACAATAGGTTTTTCGTGCTCATTTAGCTTTTTAATAATATTATCTGTGAAAGTAGTCCAGCCTATGTTTTTATGGCTGTTGGCACTTCCTTGTCTTACGGTAAGCACAGTGTTTAACATTAAAACGCCTTGTTTAGCCCATTTAGTGAGTGTGCCATTTTTAGGTGGAGTTATTCCAAGCTCATCTTCAATTTCTTTAAAAATATTTTTAAGTGATGGCGGAACAGGCACACCCTCTTTAACAGAAAAACATAAACCATGAGCTTGACCTAAACCATGATAAGGGTCTTGACCTAACATAACCGCTTTCACATCTTTGTATGGTGTATATTTTAAAGCATTGAAAATATCGTCCATAGGTGGGAAAATTGTCTGTTCTTCATACTCCTTTTTTAGCCAATATCTTATTTTTTTATAATATTCGCTTTCAAATTCGTCTTTTAAAATGTCGTCCCAGTCATTACCGATATGCACCATTTTTACAACCTCCAAGGGATAAAACTAATAATATTCCTATGTATTTTCATATATTTTACCATAATATCAGAAATTAAACAATTATTATTTTTATATCTTGACAGTTTATGTATCAAAGGTGTATACTAAGTGTACTAGATATGCTAGTACAGTTGATACAATTATGAAAGGAGGATTTTCATGCTACGCATAGATTTTAGAGACGCACGACCGATTTATGAACAGGTCGCAGATGGTATTGAAGATATGGCAATGCATGGTATTTATCAACCAAATGACCAACTTCCAAGTGTTAGACAACTTGCAATGGAGCTTTCAATAAATCCCAATACTATTCAAAGAGCTTATGCAGAGCTTGAAAGCAGAAATATTGTTTATTCTGTAAAGGGTCGAGGAAGTTTTATTTCAAGCGACTGTCAAGGTATAAAAAACAAACGCATTGAGGAAATAAGCAAGCAAATCAAAACCCTTGCACAATCTGCAAGAGAACTTGGGGCAACTGATAAACAGATTATCTCTTGGGTAAATGGGAAAAAGGAGGAAAATTTATGATTTGTTCTACAAATGCAACCAAATATTTTGATGCATTATGTGCAGTAGACCATGTAAGTGCAGAAATTCAGACTGGTTCTGTATTTGGTCTTATTGGCTCAAATGGTGCAGGTAAATCTACCTTTCTTCGTATGCTTTCAGGCATTTTAAAACCAGATGAAGGCAGTATCACCATTGATGATGAAGAAATATTTGAAAATGTACCACTTAAAAATAAATGTTTTTATATTTCAGATGAACAGTTTTTCTTTTCTGGAATAACTCCACTTGAACTTCAAAAACATTATAGTTTATATTACCCTTTATTTGATAAAGAACGTTATAAACATCTAATGAAAGCATTTGAACTTGATGAAAAACGCAAAATACGCACTTTTTCAAAGGGTATGAAAAAACAAGTTTCTGTTATTATGGGGCTTTGCTCTGGTGCTGAATATCTATTCTGCGATGAAACATTTGACGGACTTGACCCAGTAGCACGTCAAGCGGTTAAATCACTTTTTGCAGAAGATATTGCTGAACGTGGAATAACTCCTATTATTGCAAGCCACAACTTAAGAGAACTAGAAGACATTTGTGACCATATTGGTTTACTTCATAGAGGTGGCATTTTATTCTCTCGTGACCTTGATGATATGAAATTAGGTATTCACAAAGTACAAGTAATTTGGAATAAGCCATTTCCTGAAAGCAGTCTTTCAGCTCTTAATATTATTCATAAAGACCGTAGAGGTTCACTTTATACATTAACTGTTCGTGGCACTCGTGAAGAAGTTCAAAATATAATCTCACAAACTGAACCTACTTTTTTTGAACTTTTACCACTATCCCTAGAAGAAATCTTTATCAGTGAAACGGAGGTAATCGGTTATGACATCAAATCGCTCCTTCTTTAAGTTACAGCGTGAGTTAATTAGAAGAAATTTAATTTTACCAGTGCTTTCTGGTGTGGGATTTTTCTTTGTTTTACCTCTTTTCACGCTTATGATGATACAACATGAATTAGATAGGCTTTCATCTTCCACATATACTGCACTTGAAATAGAAAAAATAATAAATGAGTTTGTGTTAAATAATTTACTTTCTGTAAGATATGACGGTGCAAAATTAGGTATTATAATCATGGCAAGTTTGGCTGGTTTTATGCTATTTAAATACTTACATAGCAATAAACAAGTTGATTTTTTCCATTCATTGCCTATAAGCCGTGGTAATTTATTTGCTCAACTTTATTTAACTGGTTTTACATCAGTTATCCCATTTTATATAGTAATGTATCTTATCTCTGTAATCTTTGCATATGCAATGGGTGCAGGTAGCCTTTTAACAGCTGGAGTAATTATAAAAGCTATTGTAGCAAATATATTGTTTTTCTTGCTGTTTTATTCTCTTGCAGTTTTTGCCACAATTTTAAGCGGTAACACATTTATTTCTATTCTTATCTATACATTTTTAAATTTTGTAGTTCTTATTACAACAACAATAATAAGTGCTCTTTTTGATTACTGGTTTAAAACATACACATGTATTCCAATACTTGATAATATTGGCTCATACTCTTGCCCTCTTTATCTATATTTCTGTGGTGGAAATTTATTTAATCAAAATGGTGAACCTATATCCACTAAAGCTTTGGTATTTATGACCATTGTAATTATAGCATTTATAGCTCTAAGTTATATTTTATTTAAAATTCGTAAGAGTGAGCGTGCAGGCTCTGCACTTGCTTTCTATAAAACTAAAGCTCCACTTAAATGCTATCTTGTGCTTGTCTCTGGTTATTTGCTAATGTTTATATTTAATGACATTGCAGGTGAATCTTGGCGTTATATTGGAATTGTATTAGGTATTATACTTAGCCATATGGTTTTAGAAGGTCTTTATAACTTTGATATGCATTCTTTATTTAAAAACTGGAAAACCATGATTGCTCTTTTAATTGTTGGTGTTGGTTTGTTCACAATTATGAAAACTGATATTATAGGTTATGACAGTAAAATTCCTAATAGAGAAGATATATCTGGCGTTTCAATAGAAACATATTATACAAATTCGAATGGCTTTGCATCTGATGTTTCAACTTTTGAACCTCTAACAAGCACTGAAAATATTGATAATGTGTATAGTATGGCTCAATATGCTATAGAAAGTCTTGATGATGTAGATTATGATAAATATTATGGTTACGGTTTTTACAGCGAAAGCGAAAATATAAAAAGTTTTTCAATCCGTTATATTCTTAAAAATGGCAGTGAAATTTTCCGTAACTATCTAGTGCCTGCTGGTGATGAGTTCGACTCACGTCTTGAAGATATTGTTTTAACAGACGATTATAGACAACACGAGCGTGATTCTGTATTTAATTTACATTTAGATATGTTATCAAAGCTTTCAATCTATATAAATGAATCATCATATGTTGATAATATATCTGGTTTTATTGAAAATACAGAAAACTCAATTGAAATAGCAAAAGCTCTTATGGAAGAAAGTTTAACTTTAACCAAAGAACAAGCAGAAAACACTGTTCCTTTACTTAGTATTGATTTTGAGGTAATCTATAAAGACTTTTATATAGGTGATGAATATATCGGTTATAATAATTATTTAAGTAGCGTTCCAATTTATCCAACATACACTAAAACACTTGCACTAATTTCACAGTATTATAATATAACTCCAAAAACAATTACTGTCGATGATATTGCAAGTGTAGATATAACAAAGTACTATGATGATACCCAAGTAACTGAAAGTGGAGAACCATATTATCATACTGTTAGTACTACCGACAAAGAAACTATTGCAAAACTAATAGAAAATTCAATACCTCGTAATTTAATAAATGCTGCAAACCCTTTATTTGAATTTGATACCATTCCATCAATAGAAATAAATATTGTATTTAATAACAGTCAAGGTTCAACTTTTATATATTATCGTAAAGGAACTGCACCGCTAGACCTTATAAATGAACTTTTAGAAAAACAATAGTTTATATCAAGCAGATGCCCAAAGGCATCTGTTTTTTATTGTTTTTAAATATCTAATATGTTAAAATATTTTTATATATTCTTTTAAATATGGAGTATTTCGCTTATGTTATTTAACTCCCATTTTTTTATTTTTTTGTTCTTTCCTTTGAGTGTAATCGGATATTTTGCTTTGCATAGGCTTAAAAAGACTCAATTTGCAAAATGTTTTCTTTTTGCAATGTCACTCTGGTTTTATGCTGCAAATGATATTCGCTCTTTGCCTGTGCTAATACTTAGCATTTTGATAAACTTCTATCTTGGAAAGCAAATTTTAAAAACAGAAAAACACAAAAAACTATTATGTATTATCGGCATTTTATTAAATCTTGGTGTTTTAGGTGTATTTAAATATCTAAACTTCTTTATGGAAAATATCTCATTTATTTTTGGACAAAGTTATACACCTATTAGTTTGATTTTACCACTTGGCATTAGCTTTTTCACTTTTCAGCAGATTTCTTATATTATTGATTGTAAAAACAATACCGCTGAAAATTATTCAATCAGTGAATATGTACTTTTTGCTTCATTTTTCCCATATGTCACAAGCGGACCTATTGCTTTTCATTCTGAAATTATACCACAGCTTAGAAAAGAAAAGAATTTTAAACCATCAGCTTGTAATATTGCAAGAGGTTTAACCGCTTTTACCTTTGGTTTATTTAAAAAAGTTGTTGTTGCTGATACTCTTGGAGCTGCCGTTAACTCTGGCTGGTCAAATATAGGTTTATTAAATTCCACATCTGCTTTAGTTGTGATTTTATCATACAGTTTACAACTTTATTTTGATTTTGCAGGTTATAGTGATATGGCGTCTGGTATAGCTCTATGTTTTAATATAAATCTGCCTATAAACTTTGATTCACCATATAAAGCAAGAAATATAGGTGATTTCTGGAAACGCTGGCATATAACCATGACAAGATTTTTCACCCGTTATGTTTATATTCCACTTGGTGGCAGTCGAAATGGACTTGCTAAAACCTGTTTAAATACACTGATTATCTTTTTAATCTCTGGTTTATGGCATGGTGCTGCATGGACTTTTATATTTTGGGGCTTTCTGCATGGAATAGCTATGGTTATGTCCCGCTTAATCTCTGCTAAAACAGATAAACATTTACCTTATCCATTATCTTGGTTGTTGACATTTATTTATGTAAATATATGTTGGGTTTTCTTTAGAGCTCCAGATATAAAATCAGCTTTTAGTTTATTTTCTCGACTTACAAGCGGTTTTGGATTTATTATAAGTGAGGTTTCACAAAATTTCTTAACCACAGAAGTTAAACTGTTTAGACTGTTTATGCCTATTGATGATTCACTTTTTGCCACACTTGCATGTGTTATATTTTTGCTTTTGGCGTGTGTAGGTGCAATTTTACCTCAAAATATGCAACGCAGGTTACAAAGCTTTAAACCTACAAAAAAACTTTGTTATTTAACCGTTTTCGTTCTATTTTGGTCTATTATATCACTTTCAGGTATAAGCACATTTTTATATTTTAACTTTTAATTATAGGTGATTTTATGTCTTACCAGAAATATTTAAAACATCTGTTTTTAGGTGTTTTCTCGCTTATTTTACTTTGTATATTAACAGTTGTTGTTATAGACCCTGCTTTTCAGTACCATATGCCATTAGGAAGTATAAAAGCTGTATATTCCAATGAAAGATATCAAAATTCAGGTATAACCAAACATTCTGAATATGATAGTGTTATTGTAGGCTCATCTGTAACATCAAATTTTAGGGTTTCATGGTTTAATGAATTATTTGATTGTAAAACCTTAAAACTATCCTACCCTGGGGGCTGTTTATCTGATTTTGATACAGCTTTATCATATGCTTTTGAGGAAAACCCAAATATTAAACGTGTATTCTGGAGTTTAGACCCAAAAATTCTTATGAGTGAATATGATGCAAAATCCACTCCTATGCCTGATTATTTATATAATAATTCGGTTTTAGATGATGCAAAATATGTTTTAAACAAAGATGTTTTGGTAGAGTTATGTGGTGAAAGTTTACTTGCAACTGTTGCAAATGAAGAAAATTCTATTGATGAGGCTTTCACTTGGGATAGTCAATATGATTTTGATAATTCACAAGCTTTATGGAGATATGTCCGCCCAGAATGGAATAAAAAAGTTATTTCTGCAAATGCTTATGATGATATTGTAAATCAAAATATGGATATAATTATAGGTTTTATAGAGGCTCACCCAGAAACCGAATTTTATTTATTTACTCCACCTTATTCCATACTTTATTGGGATAGAGTAACACGTGATGGCACTTATCCTGCGGTTTTAAAGCTTTTTGACAGACTTGTAACCGATTTAACCCCATATGAAAATGTAAAATATTATTGTTTTGCACCTGAAATTTATATTCTTAACCTTAATAATTATATTGATGAAGTTCATTTTTCTCCAGATATAAACAAAAAAATGGCAGAATATATGGCAACTTATGATGGTGTCGACAGTTCTTCCATATTGTATATGCACACATTTTTCAAAGATATTATAGAAAACTTTGATTATGAAAGTCTATTCCCTGTTATTTTACAGGAAAAACCCGCAAAACATAGGGTTTTAGACCCATCTTATTGAGTTTAAGTGCTGTTTATAACAGCACTTTATTTTTTAGTAAACCATTTGTTTATTTTTGTGATTGACCTTTCAACTTTAATTATCGTATAATAAATTATTAAAAAACTGCACTTTTTAGGAGGATATATATGGATAGAGAACATGTTACAATTTTAAAGTTTATTTCTATACTTCAAAGAAATACAAACCGATATTTTGATATTATGCTTGAAGAAGATGGTATAGGCAGTGGACAACAATTTTTCCTTTTGAGAATATATGAAAATCAGGATATAACCATGCTTGATTTATCCCGCTTAGGCTCTTTTGACAAAGGAACTGTTACAAAAGCTGTGCAAAAATTAACAGAAGGGGGATATGTAACTGTAACAACAGACCAAAATGACAAACGAGTTAGACACCTTCATACCACAGATAAAGCTCTACCTGTTATTGAAAAACTTTATAATGTAAGAAATAAATGGATTGACTCCATTTTAAGAAACCTAGATGAAGATGAACGTTTAAAATTATTTAATACCCTTGATGATATATCAAGTACTTCTTCCTCTGTTATACAAAAAATGATATCTGAAAAGGGTGAAAAAACATGAATAATTTAGAAAACCCTTTGGGATATAAACCTATTGGCAAACTGCTAACACAGTTTTCTGTGCCAGCTATTATTTCATGCCTTATAAACTCAATATATAATATAGTGGACCAGATTTTTATTGGTCAAGGCGTTGGCTATCAAGGTAACGCCGCCACAACGGTTGCATTTCCAATTATGATTATACTGCTTGCCTTTGGTAATATGACTGGTGCTGGTAGTAGTGCTTTTGCAGCAATTCGCTTAGGTGAAGGAAATGACAAACTTGCAAAAAAATGCTTAAATAATGCTTTTGTCTTTTCATTTTTACTTGGTATTATAATAATGGTTTTAGGCATTATATTCTTAAAGCCTTTGCTTTGGCTTTTTGGTGCTAAAAATTCGGTTATTATGAATTATTCATATGAATATACCTTTATAATCCTTTTGGGTACTCCTTTTAATCTTGTGTCCATTGCACTTTCAAACCTCGCTAGAACTGACGGAAATCCTAGACTTGCTATGTATGGAATGCTTATTGGTGCAGGTATTAACACTATTTTAGACCCTGTTTATATATTTATATTTAATTGGGGCGTTAAAGGTGCAGCAATTGCGACTATAACTTCACAAATTATATCAGCTATAATTTTAACCCTCTATTTTATAAAGGAAAGCAAAAAAAATCCTAGACATTTAATGATAGAAAGACAATATCTTTCACTTGATTTTGCTCTTATAAAAAACTTTTTGGCACTTGGTTTTTCTGCTGGCATAACTCAATCAGCTATTTGTATAATGCAAGTTGTTATGAATAACTCACTTATGCATTATGGCAATCTTTCATCTATTGGCGGTGACGTTGCACTTAGTGCTATGGGTATTGTTATGAAAATTTCCACTATTATGACATCACTTGCTGTTGGTGTTGGCATGGGTGCTCAACCTATTCTAGGTTTTAATAAAGGTGCTAAAAAATATATGCGTATTCGCAAAACCTATTTATCAGCAATTTCACTTGCAACTATACTTGTAATGTGTTGTTGGATTATGTGTCACATCTTCCCTGAAGCAATTATAGGATTATTTGGCAAGGAAAGTGAAGAATTTACTGACTTTGCTGTAAATTGTATGAATATATATCTATTTGGTACTTTCTGTGCAGGATTTCAAATTGTATCATGCAATTACTTTCAAGCTACTGGTCAGCCACTAAAAGCGGCTATTTTATCAACTCTGCGTCAGCTTTCACTTCTTGTACCTCTTATTATAATTTTACCTATATTCTTTGGTCTTAAAGGAATACTATTTTCTGCACCTATTGCAGATATTGCTAGTGCTTTTATAGTATCTCGCTTTATAATTCCTGAGATGAAAAAACTTTCCAAACTTGAACATCAAACTGCCATGTAAAAATTATGTTAAGTTTTATATATGGTGCTACATAAATATAATATATTTTTATGAAACTAAACAGTTTATATGCAGTTTTTCCTTTACTTTTGGCTTTAATTGGTGATATAATTGTATCGTAATTATGTATATATTAGGGAGGTCTTGCTTCATGCCGACTTCAAACCCGTTTAATACAGCTCCAGCAACGGTTCTAATAATTGATGATAGCCCTGTTATACACACTATATTAAAGTCTCTTTTTGAGGATACATATAGAATTGAACACGCTTTTGATGGAGTTGAAGGACTTCTTAAAATAACTGAACTTTCATCTAGCATATGTGCCATCTTACTAGATGTTATGATGCCACGAATGAGCGGTTTAGATGTTCTTAAAAAACTTCATGCCCTTGGTATCTCCCATCAAATACCTATTTTCTTAATAACAGCAGAATCCAGTAGTGCAACTACTCAAAGTGCTTATGATTTAGGTGTTATGGACGTTATAAACAAACCTTTTGTACCTTATGTTGTAAAAAGACGTGTCAATTCCGTTATTGAGCTGTTTCAAACTAAAAAACAACTACGCCATGTAATCTCTCTTCAAACAGATAAACTTGAATCTCAATCCAGAACGATTATAGATTTGAACTATGGTATAGTCGAATGTTTAGCAACTGCAATAGAATTTAGAAGTGTTATGTCTGGTGAACATGTACGACGTATTCATGATATTACATATTATCTTCTTCGCCATACTGTGCTTGGTGAAGGTGTATCACAAAGTGAAATAGATGCTATATCTATGGCTGCTATAATGCATGATGTTGGTAAAATTGCTATACCTGATTCAATTCTTAATAAACCAAGTAAACTAACCCCAGAAGAATTTGAAATAATGAAAACCCACACAATCAAGGGTTATGAACTGCTTGAAAGCATACCACAAATGCACCGCTTACAAGCATATCCTTATGCACTTGATATAACACGTCATCATCATGAACGTTGGGACGGCAACGGCTACCCTGATGGACTTAAAGGTGACGAAATATCTATTTGGGCTCAAATTGTTGCTATTGCTGATGTATATGATGCACTTATAAGTAAACGTGTTTACAAAGATGCTCTTGATTCACGCACAGCCATAGAAATGATTATAGATGGTCAATGTGGTGTTTTTAATCCTGATTTGCTTAAATGTTTCCTTGAGGCTGTGCCAGAGATAAACAAGTTATATCTTCCTAAACCTCAGCCAGTAGTTAAGACTAAATGATAAATGCACTATATACAAGAGTTTACCACTAGATTAGGCACAATATCTAGTGGTATTTCTTTTTTTGGATACTTGCTTAATTTATATACATTAAATAAATATATAATTTGTATCTAGTGCTGAAAAATTTTTTGTTTTGTTTTAACTTGTTGACAAAAAGTTATTCTTTCTATATGATATTAGCAGTGAACAGGTCATATGACTGACGGATTTGTGGGGTTTACCACATGGAGTATGACTGCTGTATATGCCGACCGTCTGGGCTAACATGTTTTTTGTGTCCATTCGGCTTTTTATGTCTTTTGGGCACACCAAAAGGCTTTTTTTGTACCCAAAATGGAGGTAATCTATGGCTAATGGTTTTATTCACTCTTTTGAGTCTATGGGGCTTGTAGATGGCCCTGGTATTCGTTCAGTTGTTTTTCTTGAAGGCTGCAAACTGCGTTGTCAGTTCTGCCATAACCCTGACACTTGGACTAAATGCGGTAAAGTTGAAATGTCCCCTGAAGAACTTGTAAAAAAACTGCTTAGATTTAAAACTTATTATGATAAATCAGATGGTGGTGTTACCTTTTCTGGCGGTGAGCCTTTACTACAACCTGAGTTTTTAACCGAAACATTAAAGTTATGCAAACAAAATGGTATAAACACATGTATTGATACAGCGGGTGTCGGTTTGGGAAATTATGATAATATTCTTGAGTACACCGACCTTGTTTTATATGATGTCAAACACTATACTTCTGACGGTTATCTTAAACTAACTGGTTGTGATATAGGCGAAACTCTAGCCTTTGTTGATGCACTCAAAAAAAATAATACTCCTATTTGGGTACGTCATGTTGTAATTCCAGAAATAACTGACAGTAAATTGCATATACAAGGATTAAAGGATTATATTAAAACTTTACCCAATGTAAAAAAAGTAGAACTTCTACCTTATCACCTTTTAGGTGTAAACAAATATAAATCTATGGGTATTCCTTATCCTCTTGAAGGTGTACCCGCAATGGACAAAGATGTTTGTAAAGCCTTACAAACAGAATTTTTTAGCGAATTTGGAGGTAATGTCAAATGATGAATTTTGAACAATGGAATGGATTTAAGTCTGGTAACTGGCAGCGTGAAGTAGATGTACGCTCTTTTATTCAGAAAAACTATACTCTTTATACTGGTGATGACAGCTTTTTAGCCCCTATTACTGATAAAACAAAGGCTGTTTGGGAAAAATGCGAAAAACTTATTTTAGAGGAAATGAAAAAGGGTATATTAGATGTTGAAACTAATATAATCTCTGGTATTGATAATTTTGAAGCTGGTTATATAGATAAAGACAATGAAGTTATTGTCGGTTTACAAACAGATGCACCGCTAAAAAGAATTGTAAATCTATATGGCGGTATGCGTATGGCTACCTCTTCCCTT
The DNA here is from genome assembly GCA_944384745.1 of uncultured Butyricicoccus sp. Lineage (GTDB taxonomy): Bacteria > Bacillota > Clostridia > Oscillospirales > Butyricicoccaceae > Butyricicoccus_B. Next base: position 98,419 of record CALWUO010000004.1, read on the forward strand.
GAACAATATGGTTATCATTTAAACCCTGAAATTCAAAAGCATTTTTCTGAATATAGAAAAACTCATAACGATGGTGTATTTGACGCTTACCCTAAGCGTACTCGCCTTGCTCGTTCTGCTGGTCTTTTAACAGGTCTGCCTGACGCTTATGGTCGTGGTCGTATTATCGGTGATTATCGTCGTGTTGCTCTTTATGGTATTGACCAACTTATTGAATTTAAAAAAGCTGATTTAGATGAAATTGATGGCGAAATGACCGAAGAACGCATACGTCTGCGTGAAGAAGTATCTATGCAAATCCGTGCTTTAGGCGAAATTAAAAATATGGCTATGCGTTATGGTGTTGACCTTTCTAAGCCTGCTAAAAACGCACATGAAGCTGTTCAATTCCTATATCTTGCCTATCTTGCAGGTACAAAGGAAAATAATGGTGCGGCTACTTCTCTTGGTAGAACTTCCACATTCCTTGATATTTATATTCAGCGTGACCTTGATGCAGGTATTCTTGATGAACAAGGTGCTCAAGAACTCATTGACCAATTTATTATTAAACTGCGTTTAATTCGTCATCTGCGTACACCAGAATATAATGAATTATTTGGCGGTGACCCTACATGGGTAACAGAATCTATTGGCGGTATGACTATCTATGGAAAACCACTTGTAACTAAAAACTCTTTCCGTTATCTTCATACACTTACAAACCTTGGCACTGCTCCAGAACCTAACCTAACTGTGCTTTGGGCTGAACATCTGCCTGAAACCTTTAAAACTTACTGTGCTAAAATGTCTATTGACACCGACTCTATTCAGTATGAAAACGATGATGTAATGCGTCCAATCTATGGTGATGATTACGCTATTGCTTGTTGTGTATCCGCTATGAAAGTGGGTAAACAAATGCAGTTCTTCGGTGCTAGATGTAATATGGCTAAATCTGTGCTATACGCTATAAATGGCGGTGTAGATGAAAAGAAAGGTATAAAAGTTATTCCTAATATTGAGCCTATAACTGATGAAGTGTTGGATTATGAAAAGGTTCGTGCAAATCTTGACAAAGTTTTAGCTTATAATGCAGAGCTTTACACTGATACTTTAAATATCATTCACTTTATGCATGATAAATACGCTTATGAAGCAAGTCAAATGGCTTTACATGATACACATGTAGGCAGATTGACTGCTTATGGTATCGCAGGTTTATCTGTTGCGGCTGACTCACTTAGTGCAATTCGTTATGCTACTGTAAAACCTATTCGCAACGAACAAGGAATAGCTGTTGATTTTGAAACAATAGGTGATTTCCCTAAGTATGGTAATGATGATGATAGAGCTGATGATGAAGCAGTTTATATTGTAACTAAGTTTTCAAATGAGCTTAAAAAACACCCATTATATCGTGGTGCAAAGCATACTCTTTCTGCTCTTACTATCACTTCTAATGTTATGTATGGCAAGAAAACTGGCACTACTCCTGATGGACGTAAAGCGGGTGAACCTCTTGCCCCAGGTGCTAACCCTATGCATTGTCGTGATATAAATGGTGCTTTAGCTTCTCTAAACTCTGTTGCAAAAATCCCTTATCGTGATATTTGTCAAGATGGTGTTTCTAATACATTCTCTATTGTACCTGATGCACTTGGTAAAACACTAGAACAACGTGAAGCTAATCTTGTATCTATACTTGATGGTTATTTCGGTCAAGGTGCTCATCATCTAAATGTCAATGTATTTAAAAGAGAAACTCTTATTGATGCACTAGACCACCCAGAAAAATATCCGACTTTGACTATTCGTGTTTCTGGTTATGCGGTAAACTTTAACCGTCTAAGCCGTGAACAACAAGAAGAAGTTATTAAACGTACTTTCCACGAGGCAATTTAATTTTTTGGGATACTGCAATTTATATTGCAGTATCTTTTTTTCTTATTTTTCTAAATTTCTAAAAAAGACTGACGTTTTATACAATTTATGTTATAATAAACTGAATACATGAAAATTTGAAAGGTCGTTTTTTGTGCTTTTTCTAGCGATTTATTTATTATTAGTCAATATTATTGGTGCAATTTTTGTTGTAACTGATAAAAAACGTGCTAAAAAAAACCAGTGGAGAATACCAGAGCGTAATTTTTTTATATGCTGTATACTAGGTGGTTGTCCTGCTGTTTATGGAGCTATGAAAATTTTTCATCATAAAACCTTACATAAAAGATTTATGTGGGGTATTCCTGCTATATTTATATTGCAAATTATAGCTCTTATTTTTCTCTATACAAAAGATTTCTTACCATCTTTTGTAAGTTTGTAATTCTTTTGAGAGGCTTTGTTTTATGACTAAATTTATTATAAAAAAATTTATACCTGATTATGAAAATGTTAAAAATGCTGTTGTGCGTGAACGTTATGGAATTGTAGCGGGAACTGTCGGCATTATTTGCAATATATTTTTATTTTTAGTTAAGTTGTCAATAGGTCTTATAACTTCATCTATCTCTATTGCGGCTGATGCGGTTAACAATCTATCTGATGCTCTTTCATCTGTAATATCACTTTTTGGCTTTAAACTTGCAAATAAAGCTCCTGATGAAACCCACCCTTTTGGTTATGGTAGAACCGAATATCTAGCGGGTTTACTTGTTGCCTTTTTTATAGGGGTTGTCGGTCTTGAATTTGCAAAGTCTTCTATAGATAGAATATTAAATCCTGAAGCCGTGCTATTTTCCCCTGTTTTACTTTTAATTTTAGCTATCTCTATTTTAGTTAAACTTTGGATGGGTATTTTTAATAAAGAACTTGGAACACGTATAAATTCCACCGTTCTACTTGCAACTATGCAGGACTCAATAAATGACGTTATTACAACATCTGTTGTTGTAGTCGGAATGATTGCTTCCCGCTTTACAAGTTTGCCTGTTGATGGTTATATTGGTCTTATTGTTGCAATTTTTATTTTATATTCTGGTATAGGTATTGCAAAAGATACTTTAAGTCCGCTTATCGGTCAAGCTGCTGACCCTGATATAGCTAAAAACATTGAAAATATTGTTTTAAATTTTGATGGCGTTGTTGGAGTGCATGACCTTATTATTCATAACTATGGTGCGGGTAAGTCACTAGCTTCTATACATGCTGAAGTTCCTGATACTGCAAATTTTGTGCAAATACATGAGGTCATTGACGAGGCTGAAAAAGCCGTTTGGAAAGAAACTGGCGTTTTTCTTGTAATCCATATGGACCCTGTGGCTATTGATAATGAACATGTAAATGAAATTAAAAAAGTTACTCTTTCGGTTTTAAATGAAATTGATGGAAGACTTACTATGCATGATTTTCGTATTGTTGATGGTGAAAGAAATATAAATATAATTTTTGATGTTGTTGCACCTTTTGAATATCAAAAATCAAAGGCTGAGGAGCTTATAAAAAATATTCGCTCTGGGCTTAAAAACCGTGATAAACGCTATAATGCAATAATAACTCTTGACCATCAAATGTAATGAATAGGAGGTTAAAAACCATGCTACTTATTAAAAATGCACATATTTTAGACCCTTACACTGGGTTTGATAAGAAAAGCGATATTTTAATAAATGATAATGGAATTATAGAAAATATCGCAGATAATATAAATTATGACTGTGAAACTCTTGACGCTATGAACCGAACAATTTCAACTGGTTTTGTTGATACTCATGTTCATTTTCGTGACCCTGGACAAACCCAAAAAGAGGACATTCACACTGGAATGAATGCCGCTGCGGCTGGTGGATACACTACTGTTGTATGTATGGCTAATACTTTGCCTATTTGTGATAACCTTCAAACACTTAAATATATTCAGGATAAAATAAATGAGAAAAAAGACAGCATAAATGTTTTACAAGCTTGTGCCATTTCTACAGGTTTTAAAGGTCAGCAAGTGACAGATTTTGGTGCTTTACTTGATGCTGGTGCGGTTGGTTTTACTGATGATGGTGTACCGCTTAAAAGTGCTGAATTTGTATTTAAAGCTATGCAAATGGCGGTTAAACATGACACTATCCTTTCTTTTCATGAAGAAGCTCCAGAGTTTGTGCCATCTGCTGGTGTAAACTATGGCTCTAAAGCCGCTGAAAAATTCGGTGTTGCTGGTGCTATGCCTATTTCTGAGGAAGTTATGATTGCTCGTGATATCGCTCTTGCTCTTGATACTGGTGCAAAAGTTGTTTTTCAACATGTTTCTTCTGCTCGCTCTGCCGAATTTATACGCTACGGTAAAAAAATGGGCGGTAAAATATATGCAGAGGTTACACCTCATCATATTTCTTTAACTGAAGATGATGTTTTACAACATGGCACACTTGCTCGTATGAACCCACCTCTTCGCAAAGAACATGATAGACTAGCTCTCATTGATGCTTTAATTGATGGTACTATTGATATGATTGCGACTGACCATGCTCCTCATACAACTGATGAGAAAAACAGAGAATTTGCAAAAGCCCCATCTGGTATAACTGGTCTTGAAACTGCTTTTTCAGTTTGCAATACAACTCTTGTACAAACTGGCAAAATGAGCAAAATAAAGTTACTTGAATGTATGAGTAAAAATCCCGCTGAAATTTATGGACTTAAAAACAAAGAAATCAAAATCGGCAATAAAGCTGAACTTGTACTTCTTGACTGGAACAAAGAAAAGATTTACACTAATTATCAGTCGAAGTCCTGTAACACTCCATTTACAGGCAAAAAGCTTATAGGCTCAGTAGATGCTGTTATTATGGGTGACAAAATTATTTCATTTTAAAAAGAGGTAAAAAGAAAGGATTGAAGGTGCATTTATGCAAGAAAATCAAAATTCAGGGCGTATTGATACCCAAAATTTAGGCAATGTTGAAGTTAAAAATACGGCTTCTGTAAACCCAAGACAACCACAACGTCAGCCATCTAATAACCCAAACCGTAAACCTAATAATGGTTCTCGACCTCCTCAACATCGTAAAAAAACTAAAAAGCAAGTCGCTATGCAACGCATGCTTATTGTTTTTGGCATTATCTTAGCTATTTTTCTTATTATTTTTTCTATGGGTGCTTCATGGGGAAAAGGTCGTGGAACTAAATTAACCAAAGACAATATAACTACTCAGTTAGCTTCTATTTCTGATATCTCAAAAACCAATTATCATTATACAAATATAACTAAATTTGATGCAGTTGATGACTTTTATGGTTTTGATGCCTCAGATTATTCCAATCTTACAATTAGTTATGATGGTGTAATTACTTCATATATTGATGCGTCTAAAATCAAAGTTGAAGTTAGCGGTTCAAAAGTAAATATTACTTTGCCTGAAGCAAGTATTGAGTCTAATGAAATAACAGAAAACTCTGTCGCTGTTTATAACTCAAATAATGGTTCTTTTGAAAACATAACCTTAACAGACTTTGCAGGTTTTCAAACCACTCAACAACCAGTAGCCCAAACAAAAGCTACAACAAATGGTCTGTTATTTGATACCTCTGAAAGGGCTAAAGCTGCAATTAAACCTTTAATAGAATCGCTTGCTGGTGCAAGAAAAGATAAATATACAATCACTATTAGCTAAAACTAAAGCGAGAGGTCTAAAACCTCTCGCTTTTAAATTACTTATGATAAAGTTTCTTTGTTTGGTGTACTGGTGAACAGGTTAAATTCATACCTAGCTTTTTAAATAAAGTTTCGTCTACCTGTGCTAAAATAACAGATGAATGAACTTCACAGCTCTTTAGTTTTGATAACTGTTGCATTGCAAGGTCGGCTGCTGGATTGGTAGCCGCTGAAATAGACAATGCAATTAAAACTTCATCTGTATGCAATCTAGGGTTATGATTGCCTAAACCTTTGATTTTTAGTTGCTGAATTGGCTCAATAATCAGCGGTGGGAGTAAATGCATTTCATCTGGTAAGCCTGCTAATTCCTTGAGTGCATTTAAAAGTGCGGCTGCTGATGCACCAAGTAGAGAAGATGTCTTTCCAGTGATAATCTTTCCATTTTCAAGCTCAATAGCTGTTGCAGGATTTCCTGTTTGCTCTGCAAGTTGTTCTGCGGCTGCAATTACTGGTCTATCATCTGATGAAATCTTCATCTGGTTCATAAGTAGCTCTATTTTCTGAACACAGCTTTCATCTGCTCTACCCATGCGAACGTCACAACGAGCTTGGTAATATCTGCGGATAATTTCCTGACAAGATGCTTTTTTACAAACATCATCATCAATAATACAGTTACCCGCCATATTTACACCCATATCTGTTGGTGAATGATATGGGCTTTCCCCTGCAATCTTTTCAAAAATCGCATTTACTACTGGGAAAATCTCAACATCTCTATTATAGTTTACTGTTGTAACATTGTATGTTTCCAAATGGAATGGGTCAATCATATTGACATCATTTAAATCCGCTGTTGCTGCTTCATATGCAACATTTACAGGGTGCTTTAAAGGTAAATTCCATACTGGGAATGTTTCAAATTTTGCATAGCCTGCACTAACTCCACGCTTGTACTCATGGTAAAGCTGTGACAAACAAGTAGCCATTTTACCTGAACCAGGGCCAGGGGCAGTTACTACAACAAGTGGTCTTGTGGTTTTTATGTACTCATTTTTGCCATAACCCTCATCAGAAACAATAAGCGATACATTGCTTGGATATCCTGCGATTGGATAATGCATATATACATCAACACCCAATGCAATAAGGCGTTTTTTAAAAGCATCAGCAGCTGGCTGACCTGAATACTGTGTAATTGCTACACTTCCCACATATAGACCAATGCCACGGAAAGCATCAATAAGTCTTAATACATCTACATCATAAGTAATGCCAAGGTCTGAACGGACTTTATTTTTCTCAATATCTCCTGCAGAAATTGCTATTACTATTTCTGCATCATCTTTCAACTGGGTTAGCATACGCACTTTGCTGTCTGGAGCAAAACCTGGTAACACTCTTGATGCGTGATAATCGTCAAAAAGCTTACCACCAAACTCTAAATACAGCTTTCCACCAAACTGTGCAATGCGATTTTTAATATGTTCAGACTGCATTGCAAGATATTTATCATTGTCAAATCCAATTTGTTTCATGCGAAAAACTCCCCTCTAGTCAACATAAAAATTCATATCCTAAAATTAAAATTCATCTTCTATTTTAATAAAAATTTCTTTATTTTACAATAACTCATTTAAAATTTTTTTGCTATTTTTTTATTTTTTGCAAAATGCAACAAAATATATGACTATTTTGATGTTTATAACACTTTGAACAGATGACAAAACATTTAATATTTGATATAATATTTTTATAAATAGAAACTCTTACCGCACCTTTTATGGTGCATATATTTTTTTATGAGGTGAAACATAAATGCGTAGAAAAGATATTCCACCTGAAGAATGTACTCAGGAGAGAATTTTAGATGCAACATTTGATGTTTTGGAGGAGAAAACTCTAAGCGGTGTGCGTATGGCTCTTGTTGCTGAAAAAGCTGGTCTTTTCCAATCTAATATTCATTATTACTATAAATCTAAACATGAACTGTTATTAGCTGTGCAAAAAAAGGTTTTACAACACTGTATTGATTTAAGAAAAACCTTAGCTGGTGATAACTCTACATTAGATGGTCAATTAGAAACTTTCTGGGCTCAGAAAAAAGATTTTATTTTAAATGACCCTCGTTATGATTATGCAGAAATAGAGTTTTGGGCTCAAGCTCGTATTGATGATGTTATACGTAGTGAAGTTTGTCGCTCCTTTACCAACTGGCGTATGGAAATTGAACGCATGCTTAGTCAATTTGCTTCCAATCTACCTGAAAACCGTCGTAAACTGCTTGCTGCTGTTATGGTTTCCATGATGGAAGGGGCTACACTTCAATATTTAGCTGACCCTGAGGCGTTCTCTCTTGATGAATATTTTGACTACTGCACAGAACTTGTTAAAAAGGAGATTTTATAAATGAAACAGGTGAAAACCGTTTCTGCTGTTGGTCATATACTTTGCCATGACCTAACACAAATTATACCTAATGAATATAAGGGTGCAAGATTTCGCAAGGGGCATGTAGTTACCGAGGAAGATATACCAGTTTTACTTTCTATGGGTAAAGAAAATCTATATGTATGGGAGAAAAAAGAAGGTTCTTTACATGAAGATGAAGGTGCAGAAATACTTGTTTCCCTTTGTCAAAATGAACATATGACCAGAAGCGAAACAAAAGAAGGTAAAATTGAACTTTTTGCCGATTGTGATGGTTTTTTTGAGGTTAACAGACAGGTTCTCAAACAGCTTAATAGTTTAGGTGAAATTATGATTGCGTCTCGTCATGGCAACACCTATGTTAAAAAAGGTGACAAGTTAGTTGGCACTCGTGTTATGCCGCTTGTTATAGATGAAAAAAAACTTGATGCTGCTAAAAAAATCGCTGGTGATACACCTATTTTTAAAATTACACCTTTTAAATATAAAAAAGTGGCAATTTTGGTAACTGGCAATGAGGTAAAAAAAGGGCTTATTGAAGATAAATTTTCTAGTGTAGTTATAGAAAAATTTAAAGAATTTGGTGCTGATGTTTTTGAACCTGTTTTAGTTGGTGATGATAACACCGAAACAACCAAACAAATTTTAAAACATATTGAAATGGGTGCTAATATTGTTGTTTGCACTGGTGGTATGAGCGTTGACCCAGATGACAAAACGCCTCTTGCAATAAAAAATACTGGTGCTGATATAATAAGTTATGGTTCTCCAGTTCTCCCTGGAGCTATGTTTTTACTTAGCTATTATGGTGATAAGAAAATTCCTGTTTGTGGTCTGCCTGGCTGTGTAATGTACGCTAAACGCACTGTATTTGATTTAATTTTACCTTATCTTATGGCTGATATACCTGTAAGCCTTGACACGCTTTCAGCTCTTGGTGAAGGTGGTCTTTGTCTTAACTGTGATATATGTACTTATCCTAATTGTGGTTTTGGAAAGGGGCATTAAATCATGAGCAAACTAACGCATTTTGATGAATTTGGTAATGCTCATATGGTTGATGTAGGCTCGAAACCTTTGACAAACAGGATTGCAATAGCTGAGGGTTATATAAAAGTCAATAATGAAGCTTTTTCCGCCATTATGAATGGTACTGTTAAAAAAGGTGATGTGCTTGGTGTTGCTCGCATTGCTGGCATTATGGCAGCAAAAAAAACAAGCGATATTATCCCCCTTTGTCACCCTATTTCACTTACACGCTGTAATATAACCTTTACACCAGACCATAAAACAAAATGTATTCACTGCACTTGTGAAACCGCTTGTAATGGTCAAACTGGTGTTGAAATGGAAGCTTTACATGCTGTTTCTGCGGCTCTTCTCACAATCTATGATATGTGTAAAGCAATAGACCGAAGTATGCAAATTTGTGATATTCGTTTAAATACTAAGTCTGGTGGTGCGTCTGGCACTTGGAAACGTATGGAGGATTAAACAATGCCAACTATTACTGCTGTTTGCATAAGCCCTACTAAAGGTACGGAAAAGGTAAATGTAAAGCATGGAACTTTAATAGAAAATTGGGGCTTGAAAGATGATGCTCATGCTGGAAACTGGCATAGACAAGTGAGTTTATTAAGTGCTGATAAAGTTGATGAATTTAACAAAAAAGGTGCTAATGTTAATGATGGTGCATTTGGTGAAAATCTTCTTGTTGATGGTATAGATTTTGCTAAATTGCCTGTTGGAACTTGTCTAAGATGTGGTGAAGCAGTGCTTGAAATAACTCAAATCGGAAAAGAATGTCATCATGATTGTGCAATTCGTCAACGTGTAGGCGACTGTATAATGCCAAAACAAGGCGTTTTTGCAAGAATTTTGCGTGGTGGTGAAATTTCTGTCGGTATGCAAATGCATATAGCATATAAAGTTGCAATTATAACTTTAAGTGATAAAGGTTCTATTGGTGAGCGTGAAGACATAAGCGGTAAAAAAATAGCCGAACTGTTGCCACAAAATTATGCACCAGCTATATATAGACTTCTTCCAGATGACAAATCTTTACTTGAAAATACACTTATAGATTTATGCGATAATAAACACTGTGATTTAATTTTAACCACTGGTGGAACTGGTTTTTCACCTAGAGATATTACCCCCGAAGCAACTCTTGCTGTTGCTGATAAAAACGCTTTTGGCATTGCAGAGGCAATCCGTGCAGAAAGCATGAAAATAACTAAAAGAGCTATGTTAAGCCGTGGTGTCAGTGTTATAAGAGGAAATACACTTATAATAAACCTTGCTGGCAGTCCTAAAGCTGTTGCTGAAAGTATGGCAGTTTTTATGGATACTATTTCACATGGTTTAAATTTATTGCACAATACTGATGGAGAATGTGCAGTTTCAAACTAAAAAAATTATCCCAGTCTATTTAAGACTGGGATTTTTGTATTTCCAATTTAAGTAAATTCAATTTGATTTTCAAATATTAAAGTGATATAATATTTATATATTTTGAAAATCTAACTATTTTTATGAGGTGTTTGAAAATGAAACCACTTATTATTGGTGATTTAACAGCTAAACTGCCAATTATTCAAGGCGGTATGGGCATAGGCGTTTCTCTTTCTAAACTTGCAAGTGCTGTTGCAAATGAAGGCGGTATAGGTGTTATATCTGGTGTGCAAATCGGTTTCCGTGACCCAAATTTTAAAAAAAATCCTATAAAAGCTAATCTAAAAGCCATAGGTGAAGAAATTGCAAAAGCTCGCAAACTCTCTCCTAATGGTATTATAGGTATGAATTTTATGTCTATTGACCCTCATTACAATGAATATGTATCTGAAGCAGTTAAACATGGTATTGATTTAATTATTTCTGGTGCTGGTCTGCCTCTGGCACTCCCAAAACTTGTTAAAAATAGTAAAACTAAAATTATGCCTATTGTTTCTTCTGTACGTGCTTGTCGCCTAGTTCTTACTAGCTGGCTAAAAAAAGATAATCGTATACCAGATGGAGTGGTTGTAGAAGGTCATAAAGCTGGCGGTCATTTGGGTTTTAAAATGGAAGATTTAATAAATGGTACTATGCAGACACTTGATGAAGCTCTTACTGATGTTGTAAATTTTGTACACGATTTTGAGCAAAAGCACAATGTAAAAATCCCTGTTATTGCGGCTGGTGGTATAAATTCACATGAAGATATAGAGCGTGTATTTAAACTAGGTGCTTCTGGTGTTCAAATTGGCACAGCTTTTGTGGCTACTGAAGAATGTGATGCAAGTGATGCTTTTAAACAAACTTATGTAAACGCAAAACCTGAAGATGTAAGAATTATTTTAAGCCCTACTGGGTTTCCTGCTCGTGCAGTTAACACCGATTTTGTTAAAAACGCTTATGACACAGATGGAATAAAAGTTGAACATTGCTATGGTTGCATGACTGGTATATGCGACCCTAAGACCACACGTTATTGCCTATCTGATGCACTTTTCACCTCTGCTTTAGGCGAAGGCGGACTTGTATTCTGTGGCGAACGTGTAGGCGAAATAACTGAAATTACAACCGTTCATAAGCTTATACAAAAACTTTGTAATAAAACCTAAAACATATTAAAAAGCCGTCTTTGACTGAACAAGGACGGCTTATATTTATGAAATTATATCAGTTTTTTCTAATCTAACTGGTTGGTCTTCAACAGAACCATCATCTGCACCTATTGCATTAGTTTCTTTTGCTACCTGCTCACGATGTGGAGCTTCTTGTTTTCTAACCTGTGCTAGATAAATCATGCGGACTGTATCTTCACGGATAGAATCAATCATTGCATCAAACATATCAAAGCCTTCACGCTTATATTCGATTACTGGGTTATACTGACCATATGCACGAAGTCCAATTCCGTTTCTAAGCTCAGTCATAGCATCAATGTGGTCCATCCATTTTGCATCTACATTTCTTAAAAGCACTACTCTTTCAAGTTCACGCATAATCTGTGAACCAAGAGCGTTTTCTTTTGCCTCATAAACCTGATGAGCTTTTTCTTTTAGCTCATTTTTGAGCTTATCAGCAGTCAAATCATCTTTTTCTTCTGGTGTATAAGTGAGTGCATCAGGCATTATAAACAGCCCTACAAAACGACGTTTAATCTGCTCAAGCATTTCATCTGTGATAACCTTTTGTTCACCTACGGAAGCATCTACTGCACGCTCAATAGTATCATCAATCATACCCTTGATATTATTGCTTACATCTTCACCAGATAAAACCTTTAAACGTTGACCATAAATTATCTCACGTTGTTTATTCATAACATCGTCATATTCCAAAACGTGTTTACGAACAGCATAGTTTCTTGACTCAACCTTTTTCTGTGCGTTCTCAATAGCACCAGATAAAATCTTTTGGTCAATAGGTTCATCGTCTTCTATACCAAGTGTATCCATCATAGCCTGTATACGCTCAGAGCCAAACAGACGCATTAAATCATCCTCCATTGAGATATAGAAAGAGGATTCTCCAGGGTCACCCTGACGACCTGCACGACCACGAAGCTGGTTATCAATTCGACGTGATTCATGACGTTCTGTACCTAAAATATATAAACCGCCTACCTCACGCACTTTTTCAGCGTCGATATCAATTTGTGCTTTGTATTTCTTATATGACTCATTATACATTTTACGAGCTTCTAAAATCTGCTCATTGTCTGTATCTGCATGACCTACTGCTTCAGCAATAATTTCTTCTGGATAGCCAGCTTTGCTAAGGTCTTCCTTAGCTAAATATTCAGCATTACCACCAAGCATAATATCTGTGCCACGACCAGCCATATTAGTAGCAATAGTTACTGCACCAAGCTTGCCCGCCTGTGCAATAATTTCTGCTTCTTTCTCGTGATATTTGGCATTAAGCACTGTATGCTTAATTCCCTTTTTCTTTAATAATTTTGATAGCTCTTCGGATTTTTCAATAGAAACAGTACCAACAAGAATAGGTTGCTGTTTTGCATGGCATTCTTCAATCTTACGAATAATTGCCATAGTTTTACCCTTTTCATTTTTATAAACTGAGTCTGGGTTATCCTTACGAGCGATTGGACGGTTTGTAGGAATTTCAATAACGTCCAATTTATAAATATCTCTAAATTCTTGTTCTTCAGTGAGAGCAGTACCTGTCATACCTGAAAGTTTACGATACAGACGGAAGAAATTCTGGAAAGTAATAGTTGCAAGTGTTTTGGACTCATGCTGAACTTTTACGCCTTCCTTAGCTTCAATAGCCTGATGTAAACCTTCATTATAACGTCTACCAAACATCAAACGACCAGTAAATTCATCAACGATAATAATTTGACCATCTCTAACAACATAGTCAACATCACGTTGCATAACACCACGAGCTTTAATAGCCTGATTGATATGGTGCTGAAGTGTAGAATTTTCTGGGTCATTTAAATTATCAATTTTAAAATAAGCCTCTGCACGAGCTGTACCTTTAGGAGTTAATATTGCAGTTTTAGCCTTTTCATCAATAATATAATCTGCTTCAATATCGTCCTGTTCTTCCTTAGCATCAACTTCTTTAACTACAATAGAAGTCAGTCTAGCGGCAAACTGGTCTGCAATTTGGTAAAGCTGAGTTGACTTATCACCCTGACCAGAGATAATAAGCGGTGTACGAGCTTCATCAATAAGAATTGAGTCAACCTCATCGACAATAGCAAATGCATGTTCACGCTGAACACGATTAGACATATAAATTGCCATATTATCACGCAAATAGTCAAAACCAAATTCATTATTAGTACCATAAGTAATATCTGCATCATACATGACTTTACGTTTAGCAGGTTCTACTGCATGAATTACAAGACCTACACTTAGACCAAGAAAACGGTAAAGCTTACCCATCCATTCGGAGTCACGTTTTGCAAGATAATCATTTACGGTTACAATGTGCACACCTTTGCCAGTAAGTGCATTTAAATATGCTGGAAGTGTACCCATAAGGGTTTTACCTTCACCAGTACGCATTTCCGCAATTCTGCCTTGGTGCAGAACAATACCAGCTATAACTTGTACACGATAATGACGCATACCAAGCACACGGTCAGCCGCTTCTCTACAAGTAGCAAAAGCTTCTGGTAATAAATCATCAAGGGATTCACCATCTTGGTAACGCTTTTTAAATTCATCTGTTTTTGCTCTTAATTCTTTATCGGACAACGCTTTATACTCATCTTCTAAAGCCATAACTTTATCTGCAATAGGATATAGTTTTTTTAGTTCTCGGCTTGAATAAGTACCGAAAATCTTATCTAAAAGTTTAGCCATGTTATCAGCCTCTCAATATTTCTTATCATTTACAATACTGTATATCATTATACCACAATATATCAACAAACAAAACAAAAAACTTTGTAAACATTGAAATTTGAATAAAATACAAGTTGTATAAAGTAAAAAAGCAGCAACCATAATTGGCTACTGCTTTAAATGTAAGCGATGAGTTATCTTCCCAGGCCGTCGCCAGCCAAG